>JBDTRF010000190.1:0-7281 GCA_039931815.1 Gemmatimonadota bacterium
CGGCTGGGGCTAACGGAGTGTCGTTCGGGTTGGGCGCGCCGGCCTTGGGCGCCGCTGCGGTTTTTTGCCGCTCCTGCGACCGACGCAGGGCCTTCAGGTATTCCGGTTCATCGTTTGCCACAACGCTGCTCCAAGGCTGACTGTTCGAAGGCGCTCAAGCTAATCACCTTGATCGCATATTGGGAGCCTGTCGCCGATCGAGCACCGGTGCACAAAAGCAAATCGCGTACGGCGCCTGGCAATAGGAAGAGAAAGATCGCGCGCTCGTCCACTGGGCGGCATGCAGGCCCCGCGAGTTCATCACCACGCGCGACCCCGTGTGCCGAGCGTAGCGATTGGGTTCCCCATTAACGCTTCATTACCATGGCCCAGAGTCCGTAAAACAGCACCAGGGTGACCACCGATCCGAGAATGGCCCAGCGCATGAAGACCGATCGAAGTCCGCGGCGATCGTCCTTCGGCATGCGCATCAATTTGAGCTGGTCGCGAATGAGGAATATCAGCCAGAGCAGGAGTGCCACCGCGAGAGAGCCGGCTCCCTTGACCACCCACCGGGTTTCGAGGAAGAGGAGTCCTCGCGCCCGCAGGAGGAGAATGCCGGTTATGGCGAGCAGTGTCCCACCGATGGCGGTAAAAAAGAAATCGGCCCATAGAATGGCCCGGGCCACCTGGCGGAACGGGACAGTATCGCGAACGCGGTAGAGAAAAACCGCCCAGAAGCCGGTTACCGTCGCATTGCCGACGAGCAGGACGGCCGCGGTCACGTGCAGCGCGCGAAGAAGATCCACGCTTGTCATCATTTTATTCCTGAATGGGCCGTCCCCCGCCTGGGTACGGTGGAAGGGCGCGCATCAATGCCTGAGCTGGGTAAATCGAACGACGCGGTACAGCGACCGGGGGTGACAAGGCAGAATCGTATCCGGACTCCCTCGCTATGGTTGCTCTATCCTAGTTTGGCGGGGTCGAGGAGGCAACGAGCGTGGCCGGCCCGGCCCTGCTGCGCAGGGCTTATCGCATATGCCGATGTGACGTGGAAGGTTATGTGTGAATTCATCGACACGGCTCACTGGTATCCAGCGAAGCTCAACCGGTTTCCCTGATCAATACCATCGCCCTGAGCCATACCCGGACAACCGGGGAGCCTTACTCAATAAACGCGCGAGCATCCGTGCCCAGCTTGAATCCGCACGCGGACAGCCGGCGGGCGTGAGTCGCGATCCCCCCGCCACCGATGAACGCGTCCGCCCCGGGAGGCAAGCGGTGGGGCAGATCAGACAGCCCTGCCAGATTTGCGACAATCGTTTCCGGAGTACTCACGCTTATCGCGACACATCGAGGCCGGAGCTTCCAGGCAGCAGCGAGCAGATCCACCAGCGGGAGATCGGCGCCGAGATAGTACACCCGCCAGCCGAGGTCCTGCACCACCGTGAGAGTGGTGAGAATCCCCCACTCGTGCCGTTCCCCCGGCAGCGTGGCCCCAACCACCAGCGGGCCATCGGCGCGGGGGGCGCGCAGAGCACCCTTGAGGGCATGGACCACCACTTCGCTCGCCATATGCTCGGCAACAACCGGGAGTAGTCCGAGGGCCCAGAGATCCCCCACCGCCTGCGCGAACGGAACCACGACATCCTCGGCAAACCGTCGGGCGCCGAGCTGGCGCAGCTGAAAATGCACCAGGTTCTCCAGTCGTGGCCGGTCCAGGGCCATCGCGGCCTCAATCAGCGGGCCGTGCAGCAGATCATCCTTCCTCCCCATCTCGGCCTCGACGATCACGTCCTGCCACGGCCGCTTGACCAGGCTCCCGATGCGGGCTCCGGCGGAAATCAACCGGGCGTAGGCCCGGAGAAGCGCCACCTGTTCGCTGGTGTACACCCGATACCCGTTCGCCAGCCGTTCGGGTCGAACGATCTGGTAACGTCGTTCCCAGGCCCGGAGCCGCGATGTTTCGAGGCCGGTCAACTCGGCGACCTGCTTGATTTCGTATTTCTTGTCGGTCATCGGTTGGATCGATATCGGGGAAGTGAGCCAGCCATAAGCTATTGTACCATCCGATCGCGCGTGAGTTCCTGAGGCCCAGCCAAGCCGAAACCCGCCGGGCTTGAGCTTATCCCGCCGCATCGGTTTAGCGAAAGAAGTCGAATCCTCACTCCCATGTTCCCGGGCGGTGAGGCCGGTTATTTTGCTCCAGTCCGTCTGATCAGGACGCCGATTTTTCCAACCGAATGCAGGTCTTGATGACCGGAGACGAACCCTGACCTCCACCTTCCCCGCCCCCAGCCTTCCGATCCCCGTGGACTCGAAGACCGACGCGAATCTCGCCCGTCGCACCATCGACACCATCAGAGCGCTCTCCATGGACGCGGTCGAGCAGGCGCAGTCCGGACATCCGGGCACGCCAATGGCCCTGGCTCCCGCGGCGTATGTCCTCTGGACTCGTTTCCTCCGTCACAATCCGGCCAACCCCGATTGGCCCGATCGCGATCGTTTCGTCCTGTCCTGCGGCCACGCCTCGATGCTGCTCTACTCGATGCTGCATCTGACCGGCTACGGCCTCACCCTTCAGGATATTCACGATTTCCGTCAGCTCGGATCGAAAACCCCGGGACACCCGGAGCGAGGGCACACCAGGGGCGTGGAGGTTACGACTGGCCCCCTGGGGCAGGGCTTCGGCAACTCGGTTGGAATGGCGATCGCAACTCGATTTCTGGCTGATCATTTCAACCGGCCTGAATTCCCGGTGGTCAATCACCGGATCTGGGCATTCGCCAGTGACGGCGACCTGATGGAAGGGGTTGCCAGCGAAGCCGCCTCCCTGGCGGGTCACCTGGCGCTGGGCCAGCTCAAAGTGATATACGACGACAATCATATCACGATTGATGGACATACCGAGATCACATTTACCGAAGATCGTGGTAAGCGGTTCGAAGCCTATGGCTGGCGCGTGCTCCACGTGGCGGACGGCAACGACCTCGCTGCGATTGCCGCGGCCTATGAGGAGGCCTGCCGCGAAACCAGCCGACCCACCATCATCATTCTTCGGACCATTATCGCGTATCCTGCCCCGACCAAGAGCAACACACCGGAGGCGCACGGCGCTCCGCTCGGCAAGGATGAAGTGCGCCGGACCAAGGAGATCATGGGATGGACAGAACCGCCATTCATCGTCCCGGCCGACGTCGCGGCTCACATGCTGGAAGTCAAGGATCGAGGAGAGGACCTGGAGACGGCCTGGACCACACTGGTCGAGGAATACACCAGGAGCAACGCTGACCTCGCCGGCGAAATGCATCAATGGCTCTCCGGCACGTTGCCAAAAGGGTGGGACGCAGGACTTCCGGTTTTTACTCCGAAGGACGGCAAACTCGCGACACGTCAGGCCTGTCAGGCCGTGCTCGACGCGATCTCGCCAGCGGTAAAAAATCTCATCGGTGGTTCCGCCGATCTCGCGGCCAGCACGGGATCTACCATCAAGAATGGCGGGGATTTCGAGCCCGGGGAATCGGGCCGGATCCTTCACTGGGGCGTGCGGGAACACGGAATGGGGGCCAGCCTCAACGGCATCCTGGCCCATGGTGGTCTCCGTGCGTTTGGCAGCACGTTTCTCATTTTCTTTGACTATATGAAGCCGGCCATTCGTCTCGCCGCGCTTTCTAAACTTCCGGTCATCTTCATCGGCACTCACGATTCGATCGGCCTGGGCGAAGACGGCCCGACCCACCAGCCGATCGAGCAGCTGGCGATGCTTCGGGCCATGCCGAATCTGGTCACGTTCCGCCCAGCCGATGCCAACGAGACTACTGAGGCATGGCGCGTTGCCCTGGACCGGACCACAGGCCCCACCGCAATGGCGCTCACCCGTCAAAAGCTGACCATCATCGATCGATCAAAATACGCCAGCGCCGAAGGCGCCCGTCGTGGCGGCTACGTGCTGTTCGATCCTCCGGGCGGAGCGCAGGGGATCCTCATTGCCACCGGCTCGGAGGTGCATATTGCCCTTGCGGCCTCGGAGTCGCTGCTGACCCAGGGCATTCGCGCACGCGTGGTATCGTTACCTTCCTGGGAATTATTTGAGGCGCAATCGGAAGACTATCGAAACGCGGTCCTGCCACCCCCGCTCAAGGCACGAGTGTCCATCGAAGCCGCGACGACGTTCGGCTGGAGCAGATACGTGGGAGATCACGGTGCGTCAATCGGGGTCGATCACTTTGGCGCCTCGGCTCCAGCCGAGGCTCTGTATGCCGAGTTTGGAATTACGGCCGAGCGCGCGATAGAAACTTTCAAGAACCTGCTGGAGGAAAAAGTATGACGGACAATCCCCTGGTTCGCCTGGCCGCTTTGGGGCAGAGCCCCTGGTACGACTTCATAACCCGGGACCTCATCCAGTCGGGTGAACTCAAGCGCCTCATCAACGAGGACGGCCTCCAGGGCATGACGTCGAACCCGACCATCTTTGAAAAGGCGGTCGGGGGGAGCAACCTGTACGACGATGACATTCGACGCCTGAGTGCTGACGGCCGGAACCCCCAGGCCATCTTTGAAGCCATCGCGGTGGACGACGTCCGTGCGGCGTGCGACGTCTTCCGGCCGCTGTACGACTCAACCGACGGTATCCACGGACTGGTCTCCATCGAAGTTTCTCCCGGGGCGGCCAACGATACGGAGGCCACCATCGTGGAAGCGCGCCGTCTCTGGTCGCTGGTGGGCCGGCCCAATGCGATGATCAAAATCCCGGCAACCAGGGAAGGGCTCCCGGCCATCAGCGGCTGTCTCGCCGAAGGCATCAACATCAACATCACCCTGCTCTTCGCGCTGGAGCGACACGCCCAGGTCATCGAAGCGTTTTTTTCCGGGCTGGAGCGCCGGGCTACCGCCGGCAAACCGATCGACCGGCTTCGGTCTGTCGCCAGCTTCTTTGTGAGCCGGGTGGATGGCAAGGTCGACCCGATGCTGGACAAGACTGGCGACCCGCACGAGGTGCGGGGAAAGGCGGCGATTGCCAACGCGTGCATGGCCTATGCGCTGTTTGAGCAACAGTTTTCGACTCCTCGCTGGAAGAAGCTCGAGGGCATGGGCGCGAAAGTGCAGCGTCCGCTCTGGGCATCGACCAGCACCAAGGACAAGAAGTACCCTGACATCTATTATGTCGAAGCGCTCATCGCCGCGAACACGGTGAACACGCTTCCCCCGGCGACCTTCGATGCCTACAAGGACCATGGCAAACCTGAGATCCGGATTTACCAGGGAATAACTCGAGCGCCCGCTCAGCTCGAAGCGCTGGCCAAATCCGGCGTTGACCTCGCGAAAGTCACGGCGGAGCTGGAGACTGAGGGTGTTGCGAGCTTCAGCAAGTCCTATGAATCGTTGCTGGCGGGAATTGAATCGAAGGCGGGCGCGCTGGCCGGTTCCCGCTAACAGTGATGGGTCCAGCGTGGTCGACGCCTGGGCATCAGGTGATGCCGGATCGCGACGATCGCCAAAAGCACTAACACGACGAATCGCCCTGCGGTTTTAAGGCGTTCTGCTACGATGTGTCTGTCCTTCGTGGCTTTGCGTCTTTGAGGTTGAATCGCTCACGAGTGGGAATAGAGCTGGAGCAGGCTTCCGGACGGGCGCACCGCAAAGGGCGGCCATTTCTTTTTCGACTATTCAGCTTTTCCGTGGCACCGAATCCGAAAAATCGAACGACCACGTTCACTCTCCAATACAGAGCACACCTTGATGTGGAAATTTCTCCGCGGCATCTCGCTGACCGGATGGATCATTATCTCGATGATCGTCGGGGTGCTGATCGGCTACCTCGATAACGCGGTCTGGACCCAGACCGATGTCAGCGTGTACCTCGCGCCGATCTCCACCATCTTTCTCCGCATGATAAAGTCCATCGTCGTGCTGCTTATTTTCGGCAGCCTGGTCGTAGGCGTTGCCGGCCATGGCGACGACATGAAGCGGGTCGGTCGATTGGCGCTTCGCTCCATCATCTACTTCGAGATCGTGACGACGGTCGCCCTGGCGGTGGGCCTTTTCGCGGTCAACCTGGTCAAACCCGGTGTTGGCATTACCCTGAGCGGCTCGACCGACGCCGCGAGCCAGCTCGCCGTCAACAAGCCGACGCTCGCCTCCGTCCTCGAGCACACCGTTCCTCAAAGCTTTTTCGAGGCGGCGGCCAAGAACGAAGTGCTGCAAATCGTCTTCTTCTCGCTGCTCTTCGCGGTCGGGTTGTCCCAGGTCCGGGGCAAATCCAAAGAGATCATGCTGGGATTCTGCGAAGCCCTGACCGATGTGATGTTCAAGTTCACCGGCCTGGTCATGAAGTTTGCCCCCTTCGGAATCGGGGCAGCGGTGGCCGTGGCAATCGGACACAGCGGCCTGGGCTTGCTCAAGAACCTGGCGGCGCTGGTCGGCACCCTGTACGGTGCTCTCATCGTGTTCATCCTTGTCGCGCTGGTGCCGGTGGCGATGATCGCTCGAGTGCCGCTCAGGCGGTTCTGGTTCTGGGTCAAGGAGCCATACCTCATCGCCTTTTCCACCGCCAGCTCGGAGGCCGCTCTCCCCCTCGCCATGGAAAACCTCGAGAAACTTGGCGTCCCCAAGCGTATCGTCGCCTTTGTTCTTCCCACCGGGTACTCGTTCAATCTTGACGGTTCGACCCTGTACCTGGCGGTGGCCTCGGTGTTTGTGGCGCAGGCGGCCAATGTTCCCATGACGCTGGGCCAGCAGCTGACCATGATGCTGACCCTGATGCTGACCAGTAAAGGTGTCGCGGCGGTTCCCCGGGCTTCCCTCGTCATCCTGGCCGGGACACTGGGAACATTTGGATTGCCGCTCGAAGGCGTCGCCGTCATCCTGGGGGTAGATGCGTTGATGGACATGGCGCGGACCTCGGTCAATCTCCTGGGGAATTGCCTGGCCTCAGTGGTGATGGCGCGCTGGGAGGGTGAGTTTCGGGATAGCCCGCATCCGGAGGAGCTTGCCGCAACCTGAGGAACGGAAAGTTCCCTCCTGAGCTTCACCAGGGAAATAGATCGGCAGGAGTTGCCGGTGCCAACGGTCTGCGGTACTTGGAAAACAACAGCAGCGCGCGAATGACCTGGAAGTCCTCGCGATATCTGATTGTTTTCTACTTTTCAAGAGCCGGCGGGTCATTCAGGAGTGTGAAGCCCGGCGTGACGCTGTGGTGAGCTGTTGCGGTTTCTTAACGAAAGAGGGCGCCAACGACAGAAGAAAGATCCCCCGCCTGGATCGGGCGCTCCGCTCGAAGAAGACCCCCCAGCCAGGCCGCTC
>JBDTRF010000191.1:0-7144 GCA_039931815.1 Gemmatimonadota bacterium
CTACCGCGGATCGCCCCGCCCTGGTTCTCGATGCCGGTGCCAACGTCGACTGCTCCGCCAAGGAACTGGTCTGCTTCGCCCACCTGGGAACCGTCTATTCCAAGGACCTGCTCGGCCAGAAGAATCCCATCGTGGGCCTGCTCAACATCGGCGAGGAAGACGAAAAGGGGAACGCGATCGTCAAGGAAGCCCATCAACTGCTCAAGCAGGACCCCCTGCTCAATTACGTCGGCAATATCGAAGGCCGCGACATCCTGACCGGCCATGCGAAACATGGTTCCATCGATGTGATCGTCACCGATGGATTCGTCGGCAACATCGTGCTCAAGTTCTACGAGTCCGTCGCGCGGCTCATCGTCCGACTGGTGAAGCGTGATGCGCCCGAGGTACTGGAGCGGTCCGATATCCGGGGGATCTTCAAAATCCTCGATTACGCCGAATACGGTGGCGCGCCACTCCTCGGTGTCCAGGGCGTCTGCGTCATCTGTCACGGTTCCTCCACCACGAGCGCGGTGAAAAACGCGATCCGGGTCGCGGTCCAGGCAGTTGAGGCGGGGCTGTCCCAGCATATTGGTGCGGAGTTCGCCCAGCGGGAATTGACGGCGCAGGCATGATGAAGCGGCCTTTCGCGGAGATTGCGGGCCTTGGCGTGGCGGTACCGGAAAAAATTGTCACCAACGCCGACTTCGAGAAAAGCCTCGACACGTCCGATCAGTGGATCGTCGAGCGGACCGGAATCCGCGAGCGCCGCATTGCCGCGCCGGGCCAGTCGCTGGCCATGCTGTCACGCGAGGCGGCCATCATCGCGATGGACCAGGCCGGTATTGGCCCGCTCGACCTCGATGCCATCGTCCTCGGCACCGCCACTCCCGATCGTCTTCTCCCCTCCACCGCGTGTGATCTCCAGGCTCTCCTCGGCGCCGATAATGCCGCCGCGTTTGATATTTCCGCTGCGTGTCCTGGATTTATCTACGGCCTGACCGTGGCAGAAGGGCTGATTGCCTCGGGTCAGGGGAAGCATGTCCTCGTGATCGGCGCGGAGAAGCTTTCGACCATTACCGATTACACCGATCGTTCCACCGCCATCCTGTTTGGCGACGGCGCCGGAGCGGCGGTGCTTCGTCAGACCGACGGCAGGAGTGGACGCGGGCTGCTCGCGACATTCATCAAGTCCGATGGAAAACTGGCACCATTGCTGTATCGTCCGGGTGGCGGCGCCTCCGACCCGATCAGCGAAAAAGTGGTTCGCGAACGCTCGCACTACATCAAGATGGCCGGCCGGGAAGTGTTCAAGGCGGCGGTGCTCGCCATGTCCGAATCCTGCGATCAGGCGCTGACCCGCGCGGGGATCACGGCGGAGGATATCGACCTCCTGGTTCCGCACCAGGCCAACATCCGGATCATCGAGTCCACGGCGAAGCACGCGGGCGTTCCCATGGAAAAGGTGATGGTCAACGTGGACCGGTTCGGGAACACCTCCTCGGCATCCATCCCCCTCGCGATCGATCAAGCGGTGCGAGAGGGAAGAATCAAGCCCGGGTCCATTCTCCTTCTCGTGGCGTTTGGTGCCGGGTTTACCTGGGGCAGCGTCGTCGTCCGGTGGTAACGGTAGTCCTCTGCCCCGGACAGGGAGCGCAGAAGGTCGGCATGGGAAAGGATCTCGCCGAGCGGTTTCCCGCCGCCAGGGATACGTTCGCCGCGATCGACGAGGCGTTGGGTATTCCGCTTTCGCGTACGATGTGGGAAGGTCCTGAAGATCAGCTGACTCTCACTCACAATGCGCAACCCGCGATCCTGGCGCACAGCATAGCGGTGTATGCGGTCGTGAAGGATACGCTTGGAACTATTGGCGCCGGGGCGGGTCACAGTCTGGGTGAGTACAGTGCCTGGCACATGGCAGGGTCTCTGGGGGTCGCCGATGCGGCGCGCCTGGTGCGTCGGCGAGGGGAGCTGATGTTCGAGGCCGGTATGCAGCGCCCCGGTGCGATGTCCGCCGTCCTCGGCCTGGCAACAGAACAGGTTGAGGTGGCATGCAACGAGGCGTCCGGTCCGGATGGTGTTGTTGTCGCCGCCAATCTCAATGCACCCGACCAGACCGTGATCTCCGGTGATCCGACTGGTGTCGAGCGGGGCGGGGCAGCCTGCAAGGCGCGCGGGGCGAAGCGCGTGATAGCCCTCAAAGTCAGCGGCGCTTTTCATTCCCCCCTCATGGCACCGGCTGTGGATGGGCTGCTGGCGGCGCTGGCCACCGTCAAGTTCGAGGACGGACAGTTCCCGGTCATCGCCAATGCGAGTGGTCAGCCGATTCAGTCGGGTCTTGATGCCAAGCGCCTGCTGGCCGATCAGCTCACCGCCCCCGTCCGCTGGGTCGAATGCATGCAGACGGCCGCCCAACTCTGTTCCGGCGCCCGCTTCATAGAGATCGGGCCGGGCAGCGTGTTGAGTGGCCTCCTCAAGAAAATTGTTCCTGGCAGCAGCAGCATCCCGCTGGGGACGGCGGATGAAGTCGACCGATTTCTGGCGGGGAACTAGACGCCCGGGTTCCGTGACTCCGTCATGCAGGAGCCTCCACTCTCACGTGAGGTTGCTCCGGCGGATCCATCCGTGGTGGAACGTGGTTCTTTGAGGGCTCTGACAAAGTGGAGTCATGGTATCAATCGACCTGAACGGTAAAGTTGCGTTTGTCACTGGCTCGACCCGGGGGATCGGGCTCGCGATTGCCGGTCAGCTCCACCGGGCGGGCGCCAGCGTCGCGATCGTGGGGCGGGACCAGGCAAAAGCGACCGAGGTTGCGTCGGCGCTGGGCGAGCGAGCCACAGGGGTCGCCTGCGACGTACTCGACGGCAAACAGGTCGAGGCGGCAATAGCAGCTGCGGAAAAAGCGTTCGGGCCGATTGATATCCTGGTCAACAATGCCGGGTTGGCGCGGGACAATCTCCTCCTCCGCATGTCGGAGGCGGACTGGGACACGGTACTTGATGCCAACCTCAAAGGCGCATTTCACACGACCCGGCTCTGTATCCGGGGCATGATGAAGCGACGGGCTGGCCGGATTATCAACGTGACAAGCGTGGTCGGGATTACCGGCAATAAGGGACAGGCGAACTACGCGGCCAGTAAGGCCGGGCTGATCGGATTCAGCCAGTCGGTAGCCAAGGAGTACGCCAGTCGCAATATCCTGGTGAATTGTGTAGCGCCCGGATTCATTGAGACGGACATGACCAGTGGCTTGCCTCAGGAAGTGCGGTCCGCAATGTTACAGGGCATCGCGCTGGAGCGAGCGGGCCGTCCCGAGGACGTCGCCGGTGCTGTGCTCTTCCTCGCGTCAGACCTGGGGTCGTACATTACGGGCCAGACTATCGTGGTCGATGGCGGCATGGTGTTTTAGGGCAGGCGCATCGCTCGCGGCAGTGGGTCGTCGGACTGGCCAGTATCGAACGCGCGGTTCACATTGCCTCCGGCCCCATGCCATGAGCATCTTTACACGCAGGACTCGTCAGCGGGACTAACTCTCTCTTGAGGCTAGCATGAGCGATATCGAAGAAAAGGTCAAAGACATCATCGTTGAGGAGCTGGGCGTGGAGCGCGAGAAGCTCACCGAAGAGGCGAGCTTCATGGAGGACCTCGGCGCAGACAGCCTCGATACGGTCGAGCTCGTCATGGCCTTCGAAAAGGAATTCGACATCGACATTCCGGACGAGGAAGCAGAGAAGCTTCGCACCGTCGGCGATGCGATGAAGTATCTCCACGAAAAGATCGGCAAGTAGCTTGACGCACCGTGTTGTAGTCACGGGCCTCGGGCTCGTGACTCCGCTGGGGCTGAATGTCGCGGAAACCTGGGCCGGACTCCTGGCCGGCCGGTCCGGCGCCGCTCCTATCACCAAGTTCGACCCCTCCAAACTCCAGGTTCGGTTTGCCTGTGAGGTGAAGGGGTTTGATCCGTTGGCGTATATGGATAAGAAAGAGGCGAGACGTTACGACCTCTTTGCCCAGTTCGCGCTTGCCGCGGCCAACCAGGCGGTGACACAGGCGGGGCTGGAAGGGAAGGTGCCCAATCCCGATCGCACCGGCGTCCTGATCGGAAGCGGGATCGGCGGCATGGCGACCTTCGAAGAGCAGTGCTCCATCTACCTGACCAAGGGCCCCGACCGGGTTTCGCCCTTCTTTGTTCCCATGTTCATCCCCGACATCGCCGCCGGCCTGGTGTCCATCCGGTACGGCCTCAAGGGACCGAATTTCTGCACCGTGTCCGCCTGCGCCTCATCGGCCCACGCGGTTGGCGAATCGTACAAATTCATTCGCCACGGTATGGCCGACGCGATGATCACGGGTGGCTGCGAGGCGGCGATTACTGGTCTTGCCATCGCCGGCTTCCAGAACATGAAGGCGCTGTCGACCCGGAACGACGAGCCGGAGAAGGCGAGTCGGCCGTTTGACAAGGAGCGGGACGGGTTTGTGCTGGCGGACGGTGGCGCTGTGGTCGTGCTGGAGAGCCTGGAACATGCCGAAAAGCGGGGGGCGGCGATCCTGGGAGAAGTAATCGGCTACGGGCTGTCGGGCGACGCGTACCATATCACCTCTCCCGCGCCCGAGGGTGAAGGCGCGCAGCGCGCCATGCGCGCCTGCCTGGAGGATGGCCACATCGGGCTCAAGGATGTGCAGTACGTCAACGCGCACGGGACGTCCACCACCCAGGGCGACATCGCCGAAACTCAGGCGGTCAAGAAGGTATTCGGAGACCATGCCAGGAAGCTGGTCTTCGGTTCGACCAAGTCGATGACCGGGCACCTGCTCGGCGCAGCCGGTGGACTCGAGTTTGCGGTGGCGGCACTGGTGGCGGCGAATGGCGTGATTCCGCCGACGATCAACCAGGATCATGCCGATCCGGATTGCGACCTCGATTCCGCGCCGAACCACAAGGTCGAGCGTACCGTTGATATCGCCCTCAGTAACTCATTCGGATTCGGCGGGCATAATGTGACGCTGGCCGTCAAACGGTGGGATGGCTGATTTTTTCCAAACATTCAGCTCAACATCCGAAAGATTCGAACGAACAAGGGCGAGCATCGTGCTCGCCCTTGTTGCATCCTGATGGTCCTCCGCCATGTCCCGTGCCCGCCATTCGGGGCCCACGGTTCGACAAAGATACCCCTTTGGCGGGGTTCATGGTAGAATTTAAGGATGATAGCTTCGCTGCTTCTGCTGGATATCCCCCCCGGCCCCGACATTTGCCACCTGCTGGGGTTCTGCTCTCCGTCGGTGCCAATGTCGAGCGGATCGAATATGCTCTACCTGGCGACCGCGTTGGTGCTGGCTGGGGTCGCGCTTCAACGTACGGGCAAGCGACGCTAGGCTCGGCGCAACGTCCTTCCTGCTTCTTCACATCCGTTCCGTCCCACTACCGAGTCCCGTCAGCGACATCTCATTGGCGCCGAAATGTCACGTCCGGCAGCCGGACCGTGCCCGGGGGTGAATCATCGCCGGCCAGGAAGTGGACCAGCGCACTCTGCACTTCGTCGCCGCCCAGGCTATGGGAAGAGTTGACCAGCAGTAACAGGTGGGCGTTGGGTAATCCCCGGGCAACCTCGGCAGCATTGGAGGGCGGGGTCCGGCCATCGAGGTCTCCGCTGACCAGGAGCACCGCGGCATCGGAGTGAACCGGTGCGCGGAATGAATCGGGCAGTCTGGGCAACGCGGGGAGATCACAGACGGCGAGCATGGGGAAATTGATCGCGTCTCCCAATCGGCTCCCCGGAAGTTCCTGCTGAATCCGAACAAGTCGAGCATCGGTTGCGTACGACGCGCAGTCCATGGCGAGATGCATTCCGATCAATGGATGCGCCTGCCGGAAGCGGAAGGCCCAGAAGGCGAGCGCGCTGAAATCGCCGTGCAGCATCTTCGAGATCATGTCCGGTAGCGCGCTTATCTGCTGAACGTTCCCCAGTGCGTCCGACACCATCCGCTGAAGATCCCAGGGTCCCAACTCCATTGTTTGCCCTGACCGGTACTCGACTCGGGCGGGGGTCCCGGCGAGTGCTGATCGCACGGAGTCAAAAGCCGCGAGGAGGCGCGGCGCATCATGCGGCCGGGTTGAATCCGCCGCCTCGATGCTATCGAGCCGGGCGAAGACGGCATCGCCGTTCGACGGCAGCTTGAAGGTGTGATCGGGGCCTTCGACATCACCGAGGACGGCGCGGGCCACTCGCCCCGGAAATTGGCGAAGGTAGGCCAGTCCGAGGTGGGTTCCATAGCTCGCGCCAAGGAGAGAAATCCGGGCTGTGTGCAGGCCGATGCGAAGGGACTCGATATCGGCGGCACTCTCCTCGGTGGTATACCCGCTGATATCGATTCCCCGCGATGCCAGCAGAGCCAGGCAGGTGTCCGCCGCTGCCCGGGCGATCAGTCCCATACGAGCAGGATCGCCCGCCTGGTCATTGGGATAGGCCCCACCGGGCGGACAAACCATGTCCGGTTCGGAAGTCCCGGTTCCTCGCTGATCCAGCCCAATGACGTCGCCTGCGGCCCGGAGGGAATCGAGCAGGGACGGGGGCATAGTACTGAAGGCCCGGGTTGCCGCGTCTCCCGGCCCACCGGCCAGGAACACGATGGGCGGCCCGGGGCGGACACTGGTTGATGCGAAGCGGATGAATCTGAGGGTAATCCGGCGACTGGCGGGATTTGCCCTGCGCTCCGGAACCCTGAGCGAACCCTGCTCAGCCAGGATCCTGGTGCCGCGCATCATGAAACTGCCCGGGACCATCGTGAGGGAATCCCGGTTTTCCTGCGCCCGGACTTTCGTTCCCGCCAGCAGGGTGCAGGCCAGGCACATACCGCTCAGGTAGGTAAAAATATTCCGGTACAGCGGATCGCGATTGCGCAAAGGTATCAATTCCCCAGGTTCTTCCGGAGATCGCCGAGGTTGAGTACCGGAATTCCGCCCTCGGTTGGCACCATGATAACCAGGTTATTGCTGCCTTTCATGTCGTGCAGCACCTCGAGGTACTGCTTGGTCAGGGCCTCGGCCGTCAATGTCTGATTCAGCAGCCGTTGCTGATCGGATTGCAGGCGGGCAACCTCGACCCGGTGGCGCTCAGTTTCGATCTGCTGCTCCTGGGCGATCTTGTTATTGATGGCGCCGACGACC
>JBDTRF010000192.1:0-7101 GCA_039931815.1 Gemmatimonadota bacterium
ATGGCCCCGGCATGCCCGAGGAGCTGGCGGCCCAGGCCTTCGATCCTTTCTTCACAACCAAACCCGAGGGCCAGGGAACCGGTCTCGGTCTGAGTATCTGCCAGGGCATCGTGAAAGAGCACGGTGGCCGCATCACGTTGCACACCAGTCCCGGCGAAGGGGCCACGTTCGCCGTGGAGCTTCCGCTCGAAGAGGCCACCGGTACCGAGACACCAGCGACGCCCGACACCGAGGTACAGACACCAGCGTTTCGTATCCTCCTGGTCGACGACGAACCGCATATCCTTCACTATCTCCGAACCACGCTCGAAGCATGGGGTCATTCGGTCGCGTCCGCGCCGGACGGTCAGTCCGCGCTCGATCTGGCAGCGAGTGAAAAATTCGATCTCATTATTTCGGATTTACGGATGCCGCGATTAGGCGGCCGGGAGTTCTACGAGATCCTTATTGGCAAAAACCCGGCCATGGCTCAGAACGTGGTGTTCAGCACGGGAGACACCGTGCGAGGTGATACCCAGGAATTTCTCGAGCGTGAGGGCAGGCCCTACCTGAACAAGCCATTCAGTCTGGCCGAGTTACGAAGCCTGCTGGGGCAGATGGCAAGTCGGCGCAGCGTAAGCACTCCTTGGCGATGAGTGCTCGCATCATCCACGTCGCTTCCGCGAGGGAGTGGCGTGGAGGCCAGAATCAGGTTCGCTTGCTTTGCCAGGCCCTCGAGCGGAGCGGATCGGTCGAGCAGGTTGTGGTCACCGGTCGTGGAAGCGAACTGGCCAGCCGCCTTCGCGATGCGCAGGTCCCCATGCACGAGGCGGGCTGGAGCACTGCGCTCGATCCCCGCGTGCTCGTGGCGCTTCTCTCCGAAATTCGCCGGGCGCCCTCACTTCTGCACGCCCATGATGCGCACGCCCTGGTGCTGGCCGGAGTGGCCGCCCGGTTGACCGGCAGCCGATTGGTGGTGACCAGGCGGGTCGACTTCCATTTGCGCCGACCCGGTTTCTGGGCCCGGGCTGATCGCGTCATCGCCATCTCGGATGCCGTCCGAGGTATCCTCCTTCGGGATGGAATCCCCCCCGACCAGGTTGTTGTCGTGCATTCGGGCATTGACCCTTCTGAGGTCCGGGCGGCCGTCCCCTCCGGGATTCGGGCCAGCCTTGGCCTGGCACCGAACCTGCCCCTCGTGGTCAATGTCGCAGCACTCGTCCCCCACAAGGATCAGATGACACTTCTGGCCGCCGCAAACCAGTTGCGGTCCGTTCGACCTGACCTGCAGTGGATCATCGCGGGGGACGGACCGCTCGGCCCGGACTTACGCCGGCGGGCCGAGGTACTGGGACTCACGGATCACGTGCATTTTGTGGGACAGGTTGCGAATCCGTGGGGTCTCATTCGCGATGCGGATGTCTTCGTCATGTCTTCACGGGAAGAGGGTTTGGGCACTTCGATTCTGGACGCCATGGCCCTGGGAGTCCCGGTTGTCGCCACCAGGGCCGGAGGTATTCCCGAAATGCTGGACCAGGGTGCCGGGCTCCTCGTCAACGTGGGAGACGCAATGGGGCTCGCCCACGGTGTTGCCTCGGTATTGAATGACGCTGACTTCCGTTCCCGGGTCCAGAAACTGGCCACCGAACGACTCGAGCGGTTTACCGATCGAACTATGGCAGACGGGGTCCTCTCGGTGTATCGTTCGATACTCCCAAATGGTTGATAGATTGTGATTTACATCTGCATACCGAGTTACAACGAAGCCCCAACCGTCGGACTTCTTCTGTGGAAGATCCGCCAGGTTTTTTCCCAGTTTGCCCGGGAATATCAGCTGCTGGTCGCCAACGACGGATCGACCGATGCAACGTCCGAGGTGCTGGAGCCCTACACCAAGGTGCTACCACTCACCGTGATCACGCACCAGGAACGAAAAGGTTACGCGGCATCGGTTGAAGCCCTGCTTCGACTGGCGGTGGAACGGACCGATCGGCCGAAACGAGATTGTGCCATTCTCATGCATGCAGATTTTGCGCACGGGGCGGAGTTTATACCTGAACTGGTCAAGCAGATCGAAGGAGGCGCGGATCTCGTGATCGCGGAATCCAAGGTCGAAGGCGAACCAAACCGGTTCATGCGCTGGGTGCGAAGGGCGGCACCTCTGCTTCTTCGGAATTCAGTCAGGATTCCAGGCGTGACCGATGTGGTCTCGGGGTTTGCCGCCTTCCGCCTGGTCATTCTGAAAAACGCGATTCGTGGCCAGTCCGGCCCTCTGCTGACGACCGATGGATGGGCGGCCAACGCTGAACTCTTTGCCCGGGCGGCCCAGTCGGCCCGGCGAATCGAAACGATATCGGCCATTGAGCGCCGGGATGTGCGCCCGCGGCCAACCCGGCTGGAGCCGTGGGAGATGGCCCGCAAGCTCTGGCGGGCAGGGCCACAGCTCAAGCGGGTTTCCCGCGCCGTCCGGATCCCGCCGCGGCCTGAACGCCAGCCTACGGAGATGATCTGATGATTCCGCGAGTCCTTATCGCTTTGGCCCTGATGCAGGCGAGACCGGCCCCGGTCGCGACTCCCGCCTCAGCCGTTTCCCAGCCCCCGGTCTACCCTTTTGGTGTGGGCGAGAACTTCGAGTATACCGGAAAGCTGGGGATGCTCACACTGGGGACCGCATCGATGTCGGTCGTGAAGCTCGACACGATTCGGGGAGTGGAAAGTTTTGTGTTCCGCTTTCAGTTGCAGGCGAGCACATTTGTTTTCAAAATGGACGATGTCATGCACTCCTGGGCAGGAACTTCGGACATGGTTTCCCGCCGATTCTTTCAGGATTTCGATGAAGATGGAAAGGTCCGCCGACGATACTACGAGATCTTTCCCGATTCCGGGTTTTACCGCGAACGGGAAAAGCATGAGCAGAAGGAAACGGTCGCTGAGCCGCTCGACGACGCCGCGTTCTTTTACTTCGTCCGTCTCACGCCTCTGGAAGTCGGCAAGACCTACACGTTCAGCCGGTATTTCAAGAAAGACCAGAACCCCGTCACCATCGAAGTGGTGAAGCGGGAAAGCTGCGAACTGCCCGACGGCGCCAAGGTGAACTGCGTCGTCCTGCACCCGACCATCACCGCGGACAAGAACGGCATGTTTTCACCCCGGGCAGACGCCCGAATCTGGCTCACGGACGATGCGCGCAGGATCCCGGTCCAGATTCGATCGAAGCTCGCTTTTGGCACCGTCACGCTCAAAATCAGGCAGATGACCCTCGCGCCGCGCCATCCCGCGCCCCAGGGCAGCTGATCCGTGACCTACCGCGAAGCTGACCTCAGCCGGATCAAAACCATTCCGGTCGGTGGACGGAACAACAAGGTCAACGAGAGCCTCCTCGCTGCCCCTCCTGGGCCAGACCGTTCGTTTCGTGCGTTCATGGAAAGCCTGCCCGACATTCTCGCCGCTCGTGATCTCCAGGTTGTCATCGACCATGTCGCTGCGGCCCATAAATCCGACAAGGGGGTCGTCCTGCTCCTCGGCGGTCACGTGATCAAGGTTGGCCTGGGCCCGCTCATTCGCGAATGGATCAGCCGGGATATCGTCACCCATGTCGCCATGAACGGTGCCGCGGCCATTCACGACTTTGAGTTGACCGCATACGGGGGTACCAGCGAGGACGTGGCGGAGGGCATGACGGACGGTTCATTCGGAATGGCCGAGGAGACCGGCAGCGAAATGAACGCGGCGATCAGCCAGGCCTACGCCTCGGGTCACGGACTGGGGGAAGGGCTGGGACGCTATCTCTCCGCCCGGGAAGGAAATGTCGGAGGCGAGGTTTCCGTCATCCTCGCCTGTCACGATCGGGACGTTCCGATCACGGTTCATCCCGCGATCGGCGCGGAGATCATCCATCAGCATCCAAGTTCGGACGGCGCGGCCCTGGGGGATACTGCCCATCGAGATTTCCGACGCCTCGCTGGAAGCCTGCCCGGGCTGGACCAGGGAGGTGCTGTTCTCAACTGCGGCAGTGCGGTCATCATGCCTGAAGTGTTCCTCAAGGCGCTGACCATTGCGAGAAACCTCGACGAAGGCCGCCCCACCCATTTCCTGGCCGCGGATTTTGACATGGTGCGGCACTATCGGCCCAGGGTCAATGTCGTCGAGCGCCCCACGCAAGCCGGCGGCATCGGCATTCAACTGACCGGCCATCATGAGCTGATGATTCCGCTTCTCGTCTGGGGCGTTCTTGATAGACTGGATCGTTAGTGAACTGTGCTGGAATCCGCTGAACAGCCGATTTACTCTGCAAACAATAGAACCAGCCTGGCACCCATTCTGGACCCCATACGATGGAGGCCGTGACCTCAATGCGACGACTGACCTTCGGTGTACTCCTGTCGCTGGCGCCGTTAGCGGCCTGCGCGCGCCCGGTGACGATAAGCCCTCGTGGGGTCAGTGGGGGCAGCGATGCCGCCGAAGCAATGGTCACGGCGGTCATCTACGGCGCACTTGAATCCGCCGCCGCCGGCAGCAACGCGGACAGCCTGTACACGTCCTCTGCGGTGATGGTAGTCAACGGCAGAACCAGAAGCCTGGCCCCTCTCTACGCGGGCATCTCTTCCGGTGGGCAGGTATCCGTCACTTCAAGCCAACTCGAGATCCGAAACGGAATAAGTTGGAGCCTGGTCAGCTACCGATGGGAAATGAAGGACACCGTGGCGCGAGAAGGCCAGGCGACCTTCGTGCTTACCCAGGATGGTGAAGGTCGGTGGAAGATTCAGCACGCTCACAGTTCATCCCCGCTCTGAACCGCCTCAGGCCTGCGGCAAAAGAAAGCCCCCTCCTTTTGAGAGGGGGCTTGGTCAGCCAGGGACTTCAGATGGCTGGCTTGCCGGTGACGACTTCCCGGATCTTGCCTGCCGTCCCCGGGCTCAGAATCTTGATGATCATGTAGAAAACGAACCCGATCGCAGCCCAGATCGCCAGTTGAACGAATAAGCCGATCGCGATGCCAAGCAGACCGAACACCAGCCTGAGTGCGAAAATGCCCACCACCGCCAGAATGGCGAACCCAATTAAGCTGCGCATACTATTTTCCTCCCTGGGTAAGAGCGCTGCCGGGGACTACGCTGCTATGTTTCAAAAAGTTTCGTAGGAAGCCTAATTGTCTATTAATTCAGAAGTTATAGTAATTGGCGGCGGCGTGGTAGGGGCCGCGATCGCCCGGGAACTGTCCCGCGCCGGGCGGGATGTCGTCGTGCTCGAACGAGGAACCGATCAGGGAGCTTCCTGGCAGGCCGCAGCGGGGATGTTAGCTCCCCAGATTGAAGCGCTGCCTGAAGACCCTCTGTTCGAACTGGGACTCTCCGGTCGAGAACGCTATGAAGAGCTGGCGGGTCCACTCAGGGAGACGACGGGCATCGATATCGGGTTCTGGCAGGAAGGAATCGCCCGGGTTGGCGTGGATGAAGCCGATGCGGTGGCCCTACGCTCCCGGGTAGCATGGCAGAGGCAGCAGGGCCACCTTTGCGACTGGTTCGATGCCGACGAGGTCCGAGTCCGATGGCCATGGTTAGGACCGACGTACGGAGCGCTATGGGCCCCTCGTGAAGCCGCGCTCGATCCCAGGCGTCTTGTGGCAGCGCTCGTCGAAGACGCTCGGCTCTCGGGTGCTCGAATAATGACCGATGCTGTGCTGGGACTGGAACGCCAGGGGAACAGGATCGTCGGCGCAATCGGTCTTGAGCGTTACTCGGCAGAACAGGTCATCGTGGCCGCCGGGGCCTGGTCTCCGCTGCTGGCGGGACTCCCCCGTCCTTTGCCCATCGTCCCCATCAGGGGGCAAATGGCTTCGTTCCCCTGGCCTGGCGGGGTTGAGCGAAGCATCGTCTACGGCAAGCACGCCTATCTCGTGGCCCGAGGGGCCGAAGCGGTTGCCGGATCCACCATGGAGCATGCCGGGTACAATCCTGATGTCACTGCCGCAGGCCTGGCTCACATCTTCACCGAAGTCAGCTCGCTGTGCCCGGCGTTATCCGGACTCGAGGTCAATCGAACGTGGGCCGGTCTCCGGCCCATCACTCCTGATGGTCTTCCCATTATTGGGCGAGAGCCACGAGTAGAGGGTCTCTGGTATGCCACGGGACATGGACGCAACGGCATCCTGCTCGCCGCCATCACCGGTGTGATCATGGCCCAGTTAATAAACGGAGAGCCCACGGTTGAAGACCTGGAACCGTATCGCCCTCAACGATTCTTTGATTGGTAACAATGAGGAACGGCCTCGCACTGGATTCGGGGGATTCCCCATTCTCCTTCCGTTCTCCGCCTGGCCGGGTCCTTCCGCACGTTTCTGCACC
Organism: Gemmatimonadota bacterium; assembly: GCA_039931815.1. Lineage (GTDB taxonomy): Bacteria > Gemmatimonadota > Gemmatimonadetes > Gemmatimonadales > GWC2-71-9 > DASYPP01. The sequence continues at coordinate 6,324 of JBDTRF010000192.1, forward strand.
AAGCGCCTTGTTTCGATCAATTTCCGGAGCCTGACCTCGAAACGAGGGGCCTAAGCCAGAGAACAGGCCGACCTGCCGCTCCGGGCTGGCCGATCCCGGGGAATCCTGTATTTTGAACTGATCCTCCCTTCCAGGCCATCCGGAGTCTATCGACATCATGACGGTTGCCAACAAGATCCTTCTGCGCAGATGCGCAACGTGTGATATTCATTACGAACACGGTGATGGCGGGACCTGCGTGAACTGTGGTCGAATATTCTGCGCGCGACATCTCTACAGCCGATTCGCATTCATGTTTCGACGATTGAGAGGCCCTCGCCCCGTCTGCCGGGAATGCCGAGCAGAAACGGGGAAGTCACCGACCTGACATCGTTGGCGTCCTCCCTCATTCCTCATTCATTCCGCTCGCTCAATTCGCCGGGCTCGAGTAAACCGGAGGTAACGTGGCACTCTCATACCCGGGCCGGACGCGAATCGTTTCTCGACCGGGACTCGAGAAAATCGTCGGCCCCCCGAAACGCCAGCTGGTCATCGCCCGTTGGTTGCCGATCTTCGTCCCCCTGGGATTCCAGGCGCTCAGTCTCGCACGACTCCACTTCACCCCGATTTATTTTTTCATAACCGCCGTGACACTCTGGCTCAGCGCTCGCGCCTGGTCGGAACTGGGGATGGGGCTCGGGCTCCTGGTCCTGCTTCAACTTCTGGGAGGGGGCACCGCGATGTTCCTGCTCGGGTTCAACCTGCTGAGCCCACAATCCTGGCTCACCTATTCCGCCAA
>JBDTRF010000193.1:0-7067 GCA_039931815.1 Gemmatimonadota bacterium
AGTTGATCGTTAGCGTAATGCGTCCCGCAGGGACGCAAGCATGTAGGAAGAGTTGGTCGTTAGCGTAATGCGTCCCGCAGGGACGCAAGCATGTAGGAAGAGTTGGTCGTTAACCGAATGCGTCCCGCAGGGACGCAAGCATGTAGGAAGAGTTGGTCGTTAGCGAAATGCGTCCCGCAGGCACGCGAGGCAGGGGATAATGAGCAGGCCAGCGTCTCATCAACCGATGAACGAAACCTATACAAAGCTCTATTGTCACGTTGTATTCAGTACTCGGAATCGGCGCCCCGCAATTGCAGAGGTCTGGCGCGAGAGGCTCTATGAGTACATGGGTGGAACGTTGCGTGGACTTGGAGCTCATTCGATTGCTATTGGCGGGACGCTCGATCACGTCCACCTCCTCGTCGGACTTCGCCCGACTCATCGATTGGCGGATCTGATGCGGGAGGTGAAACACGAGTCGTCTCATTGGGTGAGAGAAAATCTGGATAGGACCTTCACCTGGCAGGCAGGCTATGGCGCGTTTACGGTGAGCCCGCTCGCCTGCGAGCGGGTCAAGGCATATATCGCGGACCAGGTAAATCACCATCGGGTCCCACCTGGTCACCGTACCACCTGAGATTTGCTTCGTGTTCGCCGGGTCCTGACAATCGCGCGACATGCCTGCTTGCGCCCCGCCGGGGCGCGGCGTCACACCCGCGCTGGTGCTCACATGCTGGCGTCCCGGCGGGACGCCCGTTTCCCCGCCTCGACACTTTGTCTACCTGCTTGCGCCCCGCCGGGGCGCGGCGTCACACCTACCTGCTTGCGCCCCGCCGGGGCGCCGCGTCACACCCGCGCTGGTGCTTACATGCTGGCGTCCCTGCGGGACGCCCGTTTCCCCGCCTCGACAACTTTGTCTACCTGCTTGCGCCCCGCCGGGGCGCGGCGTCACATCTACCTGCTTGCCCCCCGCCGGGGCGCGGCGTCACACCATGCGGGACGCACGTTTACCGCCTCCACAACCTTGCGCCAACTTCACCTCAGCCATTCGGTTAGGCTGACTCGATTGGGCATCCAGCGGCTGGTCGCTCACGACCAGCAGTCACCCCCCCACTACATTCCCTCATGCATCTCTATATCCACATTCCCTTCTGCGCCCGCCGTTGCAGCTATTGCGATTTTGCGATTGCGGTTCGGCGGGAAGTACCAAGCTCGGCTTACGCCGACGCCCTCCTGGCTGAGTGGGACTCATGGCAATCCCATGAGGTGTGGAACATCGCACCAGCGATCGAGACGATCTATTTCGGCGGCGGCACGCCGTCCCTGCTCGACCCCGATGCCATCGAACGGCTGCTCGATCGCTTTCGCGCTCGCCGCCCTGTCTCACCGGAGGTCGAAATCACCCTGGAGACCAACCCTGACGATGTCACCTCTTCCCGCGCCGCTCGCTGGAAGAGGATGGGCATCAACCGGATATCCATGGGTGTCCAGTCCTTTGACCCGGCCGTTCTTCGCTGGATGCACCGGACCCACGATGCCGCGGCGGCCGCCACGGCCGTTTCGCTCCTGCGGAGCGCAGGATTCGGCAATGTCTCTCTCGACCTGATCTTCGGTCTTCCAGCTGCGTTGGGACGCGATTGGCAATACGACCTCGACCAGGCCCTTGCACTCGCGCCAGAGCATCTTTCGCTCTACGGTCTTACCGTCGAGCAACGAACCCCGCTCTTTCGCTGGGTGGAACGGGGCGAGGTTGTCCGGGTGGATGACGACACCTATGCGACGGAGTTTCTCGCGGCGGACGTAGCACTTCGATCGGCCGGCATGGCTCACTATGAGGTATCAAACGCCGGTCGCCCAGGATTTTACTCCCGCCACAACAGCGCGTACTGGCAACGCCGCCCGTTCATCGGCCTTGGCCCGTCGGCCCACAGTGGCTGGAACACCGAACGACGCTGGAACCTGCGAGAATGGGCCGCGTATGCCCACGCCATCCAGGCCGGTCAGCCAGTATTGGAGGGCACGGAGAGCCTTTCACCGGAATCGGTCGCGCTGGAAAACCTCTATCTCGGACTGAGAACGACAAAAGGCATCCCGGCCGAGTGGATTACCGAGAGTACCCGGGCGGTATGGATCGAGGCAGGCTGGGCCAGGGTGGAAGGATCCAGCCTCGTTCTCACTATCGAAGGGTGGCTCCGACTCGATGCGCTGGTGAGTTCAGTGAGCCAGGCAAGCGACAAAGTGGCAAGACACAGCTGACCGGGCCACCGGCCCAATGATCACGATCCGCCGGATTGGTGCGTACCGCCGCCCCGGTTGCCTCCAGCCCGCTTCCCCACGGCCCCTCACCCCATGTCACCAATCGGCTTAGATTTAGGGCATGTCCGAACCATTGACGGAACGCCAGCTTCGGGTGCTCGAGGCTGTTGTTCAGACCTACATCCAGACCGCTGAACCGGCCGGCAGCCAGACTATTGCCAGTCGGTTCGGTCTGGGCGTGTCATCGGCGACGATCCGCAATACCATGAGCGAGCTGGAGGAAAAGGGGTATCTCTTTCATCCGCATACATCTGCGGGGAGAATTCCCACCGACCGGGCCTACCGGCTGTACGTGGACAACCTGATTCAGCTGACCCCACCCAGCCACATCGATCAGCACACCCTGCGGCAGGAATTGCCGGGATCCCGGAGCGAACTGGAGGACATCCTGCGCCGTGCCGCCCAGGTGTTGAGCGTACTGACCCAGGAGTTAGGGGTCGCCGTCGCTCCCGCCCTGGATAGCCTGGTGCTGGAGCGATTGGAACTGGTCCAGGTCTCCTCCGAACGGCTGCTGATGGTGTTCAATCTGCGGAGTGGAGTGGTGCGCACCATCTTCGTCCAGATTCCGTCTCACATGGCGGCCGAGGTGGTCCATCGCGTGGCTCAGCTGTTGAACGAGCGGTTGGCCGGGCTCTCGCTTCAGGAGATCCGTACCACGCTGGGTGAACGGCTTCGAGATGCCGATCCCACCGAGGTCGGGACTCGCCTGCTCAATATTTTCATTGAAGAAGGTGACGAGATCTTCGATCTCTCAACCGGGCGGACACAGGTCGTGCTGGGCACGGCCCAGATGCTGGCGGACCAACCGGAGTTCGCGTCCAACAACCGGATGAGAGACCTGCTCGATCTGACCGAACGCCGCGACCTTCTCAAGAATGCGCTGGACTCCCGCCGGCTCGGCGGACTCAATATCAGCATCGGGGCAGAAAACCTGGACCCGCGATTGACCGATTTTACCCTGGTCACATCCTCCTATCGCGCCGGAGACCTGACTGGCGTGATCGGGGTACTCGGACCGACCCGGATGCCATACGAAAAGATCATCGGGCTCGTCGCCCATACGACACGACTCGTGGAAGGGTTGCTTGAATGAGTGAGTTTTATCAGTTGCTTGGCGTTTCCCGCGACGCAAGCGAAGGTGAGATCAAGAAAGCCTATCGCAAACTCGCGATGGAATTCCATCCCGACCGCAATCGGGAAGATGGAGCCGAGGAGAAGTTCAAGGAGATCACCGAGGCCTACCAGGTCCTCTGCGATCCGCAGAAACGTGCGCTGTACGATCGCTATGGCAAGGCCGGCCTCGAGCGGGGCGCGGGCGGGGTCCACCATGTCGACCTGAGCGAAGCGCTCAACATCTTCATGCGGGATTTTGGCGGATTCGGCGGATTCGAGTCGTTCTTCGGTGGCGGCCGATCCCAGGAAGACAATCGTCGAGGGCAGGACATCCGGGTGACGGTGAAGCTTTCGCTCGGGGAGGTCGCCACCGGAGTCAAGCGCACCCTCAAGCTCAAAACCCTGGAGCGCTGTGAGAACTGCGATGGTTCCGGAGCCGCGAAGGGCAGCCGTTCCACCAAGTGTTCCACCTGCACCGGTAGCGGTGAAGTGCGTCGCGCCACGCGTAGCATGTTCGGCCAGTTCGTTTCCGTCTCTCCCTGCCCTACCTGCAACGGCGAAGGCCAGGTCATCACCAAGCCGTGCGAAATCTGCCGCGGCGAGGGACGGGTCCGCGCCGATCGCAGCGTCACGGTCGAGGTGCCGGCCGGCGTCTCCAGTAACAACTACCTGACGCTGCGCGGCCAGGGCGCGGCGGGCCCGCGCAATGGGCCCAACGGCGATCTGCTGGTGCTCCTTGAGATCAAGGATGACGATCGATTCGAGCGGCAGGGGGACGATCTCCATTTCGATCTTCCTCTCTCGTTTTCCCAGGCCGCCCTGGGCGGTGTCTTCATCGTCCCAAGCGCAATCGGGGAAGAGCAGGTCACCGTCCCGTCCGGGACTCAAACAGGGAGCTCGATCCGACTCAAGGGCAAAGGGCTTCCTCACCTGGGTCAGGACGGCAAGGGCGACCTCCACGTGCGAATTCATGTCTGGACGCCAGAGTCGCTTACCACCGAGCAGGAACGGCTCTTTCGGGAACTGGCCAAGATGGAGGGTGAGCCGCCCAGGCGTTCGTCCGGATTCTGGACCCGGGTCAAGGAGGCGTTGCGAGCGTGATGGGTTCGTGGCAAACCGGCGAAGGCTGGTGGGCGCTCGACGTCCTGGCGAGCCCGGTGGACCGGCCGGATCTCGCGGCGTGGCTGGTGGAGGAAACCGGCCAATCGGTTGAAGAACGGGACGATGGCACCCTGGTAGCGTTTGCCGCCGACCAACGACGTGCCGAGTCCCTGGTGGTCGCCATCGAACGGCGAGTGACCGGGGCATCCATTGCGCGGCGCCCCCTTGAACAGACCGACTGGGCGACTCGATGGCGGGACGGGCTGGGGGCGCGTCGCTTCGGCCGAATCACGGTCGTGCCGTCCTGGATAGACCATGCAGCCGAACCGGGCGAGAATGTCCTCATCCTCGATCCCGAGACCGCGTTTGGATCCTGCGAGCACGGCTCCACCCGGGCGGCCCTGACTCTCCTCGAGCGGTATCTCCTGCCCGGCGCCCGGGTGCTCGATCTCGGCAGTGGCAGCGGGATCCTGGCGATCGCCGCCACGCTCCTGGGCGCCCGAGAGGCGACCGGGATTGAGATTGACGAAGAATCCATTCCGGTAGCCGAGCGGAACGCCGAGCGAAATGGGGTAGCGAGTCGGACCAGGTTTGTGCCGGGTGACGCGGCTGTCCTTGCTCCTCTGCTGGGCCCGGTCGATCTGCTTTGCTCCAACATATTGCGCTCGGTAAATGAGACGCTGCTTCCCGTAATTCGAGCGGCGCTGCCTCCCAACGGCGTGGCGATCTTCGCCGGCATGGAAACGATAGAGGCTCCGCTCTTCCGGCCGGTGCTCGAGGCAAATGGATTCTCGGGTCTCGACGAAGTGCTCGATTCCGGCTGGTGGGCGGTCGCTGCTCGACGGGTATGATCACGGTCCTGGTCGAGCCGGGAAGTATTGCCACCGGCGTGTCGCTCTCTCTCGATCCAGCGGAAGTGCATCATCTGCAGGTCCGTCGGGTCTCCTCCGGTGAGGACGTCAGGTTGCTTGACGGGGTGGGAGGAATCGGCATGGGAATTCTCACTCTCGATCGCAAGGCCGCCACGGTGGAGGTGAGGGAGGCAGCCCGCGTGGAGCCTCCGCCCGCTCTCCGGCTCGCGGTCGGCGCCGGAGATCGGGATCGATTCGGTTGGCTGATCGAGAAATCGGCGGAGCTCGGGGTCAGCGATGTTTTCCCGCTGGAGACGGAGCGCACCGTCAATGTCTCTTCCCGCATCCGATCCGAGCACATCGAGAAGCTGGCGCGACGCGGACTCGATGCGATCAAACAATCGGGGTCGGCGTGGGCCCCGCGAGTGCACGCGTCGGTCTCCCTCGACGAATTCCTGGCCGACGGCAGGAACCTGAAGCTGGCGGCAGAGCAGGGCACCGGCGCCTTTCCCCCGATCAAGCCGACCGATGCCTTAGATTGCCTGGTAGGTCCCGAAGGCGGGTGGACCGCCCGGGAGGTAGCCACCATGGATGCGCGTGGGTGTCGATTCGTGAGCCTGTCATTCAACACTCTGCGCTTCGAGACGGCGGCGATCGCCTTTGCGGTGCTGGTGCGGCACCAGCGGGAAGGTTGAATCGGTGGCAGCTTCACCCTCGTATGGTTCACCGGGAGTATTCTGAACATTGACCCTGAGATCATGACCGATTGCATTTTCTGTCGTATCGCATCAGGAGAAATCCCCGCCAGCGTCGTCAAACGCTCGGAACACGCGGTAGCCTTTCGCGACCTGGACCCCAAGGCCCCGGTTCATGTTCTTGTCATCCCGACGGCTCACCTCGCTTCGGTGCGAGACGCCAAGGGCAGGCAGGGAGAAGCCATGCTGGGCGGGCTCCTTGCGTTTGCCACCGAGGTGGCGACAGAGCTGGGTCTCGATGAGGGTGGATATCGTATCGTGACCAACACCGGGCCGGACGGGGGACAGTCGGTCTTTCATCTTCACCTGCATCTGCTGGGCGGCCGGAAATTAGGCTGGCCTCCAGGATGACCATGCCGGGACCGCGCGACACCCCGAACCCGGAGCTGGCTGGTCCGGCAGGCCCGCCCCTTCGAAGTTGGGAGCTCCGGCAGCGCACGTCGTCTGGCTCCCTGGATGTCGGACGAACCATCCCGGGCGGCAGAAAATCGCTGGAAACCGTGGCAACCGGGCCGGTCACCGCAGGGAGTTCCCCCATTCTCCTCTACGATGGACTTTGCGGGTTCTGCAATACCAGTGTCCAGTTCATCCTGGGGCACGAAACCCGGCACTCTCTTCGATTCGCTGCGCTCCAGGGAAAGTTTGCGGCCGAGGTCAAGCTGCGTCATCCGGAACTGGAGGAGGTGGATTCGCTGGTCTGGGTGGAGGGCGAGGGGGCCGACGAGCGGGTTACGATTCGGTCTGCTGCCGCGCTCAAGGTGGTGAACTACATGGGCGGGCTCTGGAAGCTCTACCTGATTTTCGCCCTGGTTCCCGTCCCGGCCCGTGACGCGCTGTATAACTTGTTCGCTCGCCATCGCCACAAGTTTTTCGGACGATACGGCAGCTGTCCGGTGCCAACGGCCGACGTCAGGACGCGCTTCCTGGCCTGATGCGGATTGGTCCCCGA
>JBDTRF010000194.1:0-7016 GCA_039931815.1 Gemmatimonadota bacterium
TTCCCGCTCCGGATCGATCCAGAGCTTTACGACGCGCTCCAGCGATGGGCGGGGGACGATCTTCGCAGCCTCAATGGTCAAATCGAGTTCCTGCTCCGGCGTGCTTTGCAGGACGCCGGCCGGGCTCCAGGGAAAAAGGAGAAGCGGTGAATGCTTTCCAGCGGAGGAGTTCTGTGAGAACAGCAATATGGATTCTGGTCGGACTGATCGGGGCACCACTGGCCGCGCAACAGCCGGGCACGGACGCCGGAACACTGCGCCTCTTCCAGGGTCAGAAGGAAATCGGTCGCGAGAATTTTCGGCGAACGCAGGACAGTCTGGATCAGGACATCATGATTCCGATCGTGTCAATGCGCATCGTGAGTCATTCGATGTTTTCGCCGGCCGGTCGGTTACTTGAGTATCACTCCCGCGGATATGACCTGGGCAGCGATTCCCTGCGCTTTGAGGTGACAGTCAAGGCGCAGGGCGATTCGCTTCGAACGATGCTGAGCACCGGCGGCAAGGACATCAGTGGCATGGTCGCGGGCCCAGCCGATGCCGGCATGCCCAACCAGGCCGTCATCACGTTCTTTGAACTGGTACGACGCGCAGCGGGGCGAGATACCACCTTCCGGCTTTATATCGCCGGGAACCCTGCCCTCATTCCGATTACGGTGAAGTTCCAGGCCGACACCGCGCGCCTCGTCCTTGGTCCCCTCCAGGTGCGCGCCATCGTGAATGCTGATGGCACTGTCCGCAACCTGGAGATTCCTGCGCAACAGGTACGGGTCGAACGGTGGGCCGGTGATAGCCTGCCTCCGCTGGCCGGACGCATACGTCCGGCAAGGGACTATGCCGCGCCGGCCGGAGCGCCCTATACCGCGGAAGAGGTCCGCATTCCCATCAGAGCCATCACGGGCGACACTTTCTCGCTGGCAGGCACCTTGACCAGGCCGGTGATGAATCGGTTGGTCCCGGTCGTCGTCTTCATCAGCGGATCGGGATCTCAACCGCGTGACGAAGAACTCTGGCCCCTGGTTCCTGACTATCGTCCGTTCCGCCAGATTGCTGATCGCCTGGGCCGAGCGGGGATCGCCTCCTTGCGGTTTGATGATCGCGGCACCGATGCGTCCGGTGGGAGCCCCGCACTCGCGACGACGGCTGACCTGGCGGATGATGTGAAGCAGGTTATCGCATGGCTCCGCGCGCGCCGGGACTTGAATCCGGCGCAGGTCGGAATCCTCGGCCACAGCGAAGGTGGCATGATCGGACCGATGATCGCTGCCGCGGATCCACAGATCGCCGCCGTGGTTATCATGGCTGGCCCGGGGAAGAGTGGAGTCGATATTCTCCGAGACCAGTTTCGATACCCGATCGAGAATACTCCGGGCCTGTCGCCAGCAGAGCGGGACAGTCAGCTCGCCGGGGTAGAGCAGTCGGTACAAATGTGGTCCAGATCCAGTCCCTGGACCCGGTGGTTTGCCGACTACGATCCGATCAGCACCGCGCACAGGATCCGGCAGCCGGTTCTCATCCTCCAGGGTGCTCTTGATCGGCAGGTGTCAGCCGGGCAGGCGGATACGCTGGCGGCAGCCATTCGAGACGGCGGGAACCGCGATGTTACCGTGCATATCTATCCAGGATTCAATCACCTCTTTGTGCCGACCGCAGGGACCGGGTCACTCTCGGAGTACGCCTCGCTACCGGACGTTCACCTTCCGGCACCGTTACTGGACGACATCGCCGGCTGGCTGGCGAAAAAACTGAATCGCTGACAATGTCAGGCCGGCGCCGCTCCGGCGACGGTCTTGCCAGCGACCCGTTTCATGTCGGCCACCACGGTTCGCGTCGCGCCCAGCATCACGACCCCGCCCGCCATCGCCGCAATGGGAAGGACAAGGACCGCGCGGGCCAGCCCGAAAATATCCGAGAGTTTGCCTACCAGGGGGAGGGCAATGGCGTCGCCGGCGAGGTGGATAAACAGCAGATATGCTCCGATGACGGTGGCGCTGATGCGGGCAGGCACGACATCGAATGTGGCGGCGGCGATGGGTCCGTTGTACCACGAAAGGCAGAAGAACGTCGCACACGATACGGGGACAAAAAGCGACAGATCACGAATCGTCAGCAACCAGATGGCGAGCGGTCCGCCGAGGAGAAACCCCATCGCGACCGTGAGCACCCGGGCGGAAGCCGTGTACCTTCGCAGCCAATCCGCCAGCACGCCGCCAAAGAGCGTTCCAGCGGTCCCAAAAATAAATCCCCACTTGCCCAGCGTCTTGGCGGCGTCCCCGGGAGAGAGTCCCAGCTCGCGGGTCAGGAACGTCGGGCCCCACCCGACGATTCCGTTCACGCCGAATGAGATCAGAGCACCGCCCACAAAGATGTAGACCAGGGTGGGGGTGCGGAGCACCGTCTTGACGGCCTGGATAATGTCTTCGAAGGCGCCGGCGATGCTGCCGCCAAACGGTGTTTCATCCAGCTGATCAGACTGGATCCGCCTGACCCAGGTGAAGATATTCCAGGCCAGCCCGATCGCGATGAAACCGGCAAGGGTGGCGATATCGGCCTTGGAATCCGCCCCGAAGTGCCGATCCAGGACCAGCGCCACGGCACCACCGAGGCCTGCCATAATGATGAGCGGGAGGAAATGTCGCGCCACCGCGGTCAGTCCGACCTCGAGTTCGATCAGGTATTTCCGAATGGAGAGTTTGGTGGGCGATCGCGTTGGATCGACCAGCCTGGCCGCCAGCACCGCGCAGAGAAAGCCGGGCACCCCGACGGCCATGAAGGCAATCCGCCATCCGTGGATCGCTTCGAGCTTCCCGCCGAGGTAAATCCCCAGCACACCACCAAGTGAAACGCCGGAAGCCAGCACGCCCATCGCGACGGCACGGCCACGACTCGGGAAGTAGTCCGCCACCAGCGATGAAGCCGCCGGGCCATACGCGGCTTCACCAATACCGACCGCCGCGCGACAGGTGAAGAGTTGACCAAAGCTTCGGACCGTTCCCGAGAGAACGGTGAAGGCGCTCCAGACTCCGACTCCGAATGCAATGACCGCGCGACGCGATCGAAGGTCGCTGATAACCCCGAAGGGGAGCGCGGCAATGGAAAAAACGAGGATGTACGCCGAACCCAGCCACCCCAGCTGAACATCACTCAGGAGGAGTTCGCGTTTGATCGGCTCGAACAACGCAAAGATGACGTTGCGGTCGAGGTAGTTGAGGAGATTGATGAAAGCGAGCAATCCCAGGGCGTAGAAGCTATACGCCCGGGTCACCCGGGACTTAACTGGCTCAGCGGCCACCGGTACCCGGGGTCGATTCAGCTTCGGCCGCGCGAGAATCGCGGAATGCAAGCGCAGCACGATATTCCCGGACCAGCCGCTCCATCATCGCATCGCGCCGATCGAATAGGCGCTTGAGCGGCCGACCAGGGTGCCGATTGCGAGCATAGGCCGTCAGGAGTGGCAGCGTCAGCGTGTTATCGCCATAACAGACAACCGTGCTCGGCAGCATCGAAGGGTCGATCTTGCCCCAGCTCACGGCTTCCGCCGGCGTCGCGCCGGAAAGACCTCCCGTGTCAGGGCGCGCATCGGTCAGCTGCAGGAAGTAGTCGTGGCCCTTCTCATCGATCCCCAGTACTTCCTGGATCTGAGGTTCTGTCTGCAACATGAAGTTCTTGGGGCTTCCGCCGCCGACGATGAGACAGGCACTCTTCCCCCCCGTCCGCTTGGCCTCCAGTACGATGCTGGCCGTTTCGTTCACATCGGCGCTTACATCGTAGCGCAATTTGCTCCCCGCCAGTGCCTGCTCGGCCACGTTCATTCCGATCGAGCTGTCTCCTGGTGAGCTGGTATAGATCGGCACGGCAAGTTCGTGTGCAACGGCGAGCACCGACCGGCGACTGAGTCCGAGCGCTTTCTCCCGTTCCGCGATGTATCCCCCGAGGAGATAGTGATACTCGGCGGTGCTCATGGATTTTTGAAATTCGGGCCGAGCGGATACCTCGCGCACGAAGGCGTCGGTCGAGAGCAGGACCGAGTAGTCGAAGAAAATGTCATAGATGCGCACGACGCCCTTGTCCCGCAGCTCGACGTCGTTCGCGTGGGGGGATCCCTGGTGCATGGCCAGACCCAAACCAAAATGGGCATCGTGATAGAGGTTGGCCCCGGTCGAAATGATCCAGTCGATGAAACCTGATTCCATGAGTGGAATAATCGAACTCATGCCCAGGCCCGCCGGGGTCATGGCGCCGGTCAGGCTCATCCCCACTGTGACTTCAGGCGCCAGCATCTTCTGGGTAAAAAGGAGGCAGGCCTCCCTCAAACGGCCGGCATTGTAGGCCAGGAAGGCGTTGTCGATCAGGTCCGCGGCGGTTTCCTGTCCCGTAATTGCCGCTGGATTGATTCGGCGTCCGCCCAGCAGATTGGTCCGTGATTTGGTCATCGCCTGATTCCACTAGGGTGATTCAGCGCCGGAGTGCACTCCGAGGCGTGAAGCGCGTTCGTTATCTCACTGGTCGGTCGCGTGCATCCAGGACGATCCGGGCCGCTTCCTCAGGATCATCGGTGACTTTGAACAGGAGCATGTCCTTGTTGTCGATTTTTCCTTCCTTCGCCACCGTTTCCCTGAGCCAGTTCAGCAGCCCTTCCCAGTAGGCTCGTCCGAAAAGAACCACCGGAAAATCCTTGACCTTACCGGTCTGTATCAGGGTGAGCGCTTCGAACAACTCGTCCATCGTACCGTAACCACCGGGGAAAACAACGAAAGCCATGGAGTACTTGGCAAACATGGTCTTGCGGACGAAGAAGAATTTGAAATCGATGCTGCGCCGGACGTACCGATTGGTGCCCTGTTCAAAGGGCAACTCGATGTTGCAGCCAATTGACAGGCCGCCACCTTCGACCGCTCCACGGTTGGCGGCCTCCATGATCCCGGGGCCTCCGCCAGTAATGATGGGGAAGTTTTCCTTGGCCAGCAGGCGAGCCGTCTCGACGGCAGCCGCATAGTGGGGATCGGTTACCGGCGTGCGGGCAGAGCCAAAGAATGCGACCCCGTCAAAGACATCGCCGAGTGTGTCGAATCCTTCCACGAATTCACCCATGATTCGGAACACACGCCATGGGTCTGTCTTGCGCAGGGCATCGGGCCGCTCGATGGGCTGAGCACTCTCGAGAAGGACTTCATCCTCGGTTGGTCGTTTGTCCTCGCCGGTGCGACGGGGCTTCTGATCGGTCACGGGGGGTCCAGCCTGTAAGGGACAAAGTGGCGGTTCCGCGCAGGAATATAGGAGAGGCTACGACTCAGCCATAGAGTAGGCGGATTCCCTCGCTTTCGTCACCAACCATTTTCGGCGCTTACCTCGTGGTACCGGGTCATTTATAGTTGCTCATGGCTCAATCCTGGACCTCGCTCGCACTGCGTCTGACCGCGTATGCTGCCGTGCGCCCACGAGTCGCCCTCGATCTGGCTCGGACCGCCTGGGCATTTCGACGCCGGTCCTGGTGGACCCGGCCGCCATTCCTGCCGGTTCCCGATAGCACCTATTTGCGCTGGCGCATGTACACGGCCTACGGCGAGGATCGGACCGTACCGCCATTCGAGGATGTAATACGGTTTGCCCGATGGCGCCGGGAAGTCATGCATCTGTAAACATCAGACCCCAACTCTGTTCTATATGGCCACCACCTCCATTACCCAGCCTCATGTCGTCATCCTTGGCGGTGGATTCGCCGGGATCTACGCCGCCAAGGAACTAAAGAACAGGCCCGTTTCGGTCACGGTCATCGACCGGAGAAATCACCATCTCTTCCAGCCGATGCTGTACCAGGTGGCGACCGCCGCCCTTGCCGCAAGCGACATCGCATCACCCATTCGCTCTATCCTCCGACGACAGAAAAACACCGAAGTCATTCTTGGCGAGGTGCTTAGCATCGATCCTGACGGCAGAAACGTGCGTTTGGGTGATGGTAGTGTCGTTAACTACGACTACCTGATCTGTGGACTGGGGGCCCGTCATGCCTACTTCGGCCACCCGGAATGGGAGGACCGGGCGCCGGGCCTTAAGGATCTGGAAGACGCATTTGAAATCAACCGCCGGATCCTCCTCGCCTTTGAACGCGCTGAACGGGAAACCGATCCAATCAAGCGCCAGGCCCATTTGACGTTCGTGGTCGTGGGCGGAGGACCAACCGGTGTGGAGGTCGCCGGCGCGGTGGCGGAAATTCGAAGGCACGCGCTGCTTCGCGATTTTCGCCATATCGACTCGCGCGACGCCTCCGTCATCCTGCTGGAGGGTGGTCCCCGAATTCTCCCGGCCTATCCGGAGTCACTCAGCCTCAAGGCGAAGGAAACACTGAGGAAGCTTGGAGTCGACGTACGAGAGCAGGCCCTGGTGACGGACATAGAGCCCGGCTCGGTATCCGCCGCCGGTTGGCGCATCCCCACGAACAGTGTTGTGTGGGCCGCGGGAAACCAGGTGAGCCCCGTCCTCAAGTCCCTGGGCGCACCGATGGATCGGCAGGGGCGCATCGTGGTCGACGCCCACTGCAACATTCCCGATCGACCCGAGGTCTTTGTGCTGGGGGATGCCGCGGCGTTTACCCAGGATGGAAGGGTTCTTCCTGCGCTCTGCCCGGTGGCGATTCAGGAGGGGAAGTATGCCGCCAGGGCGATCATGGCCGATATTAAACAGAAGAATCGAAAACAGTTTCGGTATCTCGACAAGGGCCAACTTGCGGTCATTGGTCGGGGCCATGCAGTGGCGGACATTCGCGGTCATTATTTGTCGGGCCCTATCGCGTGGCTGATCTGGATTTTTGTTCACATCTTTTTCCTGATCGGTTTCAGAAATCGACTCATCGTTCTTTTTGAATGGGCCTGGTCGTACTGGACCTATCAGCGCGGCGCGCGAATTATCAGTGGAGAGGGGGAGCCGAAGTTTCAGCCTCAGGCGGTGTGCGCACCGTGACCCTTACGTCGGCATCAGTGAAAGCGAAAGCCGCCGAACTGGGATTTCTCGCCTGTGGC
>JBDTRF010000195.1:0-7016 GCA_039931815.1 Gemmatimonadota bacterium
GAGCCATCCTCCTTGCCGGTGCCGCCGCGCCCTCTGGTCCCCTTCGTCGGAGAGCCGAGCTTCAGGACCTGGGGACCGAACTCGAGCGGGCCCGGGGCCGACTCAGCGAAACAGAATCCACGCTCCAGGCGACGATGCGACGCCTGGCGGAAGCCGAAACCGACCTGGAAACGGCCACTATCGCCGCCGAACAGGCGCGGGAGACGGAACGGCTGAGCATTGCTTCGCGTGAAGACGCCGTCCGCCTCGCGGCAAACCTGGCGCGCGAACACGGGGAAACCGAGACGCAGCATGCCAACCTCGTACAGCGTATCGGGACCTCCGAACGGCGTCTCTCCGAAATCGACGCAGGCATCACTGAAGGCGACCTCACCCGGCTTCGCCTGGAGGAAAGCCTGGAGGTGGTCCGTTCGGATCTCACTTCCTTCGAGTCCGAGCAGGAAAGTGCCCGGGAAACCCGGGTCCATTGGCAGGTACAGGAGGCTCATGTCGCTGCCAGGGTCCAGACCGCCACAGAGCGTTTCGATCGGGCGGTGCAAATGGGATCCGATGCGGATCTCCAGTCCCGCTCCCTGGCCACAGAGTTGACCCAGCTTGATTCCGACAGCGCCAGTCTCACCGCCCAGCAGGCTCAATGGCAGGAGTTGCGCGCCGAGCGTCGCGTGGCTTTGCTCGAACTGGAGGCCGCGGCGACTGATGCGGAGCTGGATCTGGCTGCCGCGGAAGACACCCTGGCCACGGCCGAGGCGGATCTTGCCTCGTATCGGCATCGCCTCGAGGGGATGAGCGAGGAGTACCACCGCCTTGAGTTGCAGGTAACGGAGGAGGGCGCCCGCAAACGATCGATCATCGAACGGGTGGAAGCCGAATGGAAGAAGCCGATCGATATCCTCCTCGACGAAGCACCGATGCTCGATCTTGATCGCGAGTCACTGGAAGCCGAATCATCGCGAATCGTGCTTCAGCTGGAACAGATCGGCCCTATCAATCCGCTCGCCGTCGAAGAACACGCGGAAGAAACCAAGCGATTGGACTTCCTTACCACCCAGCGGGATGACCTGGTCGCCGGCCGCCAGTCGTTGCAGCAGGCGATTCGTGAGATCGATGGAACCGCCCGGACCATGTTCGTGGAGACGTTCACCGCCATTCAGGCGAATTTCAACAACGTCTTCCAGACCCTGTTCGGTGGTGGCGAATGCGACCTGCGGCTGGCCAATCCGGATGATCCGCTCGATAGCGAAATCGATATCCATGCCGCACCCCGAGGGAAGCGGACCCAGCGAATCCACCTGCTGTCGTCGGGTGAACGAACCCTGGTCGCGGTCTCGCTCCTGTTCAGTATCTATCTGACGAAGCCGAGCCCATTCTGCCTCATGGACGAAGTGGATGCCCCACTCGATGACGCGAATGTAGGCCGATTTACCCGGCTGCTCGAAGAATTCAAGAAGACGACGCAGTTCATCGTGATTACTCACAACCCGCGCACCATGCAATCAGCGGACGCGGTCTATGGCGTCACCATGCAGGAACCCGGGTGTTCCACCATCGTGGGCGTCCGGCTGGGTGAACGGGAGCACGTATAGGTCGGAACCGGGCGGTTGGCTTCACGCGACCAGCAGTTTAGGCTTCCAATGGGCGGGCGGCGGCCGGGCAACCGGTCGACCCGCCCATTGCATGAAAATGAGCAGGTTCACCTGGGGTTCTCTGCGTAACGGCTGGAGGGAGGCCGCAACGGAATGCTAGTAGTCATGCGGCACGGCGCACCGGAGTCGGATGTTCTTCGCGTGGTTGAGGCCATTGAGGAAATGGGGTATCAGGCTCGCCCCATGCCCGGCCGCCAACGAACGACGGTCGGGGTGGTGGGGAATGACGGCAGGGTGGATTCGTCGCGTCTCGCGGCCCTCTCCGGCGTCCAGGAAATCATCCACGTCACCAAGCCGTACAAGCAGGTCTCGCGCGAGTGGAAACCCGAATCGTCGGTGATTCGGTTGCCCGGCGGCCTCTCCATTGGTGGTGACGAGATCGTCATCATGGCGGGCCCCTGCTCGGTCGAGACCGAGTCCCAGATCATGGCGGCCGCCCAGGCCGTCCGCGAAGCCGGCGCCACGGTCCTCCGGGCCGGTGCGTTCAAGCCCCGCAGTTCACCCTACTCCTTCCAGGGGCTCGGCAAACCTGGCCTCAAGCTGCTGGCCCGGGCCCGGGCAGAATCCGGCCTCCTCGTGGTTACCGAAGCGATGGACCCGGAAGCCGTCGATCTCGTTTCCGAGGTGGCCGATATCATCCAGATTGGCGCCCGAAACATGCAGAATTATTCGCTGCTCAAGCGCGCCGGCCGTGCGGGAAAGCCCATTCTGCTCAAACGTGGCATGTCCGCGACCATTCAGGAGCTTCTCCTCTCGGCCGAATACATCCTCGCCGAAGGAAACCCGGATGTGATCCTCTGCGAACGGGGGGTGCGAGGATTCGACTCCACGACCCGCAATCTCTTCGACCTGACCGCCATTCCCGTCATTCACTCACTCTCCCACCTGCCGGTCGTGGCGGATCCCAGCCACGGCACCGGTCATCGGGACCTTGTCATTCCCATGGCCCGGGCAGCAGTCGCCGCTGGCGCTGATGGCATACTCGTTGAAGTACACCCAACACCGGACCGCGCCCTGTCAGACGGCGCCCAGAGTCTCTATCCGGAACAATTTGAGCGCATGATGCGGGAAATCCGGCTCATCGCCGAGGCAATCGGCCGGCGTATCGCGGAGCCCGCTGGAACTGGAGTCAATAGATGAAGAAAATGTTGCTGTACACCATCCTGGCCGCGATCCCTTCGATCAGTGCCGCCCAGGAACCGGCAGAAGTCTTGAGCCGGGTCGCTCGCAGCTACCAGGCGCTCAGCTCGTTCAGCGCGGACTTCACCCAGTCAATCGACGACGCCATGCTGGGCAACTATCGGAGTCGCGGCCGCCTGATTCAATCGGGCGATGTCAAGCTCTCGATGCGCTTCACCGATCCGAGCGGAGAGGCCATCGTGGTCGACGGGAGCAACGCCTGGTTGTACCTGCCCAGTTCTGCCCCGGGCCAGGTGATGAAGATCGGCGTGGACAAACTCCCGGACTTTTTCAACCTGAGTCGGCTGCTCGATCGCCCCGAACGCCGATTCATCGCTCAGTCAGCCCGGACTGAACGTGTCGGCGGGCGGACGGTCGATGCCGTCCTGTTGACACCTCGCGAGGCGAACCTGCCCTTTTCCGAGGTCACTATCTGGGTCGATCGCGAGGACGGATTACCGCGCAGGTTACAGTTTCGTGAACGGTCTGGGGCGATGAGGACTTTCACTTTCAGCGACATTCGAACCAACGAACGACTCTCCGGCCGGACATTTACCTTCGACGTACCGGCGGGCGTTCGAGTAGTCGACAACATGTAGACTGGTTCCACCGCCTGAAAGCCCAAACCCTCCGGATCCACCGGAGGGTTTCGTTGTATCGCCCCGACATGGCCTTCAAACGCCAGACGAAACCGGGCGTGAACCCAGGCCCTGCTCGAGCAGTGCCTCGACCTGCTGCGCTCGCTCTTCCGCCAGGCCAGCTGTGCGGGCGAGCTGGAGAACTGCCTGTCCCGCGACGCGGTAGAGCTCCTGGTCCCGGCTGCTCAACGACAGGAGGTGAAGGCGAATGGTCGCCAAATCACCCCTTCGGATCGGTCCGGTGAGGGCCTCGGCCGCACCCATATTCGCGATATTGCTGACGGCGCCTTCGAGGAGCGGCAGATACATCCGCGCGGCGAGCTCAGAATCAATCCCGGCTTCAACGGCCAGACGCTGTGCGGCACCCATCATCCCTGTCGTGTAGTTGGCTGCCATGACTGCGGCGGCGTGATACTTGGCCTTTCCCCCCCGGGGAACAATGATGGCCGTCATGCCCAGCAGGCGCGCCAGGCGCTTGCCCATCTCCACGGCCTTATCGTCCCCTTCAAGTCCGGCGTAAGAACCGCGCAACCGCTCGGCGGCTTTCGCCGGATCTGCAATGGTTTGAAGGGGATGAAAAGAGCCAAGGGACGCCTGAGACTCGGCCAGCGGCGCAAGAGCGGTGCGGTCGAGCGGGCCCGCCAGATGGAGGACGATCTGGCTTCCGGTAATCACGCGAAGACCCGCCACCTCGGCGGCCACGACCTCGACCGCAGCGTCCGGCGTGGCGATGATCACAAGGTCGGCGTTTTTAAGCGTGGGCGCCCAGGCATCGGCCAGGGAAAAAGGCGGCACCAGGTCCTGGGCTCTTCGACCCAGGATGGTAACGGACTGGCCAGCGAGGGCCAGGGCGTTCCCGATGCCCTGGCCCATCCGGCCCGCGCCGATCAGCGCAATGCGATAGCTAGGCATACCGACCAGCCAGGAAGGAGCAGGTGATCCCTTCACCTCCATCGAATGGGAAATACGGTCGAACCACCCTCATGCAATGTCCTCCTCAAGTGTTCCCGTCTCGGAGTTCACTCGTTGTTGCCCCCGAGTCTCGTGAGTGAGATTCTGCCTCCCGATTGTCCCCGTCGCGGGACGACCCACCCCACGTCACAGAACTTCAATGTGCCCCTCGATATACTCACACTGCCGTGACAGGGGTCTCAAGACCCGAAATTCGCTGCCGGTCTTCTTGCATGGAGTGTGACCTGAAAGAGCTCGATGCGCAAGAACTCTCTTAAAGGGCGGCCCTGACCAGTATGGCCGTCCGGACGTCGAAGGACATTTCGCATTCCGAACATCAACACGTTAGTCGTCCCGAGGAGGACATAATGCACCGCTTCACACGATCAGTCTATACCGCACTCCTGGCGTCATCGATTCTAGGCCCATCCACTCTGTTCGCGTCCGATCAGTGGGAGTCGCTCGGAACCCGACGGGTTAACCTGGCGGCTGAAACCGACGTGATCGAGGTGCCGTCCCGTGAGGGGCGCTTCGACGCGATCCGGATCGATGTCGATGCCGGCACGGTGGAGATGTATAACGTGCGGGTCGTTTTCGCTAACGGAGAAGACTTCTCGCCCGATACCCGCCTCATCTTTCGGGATGGGGATCACAGTCGGATCATCGACCTTCCGGGGAACGATCGCCAGATTCGCCGAATCTCATTTCATTATAAGGCGCAACGACGTTCCGGCAATGCGATCGTGCGGGTCTTTGGTCGAAAAATCGCTGGCGACCCACGACCCGTTCCCGGCGCTGAAAAGGGCTGGGATCGTATTGGATCACGTGAAGTCGATTTCCGGGTTGATCACGACGCGATTCCCGCGGCGTTTGAAGGCACATTCCGCCAGATCATGATCCGGGTCGATGGTGGGGACGTTGAAATGCTGAACGTCAAGGTGAATTTCGCCAACGGCGAGAGCTTCTCTCCCGACACCCGACTGGTCTTTCAGAACGAGACCCGGACTCGAGTGATTGACCTCCCGGGAACGCTGCGGGTGATTCGAAATGTCGAGTTCACCTACCGGAGCATCCGTGGCGGCCGCGAAGGGAAGGCTGTCGTGAGCGTATACGGCCGCAAGTAGTCCGTCCACCGAAGGAAAAAAAACAGGGGCGACCATCCGGTCGCCCCTGCTTTTGTGTTGCTCGGAAAGCTCAATTTCTCGATGGTGTTTCTACCACTCGTCCATTCGCGTTCGCCAGGCTCATCAGGGCCTGTGGCGTACGCGCCCGCCGGAGAAGATCCAGGGCGGTCTGCACCTGGCGGTCATCGGCCGCTCGGCGCCGGAATTCAGCAGGCCGACCGAAGACATAACGGGCAATTTCGTAAGCCATGCTCTGGTCAAGAAAACGGCCCGCATCGGAAACCTGTTGCGCCGTCAGGACGACACCCTTCGCTTTGAGGCGGCTCACTACCTCGGCCCGCATCGCGGGAGTGATCGTGAAAGCTTCCGAGGCGACACCGTGATCCCGCTTCATGTCGAGCGCATAGGTAGTCAGGACGTCGCGATACTCCTGCACTTTTGGACCCACCGCTTCGATGAAGGCCTTCTCCCCTGCTGTCGCTGAGTCCGGACGCATTACGATGTCGGGGACGATACCGCCCCCACCCCACACCGTTCGCCCCGCGTCGGTATGAAAAATCGGCTTGGCGGAATCGGCCGGTTGGGTTGAGTCACTCCGGACCACCACGGGTTTCCCGCTGTCGCGCGCGGCCATCATGAACTGATCTTCTTCGTTCTTGGCGATCCGCTGAATCGTTCGACCGCTCGGCGTATACCACCGGGCCGTGGTCAGCTTGAGTGCCACGTTCTCCCCCAGTGTGAAGAGCGTCTGCACGAGGCCCTTCCCAAACGTCGGCGTTCCAACCACTACCGCTCGGTCGTGATCCTGCAACGCTCCGGCAATGATCTCAGCCGCGCTGGCGCTTCCTTCGTTGACCAGCACCACGATGGGGAGGTCAGGCCAGAGCTGTTGAGCGTTGTCGAAAAATTGACGGCTGGAGCCTTTGGCACGACCGCGGGTAGCGACGATTTCCTGGCGCGGCTCGAGAAAAAGGTCGGAGACCTTCACTCCCTGGTCGAGCAATCCACCGGGATTCCCCCGCAGGTCGAAGACCAGGGATTTCATGCCCTTCTGAATCATCGACGTGATCTCGCCCTGGAGCTCCTCCGCGGACGATTCGCTTACCGGATTGAGGGAGATGTAACCGACGCCGCCGGGGAAGAGTGTCCCGGCCGGAACGGATCGCAGATGGATTCGCGCCCTCGTCAGATCGTACTTGACCGGCTGGCTGATCCCCGTCCGCTCGACCAGGATCTGAACCTTGCTTCCCGGCTCACCCCTGAGCGAATTGATCGCCCGTTCGCTGCTCCACCCCTGGGTACTCTTTCCGTCGACCTCGGTGATGCGATCGCCGGTCTCGATTCCCACTTGCTCCGCGGGGGTATCCGGAAGCGGAGCCACCACGGTGATCCAGCCATCGCGAACGTCGATCTGGATTCCCAAACCACCATAATTCCCGGTGGTAGTCTCCGTCAGTTGTTTATAGTCATCCTCAACCAGC
>JBDTRF010000196.1:0-6990 GCA_039931815.1 Gemmatimonadota bacterium
AAAGCAAACTACAGAAGGTCAAGGTTTGATCGATTGCGAATCTGCGCAGTCGTCGCGACAAGTGACGTTCCGCCGTTCCGCCAACCATCCGGAAACAAGAAGGGCGCACCGAAGCGCGCCCCCTTGAAACCAGTCACGTTATTTGTCCTATGGATGATCAACCGGTAGTCCGCTCGGCACCCGGAGAGGTACGACACTTGGATGGTGCTTTGGATCGTCCGTCAGGGCGGTCATGAACGTCGTGAGGTGATCCACGATAGAATCCGGAATGACCACGCCAAAGATGATGCTGTCCCTGGTGGCGAGGATGGCATCGACGTTGGCCAGCAGCGTGGGTCGCAGGAGTGGCTCGAGCTGGCTGGGATCATAGGCGCGCAGCTTGAGGTCCGACTCGCTGTAGTGAGCGATAAAATCTCGCAGCTGGATGATGGCACCGTCGTGGCCGTAGGGTCCGGTGAGCTCGATATTTCGGAGCGGCGGAGTCCGGAAGGCGAACTTCATCAACGGCTTGTCCACCACGCGGAACCGGCCGAAGTCATCATTCAGGCCGGTGCCATCTCCTTTGCCAGGTCCCAGCTGGGCCACGGCGACATTGTGGAACTGGTTGTCCGTAAACGCCGCCCCATTGTGACAGATGGAGCATTTAAGGCTCATGAAATCCTTCGCCCCGACCAGCTGCTCGTTGGTGAGGGCGCTGTTGTTGCCCGCCAGGAACCGATCCCACGCAGAGTTGTTGAAATTCATCCTGGCAACCAGGAAGCCGGCGATCGCGTTGCTGGCATGGGCAAAGCTCATCTTGTCGAACGGCGTGCCCGGATAGGCCGCCTGGAACATCTGGCGGTATTCCGGAATGGCGCCCAGCCTGGTCATGATGGCGGCCCATATGGCGCCCATTTTTTCATCGGGGATGGCGGCCAGTTCGTTTCCGGTGAACGCGCGCATCTCCTCCCGGGACAGCACCGGGAAAAGGGGCAGTGCGGACACGGGTCCGAACTCAAAGACGCTAGCCATGGCCGGAGTGAGTTTCGCTCCGGCATCGGTGTGGAAGCCGCCGAGGGAATCGGTCGAAACGCGACCATCGAGAAAGAGTGTTTTCAACGAGGTCAGGTTAAAGAGTGCCGGCGCATTCCGGGGAATGAACAGCCCCTGGGGATGGCTGCGTCGCGGGCCCAGGCCGGCGCCGCCCTGACCGATCGACAAGCTGCGATCATCACCCATACCCAGGGCGGGCAGGTGGCAGGTCATGCAGCTGATGTCTCGATTGCCGGAAAGGATCTTGTCAAAGGCGAGGGCCTGGCCCAGCGCAACGAGCGCCGGACGCACCGGTGCAGGAGACGGCAGTGGGCCGATCTGGCGCCCGATGGCCAGGAGCCGTACTGTATCGGCAAGACCGGTAGAGACGGCGGAGGACAGCGTGGGTCTGGTACCCGGGTCTGTCGAGTTGTCCGTGCCGCACGCGGTGAAAGTCACTACGGTCAAAAGAAAGCCAAAGACAAATCGAGCGCCGATAGTCCTGTGCCGCATACGAACCTCGATGGATGGGGACGCCGGTGGGGTGCTGCGCGAGCGAGGGAAGGCCATTCCCCCCTATTAAGGAAATCGAAGTCTCCGGTGAAAACCCGACACGATGACCGGGCCGGAGCGTCGCGGGTCGGGTAACTCCCCTTTGATATAGATTCGAACAGGCCCTTACGGTCTTCTACCGGTTCCTCATGACCCTCGTTCCGCGCAACAGTTGGCAGACGCTCGAGCCGATTATCGACCGCGCGCTGGACTTGCCGCTGGAAGATCGGCAGCGATTGATTGACCAGCTCACGGCCGAGTCGCCGGAGCTGGCCGCGGACCTCGTGAGTTTTCTCGAGGAGGAAGCGCGGGCGGACGAGACCGGATTTCTCGACCGCCAGGCGATGACGAGTCTCGCCGGTATGGAGCTGGGAGCCTACCGGCTCGAGCGGCCGCTGGGTGAGGGTGGAATGGGGACGGTCTGGCTGGCCCGGCGGGTGGACGGACGGTTTGAAGGCACCGCGGCAGTCAAGATCCTCAACCTTGCGCTGCTCAGTCCCCGGGGGCAGGAGCGCTTTCGGCGGGAAGGATCGGTCCTTGCCCGGCTGACCCACCCCGGAATTGCCCGCCTGCTCGATGCGGGGGTGAGTCCCTCCGGTCAGCCCTACCTTGTGCTCGAAAACGTGGATGGCCGGCCCATCGATGTCTTCGCGAAGGAACAGCATCTTCCAGCTGCCGGGGTGATTCGACTCTTTCTTCAGGTCCTGGCCGCGGTCGGCCACGCGCACACCAATCTTATTGTCCATCGCGATCTCAAGCCGACCAACATTCTCGTCACCGACGACGGGGTGGTCAAACTGCTGGACTTTGGCATTGCCAAACTTCTCGACGATGAATCCAGCCCCGATCGCCTGGCGGCCACCCTCGATGGCGGACAAGCCTTCACCCCGCTCTATGCGGCCCCGGAGCAGGTCCGGGGCGAGGCGCTGACGACGGCGACGGATGTTTACGCCCTGGGCGTGCTCCTCTACGTGCTCCTGTCCGGGCGTCACCCAACCGGAGAGAGTGCCCGGACGCCGGTCGAAGCGGTCCGCGCGCTGCTCGAGACCGAGCCACCACGGCTCCGGCTCGGCGACCTCGACAACATCCTGGACCAGGCTCTTCGCAAGTCACCGGCTGCGCGGTATCAATCGGTCGTGGCCTTCGCCGACGACCTCGAGCGCTACCTCCAGCGGAAACCGGTTCGGGCGCGTCCCAACTCCGTCGCGTACCGCACGGCCAGGTTCATTCGACGCAACCAGGCGGCGGTTATCACGGGTGCGCTGGTCATGGCGGGCCTGATCGGCGCGACCGGGTTTTCGATTGGACAGATGCGCGAGGCACGGCTGCAGCGCGACGATGCCAGGACGCAACGGGATCGGGCCGTGTACCAGGAAGAGCGGGCCACCGCTTCGAGCGGTCTCATGGAGTTCCTGCTGCAGAGCATCGCCCCCACGGGCAAAGCGTACACACTGCAGGAACTCCTCGATCTGGCCCGTCAGCACCTGGAAGTTGACTACCGGGGTGATCCCCGATTCCAGGCGCGAATGATGATCGAGTTGGCCGATCACTACTTCGAACTGCACGATCGCAAACGGGAGCTGGTTCTTCTCTCCCGGGCCGAGGAGATGGCCCACCAGTCGAAGGACCCGGAAACGGCAGCGTATGCCGCGTGTCGTTTGGCCAAGTCGACCGCGGACGATGGTGATGTTGCCGGCTCCGAACAACACCTGGCCCGCGCCTATCATCTCATGGACAGTGTTGACACGCCCGTACCGGGACCCCGCGTGCAGTGCCTTCGAGCCCGGTCCTCCCTGGCTCGACTCCAGGGTCAGACCGACACGGCCCTGGCCCGGGCCCGCGAAGCCGTGGCACTGGCCACGACATCCGAGGACACCTCATCACTCGTCTACCTGGCGACAGTGAACGAACTGGCGCGCGCCCTCGAGAATGATGACCAGGTGCGGGCATCGCTCGACGTCACCCGTCACGTGGTAGACGTGCTCGATCGAACCGGCCGGGATGTCACCCTCACGATGCTGGTCGAGCGGTATAACACCAGTGCGTTGCTGTCGCGGATGGGGGAAAAGGTCGCCGCGGAATCGGTGATGAACCGTGTGCTGCACCTGGGCAGGGGACTGGATCCGCAGCAGCGGGCCCCAACCTACGCAACCATCCTGGCCGCCGACCTGGTGGGGGACCTCGGTCGGCCGGATTCAGCCATCCTGGCCAT
This sequence comes from Gemmatimonadota bacterium, assembly GCA_039931815.1. Lineage (GTDB taxonomy): Bacteria > Gemmatimonadota > Gemmatimonadetes > Gemmatimonadales > GWC2-71-9 > DASYPP01. Next base: position 3,776 of record JBDTRF010000196.1, read on the forward strand.
GCGGGCGGCGCTGGCCGAGACGGAGCGCCAGGGCGACGCGCCATTCCGAGCCCGAGCCATGGGAAACCTGGTCGGACTTCTGATTGACCGACACCAGATGGTTCAAGCTCGGCGATATCTCGACCAATTGGCGACACTGGTGCCGGCAACATCCCGCTGGCGGGTCGATATGCTGGAAGCCGAGTATCAGTATGCGATGGGAAGCAGGGCGGAAGGACGGCGACACTTTCTCGATGTTCTCAGGACTCGAGGATTCCCTGGTCGCGGGCGAAGCACTGCCCAGTACGCCACCATGGTCCAGGACGCGTCACTCATGGCGCTGGGGGACGGCGACCTGGCAGCCGCGGAATCGCTGGCCAATGACGTGTTGCGGATTGCGCGCAATGAAGGGCAGGACAGCCTGCAGAGCGGGACGGTGGGATATACCTACTACATCCTCGGGCGAGTTCGCCGGCTGCAGGGGAATTCCAGTGACGCGCGCAACGCGTTGGAGGCGAGCCTGACACCGCTGGTGAACGGATACGGGCCCGAACATCCGCGCACGCTCGAGGTCCGGGCCCTGCTCGACACGCTGGGCCGAGCACCGACGGTGTCTCATCAATAGTGGCGGTTAAGCGAAGAGGCGAGGTGGCGGGGGAGTTCTGAGCAGGTTGTCGCGCGGGGCGGACAAGGACAAATCGTCAATCGTCAATGGCCGTGTTGTCATCCCGGAGCGCGCGGTGCAGAAGCATTCTCGCCTTCCGCCAGTCGCGCTGGACGGTCCGCTCCGAGACGCCCCGCAGCGTTGCGATTTCACCAAACGAGAAGCCACCAAAGAAGTGAAGGTCCACCAGTTCCGCGAGCCTCGGATCGAGCTCGGTCAGTTCAGTGAGCGCGTCGCCCAGGGCCGGAAGGTCAGTCGCCGCCTCTCTGACCTCGGGCGAGGAAATGTCGCCTTCTTCCAGGGTAATTTCGAATTGGCGGCCCCGTTTCTTGGCATGCCTCCGGCGGGCATGGTCGATCACCAGTCCGCGCATGGCCCGGGAGGCATAGGAAAAGAAACGCGCGCGATCGGGGAAAGATGCGTCGGATCGGCCGGCCATGCTGAGGTAGGCTTCGTGCACCAGCGTCGTCGTGCCCAGGGTCAGGCCGGCACTGCCGCGACGGAGGTGCCGATCGGCCAGCCGGCGAAGCTCCTCGTACAGGAGGGCGAAAAGCTCGTCAGCGGCATTGGGATCGCTGCCGTTTGCGCGCTGGAGCAGGTCCGAGAAATTGGTTCCCAGCGTCTCCTCCGGTGTGAAGGCCCCGTCTCGGGTCGGCGGACTGCCCGGACAAGGTGAAATATGGCCGCATGACCCTCTCTATTGTATCGCAAGGTAACGCGAAAAGCTGCCCCGGGGGATTCGTGCGGGTGAGTTTGGGGTTTCCGTGCAGTGTTGACACTGGCTACGAGGGGTTCCATGCTTGAGATCGAGACTTTGCATCACGTCAGCCTCCCCGTCTCCGACCTCGCTCGTTCTCGCCGGTTCTACGGCGGGCTTCTTGGCCTGATGGAGATTCCGCGCCCCCCTTTCTCCTTTGCCGGAGCGTGGTACCAGATCGGCGACCGGCAGCTCCACCTGATTGTGAGCAACACCGATCCGACGTTTCGCCGGGGAAAGCCGGCCGACTCCAGGGACGTTCACACCGCCATACGGGTCAGGAGTTTTCGGCGGGCGCTCGAGCACCTGCACGCGGCCGGCTACCATCCCGCCGCGACCGATCCGGCGCTGAAAACGAAAGAGAGCCCAAGCGGCACGGTTGGCTACCCGCAGGTTTTCCTTCTAGACCCCGATCACCACACAATCGAGATCAACGCCGATCAACTGGACAGCTGATCCCAGGAGGGCCGGCTCGAGTTCCTGGTCTCCAGCTTATCCGTGTCCGACCCTCTTCTCGAATCCCTCCCGATATCGCCGGCTCAGCGTCAGTGACTCGCCGTTCTTGAGGCGCACGACATAATCGCCACTGGGCAGCGCGCGGAGTTCATCAACCCGGCTCAAGTTCACCATGGCCGAACGATGAATGCGGACGAATTGGCCGGGATCCAGGCGCGTTTCGAGGTTCTTCATTGTCTCTCGAACCACGTGACGTTTGTCGCCCGCATGCAGCCGCACGTAGTTGTCGGCGGCCTCGATCCAGTCCACGTCGGTGGCCTGGACGAGTATCATCCGGCTACCGGTTCGAACCAGGAAGCGTTCGATCCGGCCCGATTCAGGACGAAGCAGGGCCAGCAGCTCGGTCATCTGGAGGGTGAGTGCCTCCGGCTCGCGCGTCCGGATCTGGGTTCGTGCCCGAGCCAGGGAAGCGCGCACCCGCTCTTCGTCAAAGGGTTTGACGAGGTAATCGATCGCGTGCAGCTCAAACGCCTGGACTGCGTACCGGTCGTAGGCGGTGACGAAGACGATTCCGGGCATGGTAGGACCAAAGAGTTCTCGAGCAACGCCCAGTCCGTCCAGCTCGGGCATCTGGACATCGAGAAACATCAGGTGGGGCCGGTGGTGTCGGGCCAGCTCAACGGCCTCCCGACCGTGACGGGCTTCGCCCACGATGGTGATATCGGGTTCCGTCTCCAGGACGCGGCGCAACCCGGTGCGGACGAGTGGCTCATCATCCACGATCAGGACGCGCAGGTCACCGCTCATCGCCCGCCTCGATTTCCGCCCGGTGGAAGGGCACGACAATCTCCACTTGGGCCCCTCCGCCTTCGGCGCTTCCCAGGGTCATACTCTGCTTGGGACCATAGAGCTTGTCCAGTCGGGTCCGCGTCGTCGCGAGGCCGACGCCTTCATCTATCGGGTCGGGAAAACCGGGGCCGCTGTCACGCACGGTGAGCCTGAGCCGGTCGGCACTGATCCGCGCGGCAATCGCAATCTGCCCTGGCGCGGCGCGCGGCGCGATGGCGTATCGAATGGCATTCTCCACCAGTGGCTGGAGAACAAAACTCGGCACCATGGCATCGAGCGCTTCATCGGGGACATCGAACCTCACCGTCAGGCGGTCGGGGAAACGCACCTGTTCAATGGCCAGATACTGGCGAAGGAATCCCAGCTCTTCTCCCAAGGCGACCTCCTGCCGATCGTCGCCATCCAGTACCGCGCGGAGGAGATCGCCCAGCTGGGTCAGCATCCGTTGAGCGGCACGAGGGTTCTCGACCGTCAACACGGAGACAGCCTGCAGTGTGTTGAAGAGAAAAT
>JBDTRF010000197.1:0-6944 GCA_039931815.1 Gemmatimonadota bacterium
GGCTTTGCGGCCGCGGTATGGAATCAACCATCCGGCCCGCCCACCGGGTGGATGGATGGTCTATCTGTAGTCGCGGGAATGGTGTCACTGATCGCACTTATATGTTTGCCGCTCGTTCAGGCCGACTATCGTCGCGAGTTGCGTTTGCGGCGGGGCACCGGCGCCAGGGCGAGGTGGAGTGTCTCTCCCTCGGAGTGGCGGCGGTTTCAGGAGAACGAAAAGGTGGCCGAGCAGAAGGGGGAGGTTCTGCTCAACATGATCGATACGCGCCAGCGCGCGGGCAACGCCGGCGTTGAGATTATTGTGGGTAACGGTGCGTTGATCGTCGGAGGCGAATACCGGGTGATTGGCACCCAGCGGCCGGGCGAAACTGCGCCCGTGTGGATCCCTTCGGATCCGCCTACCCTGGAGTATCGCTTTACAAACGTCGATCCAGACAACTCGTACGTGGAGCGTGCACTCCGGCTTCCGGTGGCGGCGGGGCAGGAAGAGGTGGCGAGACGACTATGCAGGCCTTGATAAGTTCGCAGCACGGTAATCGAACTTCCTGAGCGGTTCTGTCTGGCGCATCAGCTCCCCGGGCGGGTAGGGCGGGGGAGCGAGCTGGCGCACCGCGTCCTCCTTTCACCGGGACGGCCCCACCTCCGCTCATGGCGTTTGGGGTGACGACGGACGGGTTCAGGATCGTCGCTGGATTTGCAGGAGCGGTGGATGGGGGATCTCATCGGGGCGCGGCAGGCGGGTCGTTCGAGCTGCGACACGCGGTGCTGCCGGAGGATACGGACCTGCTGGATCTGGCGCGGAAGCCGGTGGGCGATATTATCGAGAAGGATCCGGTGCTGCAGAAGCGGGAGAACCAGGGGGGATCAGGGAGCGGTCGCTCGCGCGACACCCCAGGGCGATCGAATTGCTCCGGGTGGGGTGAGGGTGAGGGTCTAGCCAATTCCTGATTAGCCTGCATACTATGGTTGGCATCGATGCAATCTGTTCAATACGAGTTCGCGGCGTGCCTCAGTCCGAGGAAGCAATGACATCACGCTTTAGTGTCATTTGTCATTCGGTGGGCCTCCTGACCATGACGGCCTGCGCGCGGGTATCCAGCCCCAGCACGCATCCGATTGCCGGCCCGGATTCCGCCTACAGAATGGTTATCCGGGACGCCACTCGGCACCTTCCGCAACCTATCGCTATTGACAGTATCGTTCGCTCATGGCCAAGCCTGACGAATCAGAATCTGTTCTACGGGACGACTTACCGGACCGCCAGCGCGGTTGGTGTCATAACAGGCTCAGAAGTCCTTAGCCACAGTCTCGGCCTGCCACGGGACTCGCTGCATAACTGGCCCTGGGATCTTCGGAGTAGTAACCCGATGCAGGTGCGGGTGTTGGTGGCACGCGGTGACTTTTCTCCGAGCGAGCTGGGTCTACTTGTGATCTTGGATGATGAAGGCCCTTATGAAGTCACCGCCTATGCCGTTCGCGTATCTCCGACCGGTGGATGGAAATTCTGCAGGGTGTGGCACTTTGAGATTTGAGTGGTACGCCTTCACCAGCACGCCGGCTAACAGACGCCTGGAGCAGTCGCACGCGACGGTGTGCCAGGACCAGCTCACCTACGATGAGCGCGTGCGCTGCTTCATCGTGTGCCGTTAGCTGGCTCCGGCCGCTGAGAGAGATTCAATTGGCTAAACCTCGAGGACTCTGGCGCATCATAAAACGGATCTGGATCACGGGTGGCCTATGTGTTACCGCTGTGTTCATGATCTGGTCGTTGCTGGCATATCGCGCGTCATCGGAAGCACGTGAAGCAGTGCTCTCAAACTCGCTCGTGTCGGTCAGTCACCAAGACGGCGTCTGGACCTTTACACCTGTTCAGGTTCACGTTAAAACCACGGGGTTCATGTTCCTTCCCGGAGCTCTGGTTGATCCACGGGCGTACGCTCCGCTGGCCCGATCGATGGCCGAAAAGGGATACCGCGTGGCTTTGATCGAGCTGCCGCGTCGTGGAGCATTTGGCGGGGCCGATTCCCCGGAAATGAATCGCCGGATTTCTACAGTATTCAATTCCGTAGGACTGCCTCGGCGCTGGGTCGTCGGAGGTCATTCCCGTGGTGCGGTTGTCGCATCTCGCGTAGCGTCTCAGAATCAGGATGTGGCCGGACTCGTCATTATCGGTAGCTCTCATCCTCGGGACTACGATTTGAGCTCGTTGAGAGTGCCGGTCACCAAGGTCGTGGGCACGCGCGACGGGCTTGCGAGTCCCGCCGAGGTGCGGGAGAACGCGCCCAAGCTGCCGCCTCAAACACGTTGGGTATGGATCGAAGGTGGTAATCACTCGCAATTCGGTTGGTACGGATTTCAGCCCATGGATCGAGTGGCACGTATCGACGCGTCGGACCAGAGAGCAATCATGATTCAAGAAGTCGCCGAATTACTGGACCGGGTTACCTGGACGTCCGCAGATTCGTCGCGGAAAACCGCCAGCTAACTGCGTGTGAAGCTGTCACGTTTGTCGCTCGCTTCGTTGCCGGGCTCCTTCGCTCGCGCACAAGCGCAGTTTACACTTGACACGTTTGGCGAATAGAGTTTGTCAACCATGCTACCCAAAGGAGGATCTCAATGTTGAGAACACGATCCAACCTCGCGCTTGTCCTCCTGCTGGCACTTGGCACGGCCTGCTACCATGCCAGCATCGAGACCGGCGCCACGCCGTCAACCACCATTGTCAGGAAGGGCTTTGCGTCCAGCTGGATCTACGGGCTCGTACCCCCGAGCACCTTATCAACGGCGAGTCAGTGCCCCAATGGCGTCGCCCGAGTTGAGACCCAGTTGACCTTCGTCAACCAGCTGGTAGGTGTCCTTACACTGGGCATCTACACACCGATGGAGATCGTCGTCACCTGTGCAGCATCCAGCTCTGCGTCTGCTGCCGCTCATGAGGACTTCGTCAGCTTCGAGGCGGCTTCCCCGATTGGCCTTGAGCAGGCTCTCGCAATAGCGATCACCCGGTCTCGCGACGAGGGTCACCCTATCTACATTCGCGCCAAGTAGCACCACCTTCGCCGTCGCTGGCTGCCACTCGCTTGGAGCGGCGACCAGAGGAAGTCCCTTCAAGGGTCTCCCGCTCCGGCGCATCAGGTGGGCGGCCATCAATATGGTGCGCGGATTGCACTAACGTACTTCCCCTCGCACCAGGGGCTTTCAGCCGGTGGTCGGGCGCGGGTGACAGCTTCAGCGCATGTTAGCTGATACTGCAACTGCATCAGCAGCCGGGTCCCTCAAGCAATACGAGAACCAACAGGGCTATCCATTAGAAATTTCCCGGCCTTTCTGACTGCAAGCCAGTACCGTGGACGACCCGCACCGAGCGCTAACGCAGCGGACGCTCTAACCGATTCCTGAACTGTCGGAAGCTCCGGCCGTTCAGCTCGTGCCCAACACCCCAAATTCAGAGGTGCCGCTTGGCCGCCGTAAGAAGAGTGACAACCTGCCTGGAGGCCTGCTGCTTCCGGCCGGCACCAAGGGAGAAAGCGTGATCAGAACCGTGCGTATGCGTCGAAAGTCACTGCTCGTGACGTTTGCGGTTCTGTCCGCGGTGACCCGGATGAGTGCCCAGGTTCCCGCCTGGCAGCCATCGCCCGGCCACACCCAGCTGCCTATCTGGCCGACAACAATCGCGGCCGGTCGGCCTGGCGTTATCGCGGAAACGCTCGGCCAGGGAACGAAGCCGGTCGCCGGACGGCCGTGGCTCTACATCGGTCACGTTACCGTGCCCACGCTGACGGTGTATTCGCCGGAGGGCAACAACACCGGCGCGGCGGTCGTCGTGTTTCCCGGCGGCGGGTATGAGATTCTCGCCATCGATCTCGAAGGTACCGAAGTTTGCGACTGGCTGGTTTCACGGGGGATCACCTGCGTGCTGCTTAAGTACCGGGTGCCGAACCAGGGCGGTTCCTGGGACCAGGGATGCGGCTGCGACCGGCGGACTGGATCGTCCAGGCCGCTCGAAGATGCCCAGCGAGCCATCGCGCTGGTCCGGTTTCACGCGGCAGATTGGCATATCGATCCGCACAAAATCGGTGTGCTCGGGTTTTCGGCTGGAGGCCATCTCGTGGCGGCGGTGAGTACCCATTTCGATCGACCGGTGTACCGGGCGGTCGATTCTGCGGACCAGGAGAGTACTCGCCCCGATTTCGCTGTTGCGGTCTATCCGGGACATCTGTTCGATCGCAGGACGGGATCGCTCTACCACGACCTGCCTGTGACAGCCAGGACACCACCGACACTGCTGGTGCAGGCGGAGAATGACGAGGTGGACCCTCCGAACCATTCGATCTTTTACTTCATGGCACTCAAGAAAGCTGGTGTTCCGGCGGAACTTCATCTGTACGCGGAAGGCGGGCACGCCTTTGGCCTTCGGCCGACCAACTTTCCAATTACCGCCTGGCCGCGGCTGGTCGAGACCTGGCTCAAGACCATCGGGATGACTTCGCCCTAGCGGCTCGAGTCACGTGTGCTGTCGCGATTCACCGCATCTTCGACCTCCTGCCGGGCATCAGCGAGTCGGTCCACATCCTCGCCCAGGAGACGCGCGGCGTCGATCAGCGTGGTGAGTGAACCGAGATCGCTGGCCCCCGCGTGCAGGCGGAGAAGGTCGAGGCGGATGCTCTCGAGCGCGGCCACGCTTTCCGACAGCTGGGCCGCCGCCGCTGTGCGCCGCGTTGCCAACATCTCAGCGTCGACCGACCCGGATGGGGCGAGTGCAGAGACCACCTCGATCTCGGCGCGTGCGCCCGCTGCCCGGGCCTCGAGCGCCGCGACGATCGCCGGCAGCTCGGCGAACTGCGCCCGATAGGCCTTCGGTAGCGCCGCGAAGAGTTCCCCCGCGGCGACGCCCAGGGCGGCTTCCGTGGCGCGAAACACGCCGCCGCCCACCGCACGGGATCGGTCCGGCGCACCGAGCCTCCGCGCGACCCACTCTCCAGGCTGACTGTTCCAGAGGCGCTCACGGATCCCCGTCTGCCACCAGCGGCGAATTCCGTTGGGAATGAACTGCACATCAAGCGCGTTGCTCAGCGCCCCCAGCATCATGGTGGTAAGGATGGGCACGAAGATCCACACAGCACCGCCCCGGTTTTCGTGCAGCACCCCGCTGAGGACAAACCCGGCGGTGACGGCGAGCCAGGTCGCCGACGCGACCGTTGCGAGGCGCAGGAGCCGGTGGCCAGGCGCCTCACCCTCCTCGCGTTCGAGCGCCTCACTCTCAGCCCTTTCGCGCCGCCCGATCTCGAGCGCCGTCCGCAGGTCAGCAAGGGTATGTCCCGCCCGGAATTGTCTGCGCGCCTGGTTCAGGTGGAACCCGATCACAGGCAACAGCGGCAGCGAGGTAATGGCGGCCAGGGTCACAATGTCTCCCGGGCCATCCGGCCGGTTGCCTGTCACCCACGCCACCAGGTTTACCAGGGTGAGGAAGCCAAACCCGGCGGACCATCCCATATAGGGAACGAGAAGCGGATTCCGTGCGGCAGTCCAGGCGCGGAGCATGGGCGGGAGCGCGGGTCGCGCATCGGGCGCGGGAGCGAGGGCCGCCGCCAATTCCTCACCATCGCTGAAGCGGAGCGAGGCGTCGCGCTCAAGGCAGCGATCGATGACTTCCGCCAGCCTGGCGGGTAACCCCGGCGCGGAGCGAGCGATGGAGGGCGCCGGCTCGGTCGCCTGCCGGACGAGGAGCGCCGCCAGGCTGGGGGACTCGAAGGGAAGTCGGCCGCTCACGGCGAGGAAGCCGACCACGCCGAGCGAGTAGATGTCGCTCCGTCCGTCGACCGGCTCGCTCCCGGCCTGTTCCGGGCTCATGAAATTCGCCGTCCCCATGATCTTGCCCGGGTCAGTCACGGTGCCCCGGTCGCCACCACCGTGGGCGATCCCGAAGTCGGTGACGAGCGCGCGGCCCGTGCCTGCTTCCAGCAGGATATTGTCCGGTTTCACGTCGCGATGCACGATGCCACGCCCGTGCGCGTAGGCCAGCGCCCAAGCCACTTCGCGCAGTACGCGGGTCGCCTCAGGTGGGGGCAGAGGACCGCGGGTGCGGAGGCGCTCGCCCAGTGTCTCGCCTTCCACGTAGGTCATGACAAAAAATACGAAGCCGCGCGCTTCGCCGACGCGATGGATCGGAACGATGTGTGGGTGAGAGAGTCCCGCGGCGGTGCGGGCCTCTCGCAGGAACCGCTCGCGAGCCGCCGGATCGTGGGCGAGGTGGGCTGGCAGCACCTTGATGGCGATATCGCGATCCAGCTGCACGTCGCGCGCGAGATAAACCACCCCCATGCCCCCTCGTCCGAGCTCGCGCTCAAGCGAATAGTCACCGGCCAGCGCGGCCTGCAAGGCGAGGAATTCGGCGGAGGCATGGGTCATGGAAAGAAGGCGAGACACACCTTCGAGACGGCCTTAGGCATCGGGGAAACCGATCGTCAGGTCAGGTCAGGACGGGCACGGTCGACTATTTTCCGGATCAATTGTCGGGGGTCGGCCATTCCTGCGGGGATCGGTGTGCCCTGGGCGCCGGGTGCGCTCCCGGAGCCGTAGCGGCAATGACGATGACAGTCCGTGTGAGTCACTGCTTCATCCCAGGCTCGCGGTTCGGGTGGAAACTTGCTCCGGCAACGCGGTTGATGGAACTGTCGATGGGCGCCGCCTTCCCCTCAACCCTGGAGTGATCAAGTACTTTGCATTATAAAGCATGCGCGCCTCCGGCACAATAGTTCAACACTCGCTGCTGTGGGGCGGGGGGCACACGAATGGACGGAGGTAAAGGGGCTGAAGCGTGAGGCAGCACCGCCAGGTCGGTGCGAGGCGGCAGGGGAGTTCTTCATGAACCAAGGGAGCTGCTGAGGAGTGCGAACAGGATTACGTAACCGCGTCGGCGAGGAGTCGACGATACTGACGGAA
>JBDTRF010000198.1:0-6905 GCA_039931815.1 Gemmatimonadota bacterium
TTCAGGGCGCAGTGGGCGCAAGCCCGTGGGGGTTCGAGTCCCCCCTTCGGCATTTTCGCATCAGAAGGCCAGCGACACATCCGTGTCTCTGGCCTTCCTGCTGGATCTCACCTTCCGGATGCCTCTAGCGCAACGCCGCCCCGTCCATAGGTTCTCCGATTCACTGCAGACTTCCCCCCCCATGGAGTTTCTCGTGCGCAGATATCTGCTGGCGCTCATCTCGCTTTCAATCCTCAATGCGTGTGGTGGCGGGACGTCGGAGCCCGAGCCAGTCGATGCCGCTGTCCAGGGTACCTGGATTGCGACGTTTTCCAGCACGACCACCTGCAGTCTCGGTCAGATCGCATTTATCGTCACTCAGACCGCCAATGGTGCGCCGGCCGGAAGTCATGGAGTGTATGCGATTTCCTGCCCGGGAACTCCTGATATTCCCGTGCCGGCTGGGACGGTCGTCGACTGGGCCGTCAATGGGAATCAATTTTCTCTCCAGGTGACGAAATCTCCCCTGCGGACCATCAACGGCACGGTTGCCGGCGGGACCATGAGCGGAACGTTCACCTGGTTCGACATCAACGGGACATTCACCGCCACGAAACAGTAGGATCAATAGCGGGACATCCCCGGCTCAACCACGGCCGCCCAGGCGTCGATGCCACCAGCAAGACTTCGGACCTGGGAGAACCCGGCGGCGTGAAGCAACTCCAGCGCCTGCAGGCTTCGCACGCCGTGATGACAAATCGTCACGATCGACGCTTTGCGATCGAGCTCGTTGATTCGTTGAGCAAGCTCTCCCAGGGGAATCAGTTGGGCGTCATTGATATGGGCCAGGTCCCACTCCCAATGCTCGCGTACATCGAGCAAGATGTTTGGTCGTCCGATGCGCTGTTCCTGCTGCAGTTCGATCGCGCCAATCTCCGCTCCGGCGCCGCGCGCGGCTCCCCCTCCGCAGAACGCCTCGTAGTCAACCAGGCCGGTCACGGTGGGATTGGTTCCGCAGACGACGCATCCAGGGTCCTTCCGCAATGTGAGCTCACGGATTCTCATAGTCAGCGCGTCGAGCAACACCAGTCGCCCCACCAGCGTCTCGCCAATCCCCAGCAGTAACTTGAGTGCCTCGAGGGCCTGAATACTTCCAATGATTCCCGGGAGCACGCCCAGGACGCCACCTTCGGCGCAACTCGGGACCAGTCCGGCAGGAGGTGGCTCAGCAAACAGGCATCGATAGCAGGGACCTTTGCTCGCATCGAATACCGAGGCCTGTCCCTCAAACTGAAAGATGCTGCCGTACACATTCGGCTTTCCCAGGAGAACGCATCCATCGTTCACCAGGTAACGCGTGGGAAAGTTATCGCTGCCATCGAGCACGACATCGAAGTTGCGCAGAATGGCTAAGGCATTGGCCGAGGTAAGCCGGGTGGGAAAAAGCTCGACGGCCACGTGGGGGTTGATGTCGCGGAGACGGGACGCGGCCGAATCAAGCTTTGAGGTTCCCAGCGCCGCGGTGCCATGCAGAATCTGCCGCTGCAGATTGGAAACTTCGACGGAATCGAAGTCCACGAGACCGATGGTTCCGACGCCAGCGGCCGCCAGGTACATCGCGGCCGGGGAGCCCAGTCCGCCGGCTCCAATCACCAGCACCTTGCCGGCCTTGAGCCGTTCCTGTCCGTCCACTCCCACACCGGGCAGCAGCAGATGCCGCGAGTAGCGAGTCAACTCGGCCGGATCCAGGTGGTGGTCTTTCGCGTGAGCAGGGGACATGGTGACGGGCGGGAGTGATTGGCGGAGAGGGTCAGTCACTCAGGCGCGGAATGCGTTTCGACCGGCGCCACTCAACTCGCCAACCCCTGACTCCTGCTTCATCCGGTCAGCGCGCGTGATGGCACTATACAAATCATCCCCCTGCTGCTCGGCCTCCGGGATTTCACGCGTCGTCGTCGGACCATCGCCCGCCTGGTTTCGCCCGGCAAGGTGAATCGAGATGATCCGCGAGTATTCGGTACAGGTGGACATTCGCATAGGCGAAAGGTTACAGGGTGAGGCAGGGTGAGGCAAGGCGAAAAGCAGGGGGGCGAGGGGAGCCGAGGATGGCAGGGCCACAGGGGAAAGCAAGATAGGAGTCAGGAGAAAAGCGGGTCACAAGCCGAGGCCAGGTAATCGTGGCGCCCTTTTTCTCACCTCGCTCGAGTTGCCTCGCCAGGTGACCCGGTGATTCTCACCCGCCGCCCGGCAATGGTTTGCCCCCGGGGATGCCCAGCTCGGTCATGGCCCGGAGATCGAGCACATCGTCCAGTTCCCTGCCCTGCAGGAGACCCTTCTTCGTAACCAGTTCTTTGACCGTCAGTCCGGTTGCAATGGCTTCCTTGGCCAGCTTGGCAGATTCCGCATAGCCCAACTTTGGTGCCAGTGCCGTGACCAGGGCGGGGCTGCGTTCCAGCCAGTAGGCGGCTTGTTTCTCGTCGGCGTCAATGCCATCCACGCATCGTTCCGCGAAGACCTGGCTGGCGTTGGCGACAATGATCATACCAAACAGGATGTTATGGGTGATGACGGGCATCATCACGTTGAGTTCGAGCTGACCGGCTTCGGACGCCATGGCAACGGTGAGGTCGAGTCCCAGGGCCTGGTAACAGACCTGGTTGACCATTTCGGCGATTGACGGATTCACTTTGCCCGGCATGATGCTGGATCCAGGCTGAACGGCCGGAAGAAGGATTTCCGCCAGTCCGGTGCGCGGACCAGAGGCGAGCAATCGAATATCATTGGCGATCTTGTTCAGATCCAGGACCACCGCGCGAAAGGCTCCGCTGAACGTGGCGATGTCCCCCATCGACTGCATGAGCTGGATCCGGTCCTCGCCGACTCGAAGTTCCAGCCCTGTTACCTGCCGAAGGTACTTCACCATGAGCGCGGGATATTGCGGTTCGGCATTCAGACCGGTGCCGACCGCGGTGCCTCCAATACCCATGTCTCGCAGAAAACCAGCGGCCTGCGACAGCTTTTCCCCATGTCGTTGGAGTGTGTGCGCGTAAGCCGTAAATTCCTGGCCCAATCGAATCGGGGTCGCGTCCTGCAAATGCGTCCGCCCGGACTTGATGACGTGATCGAACGCTTTCCCTTTCGTGGCAAAGGCCTCGGCGAGACGCTGCAGGGCGGCTAACAGGCTGGGCAACGTGGCCAGCGTGGCCAGCCGCATGGCGGTCGGAATCACGTCGTTGGTACTCTGCGCCATGTTGACGTGGTCGTTGGGATGAACCGGAGCATAGCTTCCCCGCTCCGTGCCGAGTATTTCATTGGCCCGGTTCGCGAGGACCTCGTTTACGTTCATGTTGTGACTGGTGCCGGCACCAGCCTGGTAGACGTCCACGACGAACTGATCCCGGTATTTTCCGCCCAGGATTTCATCGGCCGCCTGCACGATGGCATCCGCCAATCGGGGCTCCAGTCGCCCGGTCTCTTTGTGAACGAGAGCCGCGGAACGTTTGATCCAGACCACGCCGTCGACGAAGGCCGCCAGCGGCCTGAGCCCGGAGATGGGAAAATTCTCGACCGCCCGAAGGGTCTGAATGCCATACAGCGCCTCGGCCGGGACGGCCTTTTCACCGAGAGGATCTTTTTCGATTCGAGTCTTCATGGGCGCAATCAGAATTGAACGTTGGAGACGCGGTGGTGTAGAATGAGCGTCCGGTGCCATAGCCGCGGGAAGGTAGAGGGACGCGAGGAAAAGTAAAGCCATCCATCAATGGGAGAGACAATGCCAGGTCGTTTCACCAAAGCGGAGTGGGCCATCCGATTCAATCCGAGCGCAATGGTCAAGGAGGATCTGTTCAAAGGTGATCATCTCTTTGTAGGACTCAACTGTTTTGAGCAGGGCCAGAGCCAGAAAATTCACGCGCACGCGGGCGCCGACAAGTTCTATCTCGTCCTTACCGGACGCGCGGTCATCCGGGTCGGGGATGAATCCATGGAGGTCGATCAGGGCACTCTCGTGTGGGCGCCGGCCGATGTACCTCACGGTGTGGAGGAGGTACTGGAACAGACGGTGTTGCTGGTGGGAATTTCACCACCGGTCAGATAAACCGGATATTCTCGCTCTGCGCCCTGCCGTCGGCCTTCGCACAAGCACCGACATCTACTCCGGGCCGGGCTCGGTATCTTTGGAATCCAGGCCGACGACAACTTCCGGGACGGCGCTCCGGCTCGGCCGGACCAGGTCTTTGATCGCCTGCCATCCAAAGATTCTGACGCCGATCAGAAGGCCGAGCACAACGCCAATGCCGGTGGTGTAGATTCGCCAGATCAGCAGGATTCTCCCCTGGTCGTCCCCCATATTTCCCGCTGCGCCTCCCATGAATCCAAGCTCTACCGCCCCCACGCCTGATGGCGTGGGGAGGATCAGCTGGCTGTAGAGCAGCGCGAACGACCCGAGCAACATCGGTCCGAGTGGGGGTGGATGTGGCAGGGTCGACGCGAGGACCGGGAGGATGGCGACCCGGGTCGCCAGGTTCACCAGGCTGAGCGGCGTGCTGGCGAGCAGCGGCCACCAGGGCATCCGCCGCCAATGCACCAGCATCCGACGGAGCGGGCGTCGAATCTGGTGGGACACGGAGGGCGCGGCCCGGCGAAGCCAGACCCATACCCCAACGGTCAGCACGGTCACAAAGAGAACCCAGGGCCAGGCACCCTTCGCGGCACGGCTCATCTCCGGCGCCACGCTGGCCCACCACTCCGGCGCATAGCGCCACGCGAGAATGCCGGAACAGATGAGAATGACGGGCCAGGCGGCGAGGACTTCGTACGTGATCGACACGAATGCCGCGGTGGCCGGCACTCCCGACCGCAACATGGTACCCAACCGGGCCGGCTCTCCCGCCAGGCGAAGTGGACTTACCGCCGATGCCGCGTCCCCGACGGCATTCACCGCGAAGGCCTGGCGAAAATTGAGGCGATAGCCCACACCCCGAGTGAGCCACTGAATCCGGATCGCGCGCGCGATGAAGTCCGCGGTAACGAGGACTAGACAAAGACCATGGGCGGCGAATGGGCTCACTGGAAATCCTCAAGCAGTCGACGATAGGCATTGAAGAGTCGATCGAAGACCGCGCTCCAACTGTGCGAGGTCTCGGCGTAGCGCCGGCCGAGCGCGCCCAGCCGTGGCAGATCCTGCTGGAAGAGATGGACCACGCTGGCGGCCATCGCGTCGGCCTGGGGATACGGATTGACCTCTCCCGAGCCAGAGGCCTCGATCAGCTCCCGCACGGCGCCCTGATCAGACGAAAGCACGGGCACACCGGACGCCATGGCTTCAAGTGCCGCCAGTCCGAAGGTTTCTGCCGGCCCCGGTGCAATCACCAGGTCGGCGGCCGCAATGAGATCCGCGAGACGATCTCGATCGGCCTCGTGGGGAAGCCAATAGACCCGGCGCGCATCGCAGCGTCCGCGGAAATACTCCTTCGAAGGCCCATCGCCAACGAGCACCAGCGATGCGCCCATTCGTGATTCGACCTGTGGCCACGCGTCAATGACCAGGTCGAGTTCCTTTTCCCGCGCGAGGCGCCCGACGTACAGCGCGAGGGGACCCTCGGGAAGATTATACCGGGCTCTCGTCTCCGCTTTCGACGCTCGACGATCCGGATGGAAATGCTGAAGATCGACTCCGAGCGGGACCTTCTCGATCCGCTCGAATCCAGCCTGTTCGAGCGACCGCACCGCGGCATTCGATGCGGCAATCGCTCCATGGAACACCCGACGAAGCCGATGGATATAGGCTTCCGCACATTTCCCCGCCATACGACGGCCCCAGCGATCGCTTCCGGGGCGGGGGGAGATGATCCGGGGAAGATTCGTGTGGTAAAACCAGACGAGAGGTATATGCAGCCGCCGGGCAATGGGCTGGGTGATCCAGGGGATGAGCCATGGGCTCCCGACCTCGATGATGTCAGGCGATTCATGGGAGATCAACCGGTTGATGGTCGAGGACCGCAACAGAAACCGGTACGGATGCTGGGTCGGAATCGGCCGGCCCCGCACATGGTACCAGCGCACCCCGTTCTCGTCCGATTGATCATCGATCGGACCCGGCACAATCACCGTGTGCCTGAGCCCTTCTCGCGACTGGACGTAACGAGACTTTTCCAGCAGGTAGGTGCGAATGCCACCGGTGGTGGGGCCGAAAAACTTGGTGATATCGAGAACGGTGAGGGACGCCTCGGGGCGAAGCCGGGGCAGCAACAGATCACAGCTCAGATCCAGGGGTCGCGAACCGGCGAGAGTGCTGGGACCCGGGAGAATGGAAGCAGCCGTTGTCACCGGGGATGACGATTGCAGGAGGGCAACATGAAATCAATCAATCCGAGCAATCGCCAAGCGGGTAGACGGTGCCGCAGTTCGGACAGGGGTTCTTGCAGCCCCAGGGCTTGGAGGCAATCGGAAACCCGCAACGATTGCAGAGTAATGGTTGAGCGGCGGAGTTCGAGATCGCACCCGGTTTCGCTCCACCTCCGCGTGCGCCCGGCTCATTCATGGAAGCGGTAGGCGCCGGTGAGAAACGGGTTGGTAACCCGCTCCACCCCAATCGTCGTTTCCGGACCGTGACCGCTGTAGACCACGGTCGAATCCGGCAGAGAGATGAACTCGGACTGAATGCTCTGCATCAGGGTCGCCAGGTCGCCCCCCGGCAGGTCTGTCCGGCCAATCGATCCGTTGAAGAGAACGTCGCCGCCAATAATGGCGCCGTGGCCGACGAAGGCGACGCTGCCGGGCGAATGGCCGGGGACGTGACGAACCTCAAAGCGGGCCTCGCCGATGGAAACGATACCTCCCGGCACCAGCGCGTGACTGGGCGGAGGAAGTGGATCGAGCGAGAATCCCATCCACTGGCCCTGCTCGGGAAGTCCATCGTACAGCGG
>JBDTRF010000199.1:0-6901 GCA_039931815.1 Gemmatimonadota bacterium
CGCCCCGGAACGTCCGCTGGTCTCCTGCTGGCTTTGTGTGCGTCCGGTGGTATCGCGCGTGCGCAGGTCCCAATCAATCGAACCGGAAGCTGGGAACGGGATTCGCTTGGGAATCAGCGGGCCGTCGTTCGCGTAACCCGGCAGGCTCCGGCTGTTCGCGTTATGATCCCATGGCGTCGCCGAGATAGCCTGCCGGAGGCGAAAGACATCAGGATCTTCTCGTCGGCCGGGGAGCGGGTGCACAACATTGTTCGCCTGCGCATTGAGCGAGCGTCGGCGGACCTGGCCTTCGAGCCCGTGGCTGGAGCCGGAGACTACTACGTCTACTACCTCCACTACACCGGTACCTTTCGCTCTCCTTATCCAAAAATTACCTACCCGCCGCCCATCGATTCCGTCAATCAGGGCTGGCTTGAGGCGAACCAGCTTGATTCGACCGGTGTGGCCAATCATGCCTGGCGTCGATTGCCGATGGCTCGGACAGTTGCGATGGAGGCGGTTGACTCGTTCAATCGGATGGATCCGATGGAACTCATCGCGGCCCCGAGCGAGGTCGCGGCTCTCAAGATTGCACACCCCGGGTCCAGATTCCTGCTGTTTCCTGAGGATCGAGCCTTTCCGATCCGGATGCGCGACGACATACCATATCGCTGGATCGCTCGGGGCCCAGGGGGGACCTTCCGGGGCCAGGCTTCCCGGGGAGAATTCTATGCCTTTCAGATTGGTGTTTTCGCCCTTGGCGATTCTCTCTCCGCGTTGTCCTCCGCGGTTTCTTCCCTGCGCAGCACAACCGCAGTAATCGATTCAACGGCCATCCGCTGCTTCAACCTGGGTGGTCTTGATTGGCTGGGGCGGCCATTTCGCGAGCGGATCGATGTGCCACGCGGCGCGGTGCAACCACTCTGGTTCGGTGTCCAGGTTCCGAACGATGTTCCGCCTGGTATCTATCGCGGCGCGGTTACTGTCAGTGCCGCGAATGGAGCGGCCCAACGGGTACAACTTGAGCTGACCGTCACGGCATCCCGCCTGGCCGATGCGGGAGACAGCGAGCCATGGCGACATTCACGCTTGCGCTGGCTGGACTCGCGTCTCGCGGATGATGATTCGGTCGTGCCACCCTACACCCCGCTCCGCATTCGCGGGGATACGATCGGTATCCTGGGAAGAAGGCTGGTCGTGGGCGAAGATGGGATGCCGGAGAGCATTTCCAGCCAGTTCTCGATCGAAATGACGGGGATGGCGGATTCTTCCCGGTCCATACTCGCGAACCCGATGGCCCTGGTGGTATCCGATCGGGGAGGCCAAGCGCTCGCGTGGAGTTCGAATCGAGGTGACATTCGGCTCATCGGCCCAGGGGCGGCGACCTGGGAGGCTTCGAGCCACGCCGGGTTGGTGAACATGACGGTTCGTGGCCGCATGGAGTTTGATGGATACGTCGCCCTGGATGTGACGCTCCGAAGCAGCGAGTCGATTGACCTGGGAAATGTGGAGCTGGCAATTCCGTATCGCGGGAACGTGGCCCGCTACCTTCTTGGAATGGGCCAGAAAGGGGGGCTGCGGCCCGACAGCCTTGCGTGGAAATGGAATGTTCGACGCAACCAGGACGGGGCCTGGCTCGGCGACGTCAACGCGGGCCTGCAATTTTCCCTGCGGGACGAGCACTACCGGCGCCCACTCAACACCAATTTCTATCAATCCCAGCCGCTGGTGATGCCCAGGTCCTGGGCCAATAACGGGAATGGAGCGTGCGACCTTCGAGGAAATGGCGATGAGGCCTACCGCGTGCGTTGCGGAAGCGGCCCTCTGACGCTGGCCGCGGGAGACAGCCTCCGATTCGACGTGCGCCTCCTGATTACCCCGTTTCACCCGATCGACACCGACGCACAATGGCAGACCCGGTTTTACCATGCATTTGTTCCGCTGGACACGGTCGCCGCCCATGGCGCCAACGTGATCAACGTTCATCATGCGACCGAGATCAATCCCTGGATCAACTATCCATTCCTTCGACCCGATACGATGCGGGCGTATATCGCCGCGGCACACGCCAGAGGGATGCGAGTCAAGATTTACTATACCGTGCGCGAGTTGAGCGATCATGCCGCCGAGTTCTTTGCGCTTCGGAGCCTGGGAGGCGAAATCTTTTCCCATGGGAAAGGAGGGGGATCGGCCTGGCTGCAGGAGCATCTGAGCCAGGATTATATCTCCGCCTGGCACGTTCCCGAGATTCGCGATGCCGCTATCGTCAACACCGGGATTTCCCGCTGGCACAACTACTACGTGGAAGGACTCAACTGGCTGGCCCGGAATGTTGGCATCGACGGTTTGTACATTGACGACGTTGCCTTTGATCGATCCATCATGAAGCGGGTTCGGAAGGTGCTCGTGCGCAACCGGCCCGACCCGATGATCGACCTCCACTCGGCCAACCAGTTCAACGAAAATGACGGATTTGCCAGCAGCGCCAACCTGTACCTGGAGCACTTCCCTTACCTGGACCGACTCTGGTTTGGCGAGTACTTCGATTACGACTCGCGCCCCGATTACTGGCTGACCGAAATCAGCGGTATCCCCTTTGGTCTCATGGGAGAAATGCTGCAGGACGGTGGCAATCCCTGGCGGGGAATGGTGTTTGGGATGACGGCTCGCGCCCCATGGTCGGGTGACCCGACGCCGTTATGGCATGCGTGGGATCGCTTTGGGATGGCGGGGGCGCGGATGATCGGCTGGTGGGTGCCAAGTTCTCCTGTACAAACAGGGCGAAGCGATGTGCTGGCGACGGTGTATTCAAAACCGGGTAAAGCCATGATCGCGGTGGCGAGCTGGGCTCCGGACACGGTTCGGGTGAGCCTGGCGATTGACTGGAAGGCACTCGGTCTCGACTCTGCGCAGGCGCATATTCGAGCGGAGTCGATCGACCAGTTTCAGCCATCCGCCGAGTTCGCGGTCGGCGCACCGATATCGATCGCACCGAAAAAGGGCTGGCTGCTCATTGTCGAGTGAGGGATAGTGGTGCGGGCATAGCCCTTGGGCGCATCGCTTCTGCGGCGAAAGAGGTGCTCACGCCCTGCGACCGAGAGACAGGAGGCCGGATTGACCTGGCCGAGTGTGAGCCGGTCTCAGATTACTTTATCGTCTGCTGAACGCGAACCCCGGAGCAGGATTTCCAGTCACGTTCGCCCGCGCTGGCAGTCGTGTTATTTTTGTCCGGCCGGATAGTCTTTCCGGAAACAGGTCGCCATCACTGCAGGAATTTCACTCTCCATTCTTTCCCCGGGTTTTTGACTCAATGGCCACCCCTGACGTACCGACGCTCTATGAATGGGCGGGCGGATTGCCGGCACTTGAACGCCTCACGGAGATTTTCTACCAGAGAGTTCGACACGACGACATGCTGGCGCCGGTGTTCGCCCACATGGACGAGCGGCATCCACACTTTGTCGCGCTCTTCCTGGCGGAGGTCCTTGGGGGGCCGGCGACATATTCCGGGGAGCGAGGAGGGCATGCCCACATGCTCAGCCAGCATCTCAATCGCCGGCTGACGGAGGGGCAACGGCGTCAATGGATCAGCCTCCTGATAGATTCCGCCGAGGATGCCGGGCTGCCAGCCGATCCGGAGTTTCGCTCCGCATTTGTCGCCTATATCGAATGGGGCACTCGCCTCGCGGTTCTCAATTCGCAGCCCGGAGAGGTTCCGACGCTGGATCAGCCGATGCCCCAATGGGGCTGGGGCGTACCGGGCGGCCCGTATCGTCCATGACGGGAACGTGGCAGGCGCCCGATCGATAAAAAAGAATACCGACCACCTTTCAGCGAAAGAACACCTGTGTCACGCTCCCTGATATTCGCAGGTCTGATCCTGGGTTCCTCGACGAGTCTCTCCGCTCAGGCGGTCACATCGCCACCCCCCAATCTCGATCGCTTCGTCGAGCAGGTGATGCACGATTTCGAGGTTCCCGGCCTGGCGCTGACGGTGGTCAAGGATGGTCGCGTGGTGGTCGCCAGGGGATACGGTGTGCGCGCACTGGGGCGTCCTGAGCCGGTCGATGGGCATACGTTGTTCGGCATCGCCTCGAATACCAAGGCCTTCACCGCGACCGCGTTGGGCCTCCTGGTGGAGGAAGGCAAGATTGCCTGGGACGTCCCCGTGATCACCTACCTCCCCTGGTTCCGCCTCTCCAATCCATTTGTCACGGCAGAAATCACGGTGCGGGATCTCCTGGTTCATCGTAGCGGGCTGGGGCTCGGGGCGGGCGACCTGCTCTGGTGGCCGTCCTCCACCTATAATCGCAAGGAGATTGCCCAGCGGCTTCAGTTCATTCCGCTGAGCACCAGCTTTCGCAGCGCCTATGCCTATGACAATGTGCTCTACCTTATTGCCGGCGAACTGATCGAAGCGGTGAGTGGGTTGTCGTGGGAAGACTTCGTCCGCACCCGAATCCTGGCGAAGGTCGGAATGACGGAGAGCAATGTCCGCCATTCCGATGCGACGGCCTCGGGCAACGTCGCGACGCCACACGCAAGCGTGGATGGGGCCGTTCGTCCGATCAAGCCGTTCGACAGCGACAACACCAACCCGGCTGGGGGCATCAACTCGAACGCCACCGACATGGCGAAGTGGCTTATGGTGCAACTGGATTCAGGCGCGGTGAAGGGAGGCGAGCGGCTCTTCTCCGCCAGGACCACACGGCAGCTCTGGAGCATCGTGACGCCGATCCCCGTCGGTGGCAATCCGCCCGAGTTGAGTCTCCTCACTCCCAACTTTCACGGCTACGCCCTGGGGTTCGATATCCGTGATTACCGGGGTCGCATGGTGGTGGCCCATACCGGTGGTCTGCCCGGGTACGTGTCGCGGGTGATCATGGTGCCGAGTCTCAACCTCGGTGTCGCCGTGTTGACGAACCAGGAAACCGCGGCCATGGAGCCGATCGCGCTGACGATACTCGATCACTACATGAACGCGAGCTACGACTGGAACCGCGCGTTCAAGACCGTGGTCGCACGGGCAGACTCCGCCACCCACGAGGGAGACGCGGCCGCTGCTTCCAGTCGAGACAGCGCGACTGGTCCATCGCTATCACTTGCGAAGTATGCCGGGACCTATACCGACCGATGGTACGGGGATGTCACGATCTCGCAGGAAGGGGAGAGGCTGGTCATCCGGTTTTCCCACACCCCGTCGCTGGTCGGGGACCTGGTTCACTGGCAACAGGACACATTTCTCGCGCGCTGGCGCGACCGTGAGCTGCGAGCGGATGCCTTTGTCACCTTTGCCCTCACGCCGGATGGCCACATCGATGAAGTGAAGATGAAACCCGCCTCGCCCAGCGTGGACTTCAGCTTCGATTTCCAGGACCTGCTGCTCAAGCCGAGCCGGAAATGAGTGGCCACCGTCAGAACGCGGCGCTCACGCATGGCCGGGAATCCGACGCCGACGGGAATACCTGACCCCCCGTTGATGTGACTTGCGCGCCGTTCGGTCCATGGTGCTACCATTCATGGACCAGCCGCTGGAATCAAGCCTCAGCCACTTATTTCGAATCACCGGATCGTTGGAGTATTTATGCCGAGCGTTTCAACAGCACCCGAACGTCGCACGGACCTCCGCGTTGCATTCCTTCCCCATGCGCGCCCGAGGATGATGCTGGCTGACGGAGTGCATGACGTGCTCGACGCGGCGCCGGGCGGGATCCGTCTGCGACATGCGGATCTTGTGCGACCGGCGGTGGGTGAACTTGTCTCGGGCGAAGTGCATGATCCCCGTAGCGGAGAAGTGCACCCGGTGATTGGACACATCAGCTGGGTCGGATCAACGGCGATCGGCGTCATGCTCGACGAGATGCCTCTTCCGGTTGGTTTTGTCATGCGGGAGCTGGCATGGCTGCGCGATCAGTCGGAGGAGCCCGCCGTCAAACCCGAACCCCTGGTCTCGTAGACCGACTGGATCACCTGGTGGCGGCGTTATTTTCAGCGGGAGATTTCGAGGCTCTTTTTCAGGAAGTCGCGACCTGCCCTTGGTTGCCGAAGGAGGAACAAGGGCTCGATGCCGGACCAATATTCGGCGAGTCATCGCGGTTTCCTCTGCCGCCCTCGGATAGCGGCTCCCCGAATCCGCTGGAGCGGGAGAGAAGGTGCCTGGAGATTCTGCCATCGGCATCACGACCTGCGACACCTGTCTGGCCATGCAATCACCCATTGAATTCCTGACCGCCTAGGCGGTTTTCCCGCCGCACTGCCTCGATTACCCTTCCCGTATGACACCGCTCGAGTTCTCCCTGGTGACGCTTGTCATCTCCTTTGCAGCAGGAATCTTCGGCTCTCTGCTCGGGCTGGGCGGGGGAATCATTGTCATCCCGGCGCTTACGCTCTGGCTTCACATCGATATCCGCTACGCCATCGGTGCTTCCATCGTTTCGGTGATCGCAACCTCGAGTGGCGCCGCGGCGGGATACGTACGTGACCGGCTGACCAATCTCCGGGTGGCGATGGTGCTCGAGCTGGCCACGACGATAGGCGCCATGAGCGGGGCGTACCTGGCCGGGATGTTGAGCGGCAGGATTCTTTACCTCGTTTTCGGCCTGGTGATGGCGTGGTCCGCCGCGATGATGTTCCGTAAACGAGGCGAGCTGCCGGTCAAGCCGCGCACGGCCCCGTGGGCGGACCGACTGCGGCTCCATGGGAGTTATTTCGATCCTGCGCTGGGCCGGGAAATCTCGTATCGGGTCGCTGGGACCCGGGTCGGGCTCGCGCTCATGTACCTGGCGGGCGTGATCAGTGGCCTCCTGGGTATCGGCTCTGGCGCCCTCAAAGTCCCCGCGATGGACCTTGCGATGGGTCTTCCGATCAAGGTTTCGACCGCGACGAGCAACTTCATGATCGGCGTGACCGCGGCGGCCAGCGC
>JBDTRF010000200.1:0-6868 GCA_039931815.1 Gemmatimonadota bacterium
CTGGTAAGAGTGGGGGCGTGTCCGGGTAACCACACCACTCATCACCTTTTACTCTTCACCTTTCACGTTTCACCCCTCAAATCGGAAGGTGTCGGGGACTCAGTACCCGGTCGAACCGTTCCTCGGGTCATCCTTCGCGTTGACATAGGTGATCGCGAACGGGCCCATGCCGTGCACCTGCACAACCGACGGCTCCACTGCGCGAGCGTAGTGGTGCATCGTCGCCCCGGCGGTGACAAATCCGCCGCTCTTGAGGGTCATAGTCCTGGTCGTGTCTTCCACATCTCCCATGCCAAGTCGGAAGGCGCCAGAGATAACGGTGACGTTCTCGTCGGTCGGGTGGAAGTGCGGGGCGATCATGTACCCGGCCGGCATTTTGAGCCGGACCGTGTACTCCCCGTCTTTGGATGGATCACCCTGGAGAACGGCGAACTCCGCCCCCTTGGGAAAGAACGGGGGAGCCGGGCCCCACTTGATGTCGGGGGCGGGGGCCTGCGCCTGCAGGGCGGAGGCGGCGCCAATGAACAACAGGGAGAAAATTGCGGTGCGCATACGGGACCTATGCTGAGGTTATCAAACGAGACCGGGACACTGTTGATGCTTCGGTGACACGATTCACCGGACTCTATATCGGAATCGCCCGGCGGAATGCGACACACGTCACCAATCTGGACAACTCAAGGCCGGCTTGCCTTATCGTCCTACAATCTCGTTCACCGCCCCGGCCAACTCAGCGACCTCGACCTCTGTGTTGTAATAATGAGGTGACACCCGGAGCGCGGTTTCCACCTGCTTCGCGTCCATATCGAGAAGCGCCCAGGATCGGGTTGCCGGGCTGGTATTGATCTTCCGCCGCTTAAGCTCCTCCACCAGGGCATTGGCATCCCAGCCCCTGATGGCCGCGCTGCAGATGGCTCCCAGGTGTTTCCCGCGGTCCATGATTGTAACGCCAGGAATCAAACCCAATTCGTGACGGACCTGGGCCGCCAGTGCAAAGGCCCTGCTGCTGGTCTCAACCATCCCCACATCTGTTGCGTACGCCACGGCTTCACCCAGGCCCAGGACCAGCGCGTAGGGAAATTCCCAGTTTTCAAACCGCCTGGCCGTTGGTTGCATTATGAATCGATCTGCCTCGGCCCACGTCGCGCCCCGCCCGTCGAGGTTGGTGGGATATTTCCCTGCGTCGAGCATCCGGTCGGAGATATAGAGAAAGCCCAGGCCGCGCGGACCCCGAAGGAACTTGCGAGAGGTTCCCGTGAGAAAATCGCAGTCCAGGCGTCCGCAATCCACCGGGAACTGACCCACGGCCTGGCACGCATCCACGACGCTTGGCACGTTGGCCTTCCGGCATAAATCGATCATCGCCGGCGCATCCTGGATGATCCCGGAGTTGGTAGGAGACCAGCAGATGGTGGCGAGCCGAGTGCGTGGATGCCTGAGATGGTTTTGAAAGTCCTCGAGATCGGGCCCGCCCCAGTCCGTTTCGCGGGCGGAGACGACCTCGACTCGATGACGCTTCTGCATGGCGAGGAAGGTGATCCGGTTCGAGGCGTATTCGTTACGGGTGGTGACAATCCGGTCCCCCGCCTCGAAGTCAAAGGCGGCCATGGCCTGCCAGAACGCGACGGTCGCGTTCTCGACAATGGCGATGTTCTGTGGTCTGGCACCAAGGAATGAGCCCAGCCGAGCATAGACAATCTCAATCGCCGCAGCTTGCCGGGCCGAGGCCTCGTATCCGCCGATCTGCGACTCGAGCTGCAGGTGCTCGATAACCCGATCGAGGACCACGCGCGGCATGAGCCCGGCGCCCGCGTTGTTCAGATGGTTGACCGAGCCCGTGCCGGGCGTGTCACGACGCCATTGATCCAGTGATTGAGTCATTTGGCCGGGGACGAAGGAGTAGGGCTAAGGACGAAGGACCAGGTGCCGAATGTAACATGGCGTCATTGCGAGGGAACAACGCGACGAAGCAGGTTCAATCAGGTTTCAGTGGGCTCCGTTCGTCGCAATTGGGCAGGTTGCCGCGAGGTCCATGTGCTCCTGCACCTGATATTCGCCGTCCGGCCGGATGCAGACCGCGATGGTCCCATCTCGATCCGTCCTCAGCACCCGCCTCCCACCGCTTCGATAGTACCTGAGAGCGGACTCCTCGGGATGACCATACTGATTCTCTGCCCCAACGGAAATCACGACGAGGTCGGGGTTGGTGGCCTGGATCCAAGCTGGCGTCACACCATTGCGCGCACCGTGATGAGCGGCCTTGAGCAGGCTGACAGTGGGGGCCACGCCTGCGACCATCCAGGCATTCTCCTCGTATGTCTCGCTGTCACCGGTTAGCAACGCGCGGAACCGGCCGATCTGCACGAGGGCCCCTACGCTCAAGTTGTTTTGCGATGAGTCACAGGCTGGCGAGTAGAACGGCGAGGGAATGACCGTGATATCCAGGGCGCCAAATGTAAAAGTCGTGTCCGCCGCGCGCTGCGAAGCCAGATGGCGAGTTCGCTGCGCATCCTCCACGTAGGCTTGAGCCTCCGTGCTCTCCTGACAACCATTGTCGATAAACCGTCGAACCGGAATCCTCCTGATTACTTCGTCCATCCCGCCAATATGATCGAAGTGATTGTGCGTGGCGATCAACAGATTCAGGTGATCGACTCCCAGGGCATTGAGAGTCTCCGCAATCGAGGTGGCATGACCCGCGTCGATCAGCACATTGAACGTATCGCTCCGTATCAGGATCGCGTCCCCCTGCCCTACGTCCAGGAAAATAATCTCCGCCCCGGCCTGACGAGGTTCCTGGGCTCCGGCCGAAGTCGCCCAGCCAAGAAGACAACCAATGATCCAATGGATTTTCATAGGTGCATGGAGTATGCACTGATTTCTCGAAAGCGTCAGGGGTCGCCGCGAGGCGGAACGGGCCCGAATATGTGCCATCACGATACGCCAACGCCAACAGTAAGCGATAGACGATACGCGCCACGAATCATCTACCGCACCCGGTAGCGCTCTACTCGTTCAAACCCGTCGTCATCCGCTGCCACGAGGTACACACTCCCCCGCCCCACCGCCACCAGCTTTCGCCCCGTCGGCAGCCGCACTCGCGCAACCCGGATTCCCTTTCCATCAAACACATCCCATTCCGGCTGCGCCTTTCCGGCGACGGAACGCTCGACCCAGAGATTCCCGTTCGGACCAATCAGCGGGTTCGCGTTGGTGATCGGTGGTTTCATAGGAGCGAATGGATTGCGGTCGACCAGTTCTCCGATGCTCTTCTCCTCCAGCATCTCTGGTGGGAGCGCGCTCTCCCCGCTGGGCGTGCTGTTCGGGCCGCCACGGCCACCCATCGTGGTGCCCTCCATGAAGGATCGGGTGTACGCCATCTTGTCTGCCCGCGTAACGGGAATTCGCGTAAACGGAACAGCGGGCCCACGGGTGATCGCTCCGAGCTGGTCGATCCATTCCACGTGATAGTCTCCACTTCGCACGATCGCGATCCGGCCATCGCTCGTGGCAGCCCATCCGTCCTGCGGCGAAAAGGCGACAAACGGCAGACCGAACTTCCGTCCTCCCGCTGGCTCCGCCTCCGCAATCACCCAGGCGCGCACGGCAACGGATGTCGGACGACCGGCGAATGCCGGGGTGATCAGCACAACCGGAATCGAGTCGCCGTGATTCCCGAAACTTTGCGCCGCCCAGCGGGGAACCTGGGCGTACATTCTCCCGGACGGATCAATCGCCTGTGGAAAGAAACCGCTGGGGACACCCGGAACGTTCAGGGTGAAGGACCGATGAATCTTGAGGCCCGGGCCAATGATGGCGAGCCGGGAGTTGCCCTGGTCCGACAACACGACCGAATCACCCAACCACTGGCGCAGCCCGCTTGGCAAGCGATACTCCGCCGGCCCTGAACCCTTGCCGCCAATGGGAGCGGTGCGGCCGGTTGCAAAGTCCGCGACGACCACTGATTCCTCGCCCCGATCGCTGACCAGTATCCGGCCATCCTTGAGCTCAATGAGACCAATGATGCGAGTGAAATTGACCGGCAACACCCGGTCGGGTGTCGATAGAGTGGTGAGAGGCGGACCGTTCTGCGCCTGAACGGTTCCAGTCGTGAACAAAGCCAGGAGTGCGCCGGCAGCCGTGATTCGCATGTGGTCGTGGGATGGGGATGTCGGCTGGATGCGCGGAAGGGAGAAAGCGACGCAGCGGGCAGGCACGAAGGGCGCTGGAATATCCTGCCATGCGCTTTGCGCCTTCAGTCAGGCGCCATACGATATGCCAGGTAATCGCCCTGCATTAAGCCACCCGCCAAAGCCCCTTGGCGATTCGCCCTGTCACGGACGGATGACCACGCCGCCTTTCATCACCATCGTCACCTTCCTCAAGGCACCTACATCCTGCGTCGGGTCGCCTTGAACCGCGACCAGGTCTGCCAGCAGACCGGGGGCGATCTTGCCGAGCCGATCGTCCAGGTGAAAGATCCTGGCGTTGACGCTGGTGGCGGACTTGAGCGCGGCGAGGGGCGTCATCCCATACTCGACCATCCCCTCGATTTCCCGAACGTTGTCTCCGTGAGAGAAGACGCCGACATCGCCGCCGAAGCAGATGGTCACTCCCGCGGCGAGCGCCGCCTTGAAGCTCGCCCGCTTGGCCACGAGATCGGCGTTGGGCGGCATCGTGCCTTTAACCCACCCATCGAAATACTGCGCGTATGCTTCCGAAGCCGCGATGGTCGGACAGAGTGCGACTCCCCGTTGTTTCATGAGCTGGAAGACCTCCGGTGTCCCGCCATCGCCGTGCTCGACCGTCTCGACACCGGCCATCACCGCTCGGCGCATTCCTTCGGCGGTCGTGGCGTGTGCCGCCACCGGTCGCCCGGCGCCCTTGGCCGTCTCCACCAGAACATTCAGCTCCTCCTGGGAGAACGTCGGCAGGGTTTCACCGTTTGGTCCCCAGCCATAGTCGGCGTACACCTTGATCCAGTCCGCGCCGTGACTCACCTGGCTGCGCACAACCCGCATGATGGACTCGGCACCGCTGGCCTCTTCACCACCCTGCAACGGTTCGAAGGAATAAGCGGTGCGCCGTGGTCCATAGCTTCCCGTGGCGACGATGGCCCTGGTAACGATGAGGAGACGCGGCCCCGGTATAACGCCCCGGTCGATGGCGTGTTTCAACTGCACATCGAAATCCGACACGCCCTCGGTTCCCAGGTCTCGTTCAGTCGTGATCCCCGCCATGAGGGTCGACCTCGCATGGGCCACCGCTTCCGCCATGCGAAACCCAACCTGTTCCTTGAGCACCTGGTCGTCCCACAATGTTTCGTTGTACGGGTGAAGGAAGAGGTGTGAGTGACCCTCGATGAGACCAGGGATAAGTGTGGTACCGGGCAGCGGAATCCTGGTTGCTTCGACCGGGACCACCACTCGCGAGGCGGGACCAACCGCCGCGATCCTCGTGCCGCGCACCAGGACCACCCATCCGCGCTCGGCGTGATCGGCCACACCATCCCAAACCGCGTCCGGGACGAGGACGCTGGTCCGGACTGTGTCTGAACGATTTGATTGTTGGGCCGAGCTGAAGGAAGGGATGGCAATGACGGAAAAGATGAAGCAGGAGAAGGCACGCCGAGTGGATACCGTCATGGAATCTTACTCACTTTCGCTCGGTTCGCGCCTGGGCGATCGGCGGGTTGCGGCCTGGGGCAAAGCTACGGGTTTCAGCTGCACTCCCGCGCTCCGGAGAGCGGCCCGCGCCGACTGCCACTCGAACAGCGCCCGCTTGTACCCATCCGGGTCCGCCGGCTCGGCCTCAGCGAGAACGCGCACCCGATCAGCAGCCAGCTTCTCCGCCCGCTTGAGCTCTTCGATCTGGCGACGGTGCATTGCAGGACTCCTCGTGTAAGGCGGCAATCGGAAAAATCGGTTGTCATTCCGGTCAGGCCAGGAACTCCAGGCTCGATTGGTCGAAACTTCTACCAACCTGCCCCTCAATCCTTCCTGCTCCTTAACTGTACACTGCCCATCGCCGCCCCGCCCAGTATACATGCTGGCGGAGGGTTGTCTAGAGTGCCCCCGCCGGGCCCCGGGTTCAGCCCTTTCTACTGCGGTCAGTCTTCGTTCGGCTCTCAGATCCTTTCTTCTGTTTCCTATTCCTTTCTCCCGCGGTGGGCTCCTTTCTTCTACTTTTTGTTCCTTTCTCCTGCGTTTTGTTCCTTTCTCCTCTTTCTGTTACTTTGCGTCATGGTCCTCCCGCTTGGCGACGACAATTCACTGAGGCGCACCACCCCGATCATTACATATGCCCTGATCGCGGTGAATGCGCTGGTGTGGTTCCTTCAGCTTTCCTCGGGGGAGCCGTTTACCAATGGCTACAGTACCGTCCCATTCGAAATCACCCACGGCGTGGATCTCGTAGGCATTCACAATGTGGTGGCGGGCGGGCAGACCTTTCCGATTCATCTCTACGCCGGCCCTCATCCGATCTACCTCACGCTGATCACCGCGATGTTCATGCATGGTTCCTGGATGCACATCATCGGGAACATGCTGTACCTCTGGATCTTCGGCGACAACATCGAGGACCTGCTGGGGCACTGGCGCTACCTCGGCTTCTACCTCGCCTGCGGTATCGCGGCCAGCCTGGCGCAGGTGTTTTACGGACCGGGCAGCTACGTGCCCAGCCTCGGCGCATCGGGCGCCATAGCCGGAGTGCTGGGGGCCTACCTGATCAAGCATCCGAAAAATCCGGTACGGGTCCTCCTCGGGCGGATCATCACCACGCTACCAGCGTTCGTCGTACTGGGATTCTGGATTGTGCTCCAGATTTTCAGCCAGGTCGCGTCACCCGCTGGAGAAGCAAGTGGCGT
>JBDTRF010000201.1:0-6845 GCA_039931815.1 Gemmatimonadota bacterium
CCGTACCTGAGGGACGCGATCCCCGGACTGCCGCCTTTCCAGGGAGGGGCAGCCGGTTACCTGGGCTACGAATTCGGAGGGGCATTCGAACGACTACCCCAGCCGCGATACAACCAGCTTCACCTGCCGGATGTCGCAATCGGGATCTATGACTGGGTCATTGCGTGGGATCACCAGGTCGGCAAAGCGTGGATCATTTCCACCGGCATGCCGGATATCGGCGAACGCCGGAGCAGACGGGCGGAGCAGCGCCTTCGGGCGGTCCTGGTAATGCTGGGAGGACCGGTCCCGCGCATCGAACGGGAGAACCGGGCAGAGACCGCGGCGGCGCCGACCTTTCCGGTGCCAACCGCACCATCGACGATCCGGTCCACCTTTACGCCTGAGCGGTACCAGGAGGCCGTCCGGAAAATCGTGGAGTATATCCTGTCGGGTGATGTATTCCAGGTAAATCTTTCCCAGCGATTTGAGGCCCCGGCCCCTCGCGACGCTTTTACGTTGTACCGGCGGCTTCGCGTCATCAATCCAGCTCCATTTTCCGCCTATTTCGATTGTGGCGCCGGAGTCATCGCCAGCGCTTCGCCGGAACGATTTCTCAGGTTCGACCCGACGACCCGCGAGGTGGAGACCCGTCCCATCAAGGGAACCCGGCCGCGCGGCGCGACGCCGTCCGAGGACGACGCGCTTCGGCTTGAGCTCGAACAGAGCGAGAAGGATCGAGCGGAAAATGTGATGATCGTCGACCTGTTACGGAACGACCTGTCCCGGGTCTGCCGGCCCGGGAGCGTGAAAGTGCCTTCGCTCCTCGCCGTTGAAAGCCACCCAACCGTTCATCACCTGGTTTCGACCGTGGTGGGCGAACTGCTAACTGAGTACGACTTGCGAGACCTCCTGCGAGCTACCTTCCCCGGAGGCTCGGTCACGGGCGCGCCGAAAATCCGGGCCATGGAGATTATCGCGGAACTGGAACCAACCCGGCGAGGCCCGTACTGCGGGTCGATTGGCTACTGGAGCCTGTCCGGCGCCATGGATACGAACATCGTCATTCGAACCTACGTGCTCGTGGGTGACCGGATTTATTTCTCGGCGGGCGGTGGGGTTGTTGCCGACTCCAATCCGGAGTCGGAATACCAGGAAACGCTGGACAAGGCAAAGGCGCTGATGGATGCCTTGCTGTAAACCAGCGCCCGCGAAACCATGATCCTGCTCATCGACAACTACGACTCGTTCGTCTACAACCTGGCTCGTTACGTACGCGAGTTGGGCGGGGAGCCGGTGGTTCTGAGAAGCGACACCTTGGTGGCGGACGATATCGCCACCCTGAAACCAAGTCACATCATTGTTTCTCCGGGGCCGAAAACGCCGAACGAGGCTGGAATTTCCAATACGGCGGTTGAAGCATTTGGCCGAACGACACCAATTCTTGGCGTGTGCCTGGGCCATCAGTGTATCGGGGCCGTATTTGGAGGGAAGATTGTGCGGGCACGGCGTCCGCTGCATGGTAAAACTTCACCGATCTCACATCACGGAACAGGGTTATTTCATAACCTGCCGAATCCCCTTCGGGCCACCCGGTATCATTCGCTGGTTATCGATCCGCCATCGCTTCCTCCTGAACTCGTCGTCACGGCCACGGATGACATCGGCGAAATCATGGCGGTGGCGCACCGGGAGTGGCCGGTGCACGGTGTTCAGTTTCACCCAGAATCCGTGTTGACGGTAGGAGGGCACATCCTCCTCAGGAATTTCCTGGCCATGGTCTCTGGCGGGTGACCGTGAAGGCACCTTCCGTTTTCAGCGCCGATAGAGGTTTTTCTCGGTGAGTATGATCGGGATATACACATCGGTCCCCGTCATGGGGACCTCCGGGATCACCTGGCACTGAAAGGCCAGCGCGATCATTCGGGTTCCTGCTTTCGTTTTCCGCAACAGGCGATCATAGTATGCCCGGCCATAGCCGAGGCGACCTCCCCTGCTGTCGAACGCGACGCCGGGGATCACAAAAAGATCGACCTCATCAGGTTCACAGACACGATCAGGATCATGACGCAGCTCGTCGGCGGGTTCCAGCAACCCGAACCGGGCGGGAACCAGCTCATCTTCGGACGTGATAAAGGCACCGCGCAATCCTTCCTTCGTCACATAGGGCGCTGCGATCCGCTTGCCCTGCTGTAGGCACTGTCGAATTATCTGCCCGGTCGGAACCTCACTCCTGACCCCGATATACGATAGGATTGTCCTCGAATCGGCAAACTCCGGCAGACTGAGAAGTCGATGCTGAATGGCGAGGCCCTTCGTCTCCCGGTCTGGTTCGGCCTCCCGCACCGCCAGGATGTTCTGCCGGATGAGTTCCTTGTCGTTCATGGAAGTTCCAGCGCCTTCAGGGAGCCGGCCGGTAGACGACGAGGTCGCCGGGCCTGATCTCTGTCCCAGCGGCGCTATTGATCACCCTGGCAGTAGACAGGTCCGACTCGGTCACCGTGACTTCAGCAGCGGCCAGGACCGTCTTTGCCCATCCGACACGTTCCTTCGTCACCGGGTGAAAGATCTCCGCCCCCCGCCGGAAGACGATGAAAGCGTCTCCGGACTTGACCCCGCGATCTTCGCCCAGGTCGATCGTTATCGTTTGATCACCGAGGGAAACCACGTATCCCACCAGGGGAGCTGCCGCCGACACCAGCGCCGCCGCGCGATCCAGGGCCAGTCGGGACGCCTCGTGGTAGAGCGGATCGTAATTGGTAGGGCCGCTCACGACGGTGCCGTTCGCGGTGGTAATGACCTTGGCGGAATCAGTTCCCCGGGCACTCTCGGAGATGACGACGCGTCCGGTGGAAACGTTCACCGCCCGGACATCGATCGCCACCTCGACCCGGACCAGGTCATACGAGAACTTGTCGACCTTCTGCTCCGTGGCACCGGTGACCACCCCAAACACCACCAGCTCGGCGCCGAGAATCTTGCCGATCCGCGCCGCGGTCGCCGGATCAACCCGGCCGGTCTGGGCCAGGTTCTGCTCTGTCATGACCAGGTCGAGACGTTCGCGCTCAACGACATCGAAACGGCCGGCCTGGACCAGCGATGTAATCAGGGCATCGGCCATCCGAATCCGCAGGCGCTCCTCGAGGGTTTCCCCCCCGCTGAAATTCATCACGGCCACGATGGTTCGAGGCTTGCGCCCTTCGTCCAGTCGCGTGAAATACGCATCGTTCCAGCCTGATGGCATGACGAGGGGAACTGGCCTTCGCTGGGCTGCCAGAGATACCGGGAGACCGAGACCCGCCAGGGCCATCCAGACGAGCCGACGCATCAATTGCCGTTCAGCATGGCGAGGCCGCGAGTCAGAACGGTCATCGACTCGACCAGCCTGGGTGCCTGGGCAGGAATTCCAGCCACGCGGTCGGTGCTTTGACGAACATTTCGTGCAATACCAGCGGCCTTGAGCATGCCGAACGAGGATCGCGCGCCACTGACCAGGGCGGGAGCGGTGCCGGTGAGTTGCGTCGCCGAGCTGGCCGATGCTTCGACCATGGGGATCGCGGCCGCGAGATTCACCGCGGTGGAGAGCATGTACGCTTTCTCCTCCGACGACAACTGATCGCGCTTCCTGGCTGCCTGGAGCACGGCGAGCGACTGTTCGGTCGTCCACTGGGCTGTATCTGCCCCACTGGTCAGCGCCGCAATCTCGTCTCTCAGCTCGGCTACCGCGGCCTTGCTCCGCGCATATTTTTTCAGGTTCAGCGTTGCGTTGTCGGTGAGCTGTTGCCCCACGTAGAATCCGCCGTAGGACACCGCCGAGTTGCGGAAAAAGTCGTCGTAGGATGATTGGCCGGTGACACCGTAGGTAATCCGGGCGGAGGCGACAAAATCCAATGGCGTGTTTCCGACGAGGTGGGCCAGTTCGGGACTGACGTCCTGCATCGTCAGCAGACGTTCCGACTGCGCCTGACTTGCGGTAACCATGAAGAGTGCGAGCAGGAAAGCACCGCTGGTCGTTCGGCGAATCATGCGTTCACCTCCCGAATGAAGGAACCCGCCACTGATTTGTGAAAACGGAGCCATGGCAATGTACCCCAGGCTCCGGCCCCCGCAAGCAAATCATCCGCCGTTATTCCAACCCGGGCACTGGTACACCCAGCTCGGTAAAGACAAAGGTCCACGTATCGGTCAACTCATCGACCAGCTTGGATATCGGCTTGCCCGCGCCGTGGCCAGCCTGGGTCTCCAGCCGAAGCAGGATGGGGTGGATGGAGCTGGTGGCCGCCTGCAGTCGAGCAGCCATCTTCCTTGCGTGCATGGGATGAACCCGGGTGTCGCTTTCAGCGGTCGCCAGGAGAACCGCGGGATAGCCTACGCCATCCCGGACCTTATGATAGGGCGAATACTCGATCAGCCAGGCGAACTCCTCGCGGTTTTCGGCCGATCCATACTCGGGAATCCACAGCCGGGCCATCAGGAATCGATGGTAGCGCAGCATATCCAGCAATGGAACCTGGATGATGACGGCTCGAAAGAGATCCGAGCGCTGCGTCAGTACCGCACCCATCAGCAGTCCACCATTCGACCCGCCCGCTGCCGCGATATGGGAGGGCGATGTATACCCCTCTCGAATCAGGTATTCCGCGGCGGCAGTGAAATCATCGAACGAGTTCTGTTTTTTCCCCAGCATTCCGTCCTGGTGCCAGGCCTCCCCATACTCGCCCCCTCCGCGCAGGTTGGGAATGGCAATGATGCCACCAGCTTCGAGCCAGAGCAGCATCGAGCGGGAGAATGTCGGCATCATACTGATATTGAACCCGCCGTACCCCGTGAGGTAGACCGGCCGTTCGCCATCCAGGTGTAGGTCCGCCGGCCGCACGATGAACATGGTGACCGTGGTGCCATCGCGCGACGGATAGGAAACCTGGTCAACGCGGAACCGGTCGGGGTTAATCGAGGCCGCGACCCGGTGCCACAACTCCATGCGACCACTCTGCAGGTCGACTCGATAAATCGCGGGCGGTACGATGAAGGAGGAGAAACCGATGAGCAGTTCAGCTCCATCCCACTCTACGCCCAGGCCAAACACGCTGCCAATTGCCGGCAGTTCAATTTCGCGAGGGGAATTCCCGGCCAGATCGGTCACGACCAGGCGGGAAGTCGCTCGCTCGACATAACTCAGGATGAGGTGATTGCCGCTGATGGACAGTCCCTCGAGGACGGCATTGGATCGCGGCAAGACGAGCGGACGCCAGAATTCCCGACCCGGGTTCGCCGCCTCGGCGACGAACACTCGATAGTTCGGGGCTTCGAGATTGGTGCGAAGGTAGAGCCGGTCACGAACCACGGCGGCATCGAAAAGCGCCGGCAGGTCCTTGGCCACCGGAACCAGCGGCCCGCCGCCCTCAAGGTCCTGGATGTAAATATCGGTTTCGTCGAATGACCGGGAGACACCGATCAGCAGCCAGCGGCCATCGGGTGAAAGATCGACCCCGGGCCAGAACTCCTTCTGTTCGGGCCGGAAGACCAGTCGATCGGATGCGGGATCTTCACCGAGCAGATGGAAAAAGACGGACCGATGATAATGCTCATCACCCTCGGGAACCTCGCCCATCGAGGGGTAGCGGGTGTAATAGAATCCGGTACTATCCGGTAACCATGAGAGGTCGGCCGCCCGGGTGTGCCGGATCCGGTCGGAAAGGAGTTTGCCGGTTTCCACCTCGAGAATGCTGAGGACGCTGTCTTCACTCCCGTCCTCTGACACGCCGTACGCGACCAGGCGCCCATCGTCACTGGGATAGAACCAGTCGAGCGCGGTCGTGCCTGCCGGATTCAGCGCATTGGGATCGAGCAGGACCTGGTCGTGACCGTCGAGTCCCATTCGGACGAGGAGGACAGGCTGATTCTGGCCCCCTTCCCGAAGCTGGTAGAAATAGCGCCCGCGGACCGGCGTTGGCGTGCTGATGGCTCCGATGGACAATAATTCCTCGAGCCGGGCACGAATGGCCGCTCGACCGGGTGCCGCTTCCAGGTAGCGCTCCGTGGCCGCATTCTGCGCCCGGGTCCAGGACACAGTGTCTGGACTCTCGTCTTCCTCCAGCCAGCGATAGGGGTCGACGATCAGCTGACCGTGGAGTTCCTCGGTGACCGCCGAGATTCGAGTCGCGGGATAGCGGGTAGCACGAGCAGGAGGAGAAGCGTCAGACATGGCTGGTCAGGATGCGCCGAGTGTGAAAGAGCGGCAGATCAGAGGGTGTTGGGAGAATGGAAGGTCGCGGACGGACCTAGTCGCCCAGGCTGATGCCCAGGTCGCGGGCCGTGCGGATGGTGTCTCCGTCGAGCGGAACGTTCTTGGATCGACCAATGACATCTTCCAGCGGGACCAGGGAAAGATTGGGGGGAGTATAGGCGACCATGACACCGAACTTCTCTTCCGCTATGGCGCGAACCGCCGCCGCGCCAAAACGAAGTCCCAGCAGTCGATCAAACGTCGTGGGGGAGCCTCCCCGCTGCAGGTGGCCCAGGACGAGGGTGCGCGTCTCTTTTCCCGTGCGTTCCTGAATGGCGCGGGACACCTGGCTCGCAATACCTCCCAGGCGGTCGGGACTCCCCACCTGGCGGCGTTCCAGCAGCACCACCGATCCGCCAATGGGAACGGCTCCTTCGGCTACCACGACGATGCTGAACCCCCTGCCCTGCGCATCCCGACTCCGGATTTTGTCGCAGACCTTTTCGATATCAAACGGGATCTCGGGAATCAGGATGACGTCCGCGGTCGCGGCGACGCCACTGTGAAGCGTGATCCAGCCGGCGTAGCGTCCCATCAGCTCCACGACCATGACGCGCTGATGGCTTTCCGCCGTCGAGTG
>JBDTRF010000202.1:0-6815 GCA_039931815.1 Gemmatimonadota bacterium
ATCAGCCGATACGCTGCCAAAAGTGCAGGAGCCTTTCAACAAGGCTTGTCGTACGACGGGCCACCTCCTCGGCTCGGTCCGCGGTTGTTGGCTTGGTCCATCTCGGGGCAGAAACCGGGGGGGCCAAGCCGCTTTCCTTTCCTTCCTCCGCTCCACCGCCGCATACGCCGTGGGAAGCAGGAAGAAGGTGACCAGTGTCGCGCTGATCGAGCCGCCGATGATGCCGGCCGCGAGCGGTTGATAGAGCTCACCTCCGCTGCCGAGTCCGATGACCAGGGGGAGAACGCCGACCACGGTGGTGAGCGATGTCATCGCAATCGCTCGAAGTCGCTGACGACCGCCCAGCTTTACGGCCTCGTTAATCGAATGCCCCTGTTCCCGGAATCGTCGGACGGCATCCAGCTTCACCACCGCGTCGTTATCGGCGATGCCGATCATCACGACCATGCCGATCAAGGAAACCGCATTCAGACTCTGCCCCGTCACCCACAGAATGATGACGCCACCCGCGCCGGCGAGCGGCACGGTGAGCATGATGAGGAGCGGCGTGGTGAATGAGGCAAACTCTCCAGCCAGCACCAGGAACATGAGCACGATCGACAGCACGGCGACGACACTCAGCTCCGACGTCGTCCGGCGCTGCTCGATATCAGCGCCGGCGATCTGCCAGGTGAGCCCCGGTGGGGTCGGCTGTCTGGCCAGCGTGCTTTGAACATCCCGGCTCGCGCGCGCGGTCCCGCCCCGTTCTACCGCCGCCTCGATGACCGAGACGGGACGCTGATTCACCCGTACCATTTCAATCGGCGCACGGGTTTCGTGGATCTGCACCAGCTGGCCAACCGGGATTCCCCCGACCGTGGTCGCGAGCGCGGCGTCGAGATCTTCATTGGCGCTGCCGGCAAAACGCACCGTGATCGGCGTGCGTCGATCGGTCTCCCGGAAATCCGTCGCCGTGATGCCACCGAGGGCTCCGGACAAGGCCCCGATGACATCATCGATAGAAAGGCCGCGGAGCGCGATGCGCTGCCGCTCAAGCGTCACTTCGACCACATCCTGGGTTCCCGCAAAGGCGTCTCGCACATCCGCCAGCGTCTTGAGTCCGCGGAGTTGCGTCCGCACTGAGTCGGCCCACCGTTCCGCCTGGTCCGCCTTGAGTGCGCTGACTTCGACCCGGATGAGCCGGCCTTCCCGTCCGATCAGGCTGCCAAACTCCGATTGCCCCGCGAGGTCCAGCGCCAGCGCACCCTGGGCCAGGTCCGGCACCGCCGATCGCAACCGATCGGCGAAGCTGGCGGCGTCGGCTCCCTCCGGCACCGGGACGATGAGTTGCGCCGTGCTCGAAGATCCCGGCTCCGCCCCGGCCAGGATTTCTTCATCGGTGGCAAAACCGATCCGGCTGAAGACGTTGCGTGCCCCCAGTCGCGTGGCCGCGGCTTCGATTCGGGCCACCTGCCGCTGCGTCTCATCGAGCGCGGTGCCTTCCGGCAGCTTGAACGCGGCGACCACCGTGCCTTCATCGACCTGCGGCAGGATCTCACGTGGCAGCCGCATCGCGATCGCGGCGGTAACCACGCACGATGCGATAGCAATCGCGAAGACCGTCTTCGTATGCGCCAGGCACCACTCCATCCCCGACTCGTACCCCTCGGCGATATGATGGCCGAGCCGGGTGAGCCAGGCCATGACCGCGCCCTCGGGTTTTTCGACGGGCTTCGGGGTCAGTGATCGCTTTCCGGTGTTCCGCCCAACCATCATGACCGGCATCAGCGTGAGCGCCAGGATCAGTGATGCCCCGACCGAGGTGACGACACTCAGGCTCAGATCGCGGAACAATGCGGCGGCGAGGCCTCGCACGAAGATGATCGGGCCGAAGACCAGCAGGGTGGTAAGAGTTCCGGCGATGAGCGGACCGGCGACTTCCTCCGATGCGAGGGTTGCCGCCTGCACCAGCGGGACACCATCGTCTCGAAGTCGTCCCGTCGCCTCGGCGACCACGATCGCGTTATCGACCAGGAGACCGACGCCGAGGGCGAGACCGCCGAGCGATAGCACGTTGATGGTGACGTCGAGCGCCTGGAGGATGACGAGTGCGACCAGCACCGAAAGCGGGATGATCAATGCAATCGCCATTGAAGCGCGGAAGTCGCGCAGGAAGAGCAGGATCACCAGCAGCGAGAGGATGCCGCCCGCTACAATCTCCTGGGTCAGGTTGGAAAGAGCGTCCTTGACGAACGTCGCCTGCGCCGCGACGACGGTGAGCTTGATATCGGGAAATTCCTGCTGCAGCGTTGCGACCGCCTCATAGAGGTGATTGGTGACCGCGACCGTGTTGGATCCGGCGTCCTTGTACACCACCAGTCCCACGGCTGGTCGGCCCTCCAGCCGTACCACGGTACGCGGATCAGCAGTCGTCAGCGAAATGGTCGCAACGTCGCGCAGGCGGATCGTGCCGCCGTTGCCGAGCGGTGTCTCTCCGATCTCGCTCACACTTCTAAACTCAGTCAAGGCCAGCACCGAGAACCGGAACTGTCCTCGACGAATCGTGCCTCCCGGCGCGCTCCAGTTCGCCGCGCGCAATGCATCGGCGATGTTCTCCGGCGAAAGCCCGAGGTTGCGAATTCGCTCGGGATCGATCTCCACCCGGATTTCGTCTTCCGGTTCTCCTACAACTGCGACGCTGGCGACACCATCCAGCTGTTCCAATCGCCGCGCGTGCACCTCCGCCGCCGTCCGTGCGATCGAACGGAGATCACCGGGGCCGGTGAGTCCGAGCATCGCGATCGGACGCTGCCCGGGGTCGCTGGTCAGCAGCGTAGGCCGCTCGGCTTTCTCGGGGAGTTGACCGCGGATGTTATCGAGACGCTCGCGCACATTGAGCACCGTCGCGGGCATGTTGGTGCCCCAGGCGAAGCGCGCGGTTGTGGTTACTTCTTCGTTTCGGCTGACCGAACGGAGTTCAACCAGCCCCGGTGTCGCCGCGATCGATTGCTCGATCGGTTCCGCGACCAGGCGCGAGGCCTCCGCCGCAGCAGAACCAGGGTAACTGGTACGAATGGTGAGGACGGGAAGGGTGACGTCGGGGAGGAGCGAGACCGGCAGTCGAGCCAGCGAGATCGCCCCGACCAGCACCATGGCCAGCGTCGTGGCAATAGTGGTGACGGGGCGTTTGATCGCGTAGGAACTTAAAGACACGAAAGCGTGGGCGGCGAACGGTAAGTACTCGGTACCAAGATCAGCATTGGCTTATCGTCCACGCGTTGTGATGTGGTGAACAGTGAACGGTGAACGGTACGGTGCTCGGAGTGTCGAATATGGTCAGCGCCATGATGAAGTGGACGCAGCGACGGCGTACCGCAACCCTCTCCCCTGCTCGTCTCCCCAACAGGCGAGGGGATTTGCTCCATAGGGATAACGGGTTACGGCTGCGTGTTCTCTTTCGCCGCAATCACTCTCACCGGGGCGCCATGCGTCAGCGTCAGGTGTCCTTCTACCAATACGGTATCCCCCGCGCTCACCGGGACCTGCCCCGTCACCGAGTCAGGCAGCACCTCGGTCTCCGATCCGTTGTTCATTCCCGGCGTGATATAGACCCACTCGGCCAGACCCTTCTTCACCACGAACACCAGTGGCCGGCCGTCGCGCTCGATGACCGCACGAGAGGGAACGATGACCCGATTGGAGAGACGGTTGGCTTCCAGCCGAACGTCGGCATACATGCCGGGACGGAGCGGCGATGAACCTCCACCCACTCGGGCCTGGATCAGTGCGCGACCCGCGCGTTTCATGCTGTCGATGACGGGGAGCACGGCGATAACCCGACCGTACACCGGTCGGTCCGGAGCGGCTGCCGCGGTGATCACTGCTTCGCCGCCGACGCGGATCAAGGCCAGATCGTGCTCCAGCACCTGGGCTTCGATCCGAAGGTTGCTGATATCGACCACCGAGGCGATGTCCTGACCGGCGTTGACTCTCTCTCCCGCCGCGACATCCACTTGATCGACCACGCCATCGAACGGCGCATCGATCGTGGCTCGTTCCTGGTCCAGCTTGGCGCGCTCGAGTCGGACCCGGGCGCCGATGACGCCGGAACGCGACTCCGCATTGGCCCGGCGGTCTTCCGAAATAGCGTGACCGGTCGCGATGGAATCGGGAACCACGATGTCGCGATACGCGATTGTCGCCTGGTCGAGGGCGGCGGCAGCTTCCCGCACGGCGATGTCGAACGGTCGAGGATCCAGCTTGACGAGAGGCTGACCCTTTTTCACCGCCTGACCAGGCGTCACCAGCACCTCGGTGACGGTGCCAATCGTTTCGGACTTGAGCCTGGCATAGGCATCGGAGCGCACCTGCCCGGTCGTCACCACGGACATCACCAGGTCGCCTTTCCGGACTTCCTGGCCGGCCACGGGAAGCGCCATCCCCGCCGAGTCGGAGGAGGACCGGGTGGAGTCGGCAGCCGCAGCTTCCGCCCTCGCGTCCTTCCCCTTGCAGGCGGGTAGGGCGGCGAGAGAAACGAGGATGCTGCTGGTCAGGATGAAGGGGATGCGTGACATAGTCCTTCGCTCAGATGTGCGGCCCCGGGGTATGGTTGCAGGCGTTATCTGACGTTGCAAGCTGGCGATTCGTTGCGTGGGGATGTTTGAGGGTAGCGGGAAAATCGGGAATGTCCAGAGCCTCTTTAACCTGAAGGTTCGGTACGATGTAACCTTTCGGGAGTCGTTAAGGCGAGAACATCCAAACGAGTTTTGATAACGCTAATTGATTAGCGATTGGAATCTGCTCTGACGTGGCAAGGAATGGAGCATTGAGATTGTTCACCCGCATTTGAGGATGACCCACCGTCACCTGTTCCCGTTCCGTGCTCCTTTCCCCGCGGCCCCCGTGCACATGCCTTCCCCTCCCTCGTCTCCCCGATCGTCCTTCCCTTGAGGCCCCCCATGCGCGGCTGGAATCACGTCATTCCCCTGGACCCCGCGGCCGACCTGCCGCTGTTTCTCCAGATATCCCGATCAATCATTGATGGTATCCGGCAGGGCCAGCTAACCCCGGGGAACCGACTCCCCGGTACCCGGGCCCTGGCCTCAGCCCTGGGCGTCAATCGCAACACCGTCCTCGCCGCCTTTGATGAGCTTCGTGCCGAAGGGTGGGTAACCGCAACCAATGGCGGCGGCACCTTCGTGTCGCACGATCTGCCGATCCGGGTTCAGCCCCAGTTCGCCACTCATCGTGCCGGCTTGGCGGCGCAAGCGGGATACACGCTGGCGCCGCCACTCCGGAGCGATCCACCACCGTCATTTCCACCGGGCACCCTCTGGCTCGCCAAGGGACAACCCGATCTCCGTCTGCTTCCCATTCACGAGCTCACCCGGTCCTACCGGCGAGCACTCTCGCACCACGGGCACTCGCTCCTCACCTTCGGCGACCCGCGGGGACATCTTCGCCTTCGGAACGCGCTCGCCTCGATGCTTGAAACCGCCCGAGGTATTGCAGCCTCGGCCGAGTCCATCCTGGTGACGCGAGGAAGTCAGATGGCGCTCGATCTCGTCGCCCGATCGCTGGTGAATCCCGGCGACGCAGTGGCGGTCGAGTCGCTTGGCCACCCACCCGCCTGGTCCGCGCTCAAGCTGGCCGGTGCCCGGCTCC
The DNA here is from genome assembly GCA_039931815.1 of Gemmatimonadota bacterium. GTDB lineage: Bacteria > Gemmatimonadota > Gemmatimonadetes > Gemmatimonadales > GWC2-71-9 > DASYPP01. The sequence goes on from JBDTRF010000202.1 coordinate 5,644, forward strand.
TTGCGGTCCCGGTGGATGAACATGGCATGGATGTGGACGCGTTTGCGTCGATGGCCGAACGGGAGAGAATCCGCGCGGTATTGGTGACGCCGCATCATCAGTTCCCTACCACCGTGGTCATGCCCGCCGCGCGACGACTCAAACTGCTCGATATCGCCCGCCGACATCGCATCGCGGTTATTGAAGACGACTATGATCACGAGTTTCATTACAGCGGTCGACCGTTGCTGCCCCTCGCGAGCGGAGACCGAAGCGGAACCGTGATCTATGTCGGAACGCTATCCAAGATCCTGGCCCCCGGATTCCGCATGGGATTCATCTCGGCGCCGGCGCCGGTGATCGAGCGGCTGGCCAGTCTCCGCGTGGCCCTCGACCTCCAGGGCGACCTGGCCATGGAATACGCCATTGCGGATCTGTTCGAAAGCGGAGAGCTGGGCCGTCATGTCCGGCGCATGCGACAGATCTACCAGGCGCGACGGGACACGCTGGTTGCGGCCATTCGACGGAACCTCGGTGGCGCCCTCGAGTGCGACGTTCCGTCGGGAGGTATGGCGCTATGGACTCGCGTGAGTGACGACATCGATGCGGACGCCTGGGCCCGCGAAGCACTCCGGCACGGGGTCGCGATTCGGGGAGGCAGGATGTACGATCTCGAAGACCGATACCAGCCGAACTTTCGACTGGGCTTCAGCTATCACGATGAACACGAGCTGACTGAGGCGGTTCACCGCCTGGCGGTGGCTTTGAAGGAAATTCGAAGAAACGTGGCGTAGTTGTCACTGTAGTCGGCCCGCCCACGATCAGGACTTCTTGCGTTCCCGTTTTTTCCCGCTACTGAACCAGCCCTTTCCCGGCGAGATCTCCTTCCACCGTGATTTCGTAATTCACGCTGGTCTGAAAGTTCGGGGTCGCCGCCGAGAAAGAAACCGTGTGCGTACCGGCCGAGAGTGGCCTGAGCATCACAAAAAAGCCGTCAGCCACAGCGGGTTGAGACGTGCCGGTAATACATCCATCGATCGAAGTCCTGAGCGACGGATCGCCCGTGAAATTGAACAGCGGTGTCGTCGTGCGGAACTGGAACGGCTCACGTACCGACTGGCCGTCAACCGACAGGGAGAGCGACGTCACCGTATTCTCTACCGCCTGCGCGCCCGAACGAAGGAACTCCGCCA
>JBDTRF010000203.1:0-6759 GCA_039931815.1 Gemmatimonadota bacterium
CCCTGCGAGACATAGCTCGAGTGCACGCCGCCGGAGACAGTCTCGGTAAACGCCGAGATGGGTTTGGGATGACAACCGTCGGTGGCATCGAAGATCACGATCCCGTTCTTGCGATCTGAGGCACCCTCACGGGAGAACACGCCGTACTTGCCGTCCTCGGTCGTCATCACGTCATTGACGATCCGGGAATTCGACATCATCGAATCGACGATCCTTGGCTGGCCGGCGGTCGATACGTCAATCGAGTAGACCCGGTCCGACAAGGTGGACAGGTACACGCATTTCCCCGCCGGGTGGGCCCATACCTCCGCCGACCGGAACGGAATCGCGACCCGACCCGTGACTTCAACGCCCCGGGTGACCCGCCGCGGCTCGACCTTGACCACAGCATCCGTCGATGAGCTGCCAAGCGAAGCTGTGATGGTGTACACGCCAGGCGTCTCGGCGACAAACCCGCCCTCAGGATCGATCTGCGCCACACCGCCGGACCCGGCCACGCCCCAACGCACCGGAAAGCCAGTCACGGCCCGGCCATTGGCATCGCTCGCCTGCACTTTGAACCGCACGACATCGCCGGTAAGCACCGTGGGACTCGAAGGGTCCAGTGAGAGCCGTGAAATCGAGTTGGCCATCACCTGGATCGGAATCGCCTGCGTTGCTCCGCCCGCCTTCGCCGTGATGGTGGTTTGCCCGGCGGCGATCGCGCTCAGCCGGCCATCCGGAGTGATCGTCGCGACGCGCGGATTGCTGGAGGCAAATGCGATCGCGTCCCTTCGCAGATCGTTCTGAGGACTGTAGGCCGCGCCCGTGAGACTGAGCCGGGTACCCACCAGCACCTTTGTGGGCATCGGTTGCACCGCGATGCGTGAGGCAGGCTGGGGCACGACATGGAGCTTGAGGCGCTCGACGACCCGACCGGTCTTTCCCGGGACGGCGGCCATGGCCGATACATTGAGCACCCCCATGTAGGCGCCCTTGACCAGCCCAGTCGAATCGACCGTCCCTTCTCCTTCCGAGTTCCACGTAATCCGGACTCCCGGGATCACCGCTCCGGCCGAATCCAGGGCGCGAGCCTGGAGTTGGACCGCCTGGCCAACCTGGACCTCCGAGGTTGCCGGACTGATTTCGACCTTGGCAATGCCGGATTTGGGAATCGCCGGAGTCGCGGGCTGCTGCTGCGCGAGCATCAATAACAGACCTAGAACCATGGAGGTCTCTCCTTCTGATCTATTGGGGGATGAATCGGGGGGTGAATTCTAACCATCATTGACGGCACGGGGACACAAAAGGTTCCAACCTGGACCGTCTACCCGAAGGGAGGATACACCGAGGACCTTCTCAATCAATGCCTGACGATCACGTCGATCGGCACGTCAAACACGAGCCGGTAGGAATACTCCCATTTGCTGTTGAACAACGCCTGGCTCTCGTCCTCGTCGCTCCGATGGAGGCGAAACTCCGCGTCCATGCTCACGATACCGTCGATCTTGTGCCGGCGAACAACTCCGAACTCGGCATACCGGCGGCGAGACCGATAGAAGGCATCATCAACGCCAACCGAGTTGTAGTTCGGATCACCCTCGTCAGTGTGAAAATCACGGCCGGCCCAGTAGAGGGCGAAGAGTTCAATGCCGCCGGGGGCAACCTGTCCCCTGAGATACGTCCCATGACCCCGATCGGGGCGACCGGTGGGATGAGCGGGATCGATATTCCCCTTGCTCGAAAGATAGAACCCGGCCAATTCGGTCGACCCCATGAGGGGAATGTCATGGTGAAGCCGGAGGCCGATCGCGTTCACCGTATTGTTGGTGACAGGCACTCCAGCGCTGAAGAGCTGGCCGCCATGGTGCAGACCGTGGAACTGAAACTCGAGCGTGGCGAAATCAGCCGGACGGCCCTGCAGGACGACCCCGTAATTGAAGATCTCACGCGTCGAAGGCGTGTTGAGCCCCTGCCAATCGAGAAACAGATCCATGTTCCAGCGGCGGTGGCGCTGGATCAGCTGCCCCCCATACTCGACCGGGCGAGTGAACTCGAGCGTCGTCACCTCCAGCGGCTCGAGATACCCATGACGGCGCACCGTCTCGAGTGTCCCCAGCATCCCGGTGGTGACTGGAGTCTCGTAGCGAAAAGAGAGGATCGGCTTGACCGGATCGAGGAAATCGTTTTCGCCAAACCGGTAGTCGCCGAACACACCGGCATCGAATCGCGTGTGCGCGCTTGGTCGCACATCCAGCCAGGTCCTGAACTGCGCGCCGAGAATTGTCTCGCCGGTGCGGAAGGGAGTGAAAAATTCGGTATTGTCGCCGTAAAACCTCGCACGGCTTCGCCAGGTTACCGACTGGGCCTCGAGCGGGTTGCCGGTCAGCACGGCGACCAGCACAAACGCTCCTACCCACGGCAATCGGTGGCAGCTCTGACGCATTCTCGATCCCGAAAAGGGCCGGTGAACTCGACGATGGCGGAGAATCGCCTCACGGCAGGTCGGGCGCAAGCCCGGCGGAAAGGGACCCGGGGCGACCCGGTTGCGTTGGCAATTCACGGCGTATCAGTCGCGACTCCCCCGCCCGGTCCGGCCAGTTTTCAGTTCGTTCGCCTGAACTTACCGGTGTTAAATTCCCCCGATGCCAAACTCAACCAAACTCACTGTCGGCCTGGTGCAGATGCGCTGTTCCGAACGCCCCGAGGAGAACTTCGCCCGGGCGGTCGCCGGAGTTCGCGATGCCGCGGCACGAGGCGCAAAAGTGGTCTGCCTCCAGGAACTGTTCCGGAGCCAGTACTTCTGTCAGTCGGAAGATCACGAATTCTTCAAGCTGGCCGAGCCGATCCCCGGCCCCAGCACCGCCGAGCTGGGGAAGATCGCGGCCGAGCTCAACATCGTCATCGTCGCGTCACTCTTCGAAAAGCGCGCCGAAGGGCTCTACCATAACACCGCGGCCATGATCGATGCCGATGGATCGTTGATGGGAAAGTACCGGAAGATGCACATTCCGGACGATCCGCAATATTACGAGAAATTCTATTTCACGCCGGGCGACCTGGGGTTCCGCAGCTGGAAAACCCGACACGGCAGCATTGGCACCCTGGTATGCTGGGATCAATGGTACCCCGAAGGCGCTCGGCTCACCGCGATGCACGGGGCCAACATCCTGTTCTACCCGACGGCCATCGGGTGGCTTCCGGCGGAAAAATCCCAATACGGCGCCGCCCAGGTCAACGCGTGGGAAACCATGCAGCGAAGTCACGCCATCGCCAACGGCGTGTTCGTCGTCGCCGTTAACCGCGTGGGCCACGAGGGGGATGCCGCCGGCGGCATTGAATTCTGGGGAAATAGTTTTGTAGCCGACCCCTATGGAACGGTGCTGGCACGAGCCGGACAGGGGGAGGAAACCATCGTGGTGGAATGTGACCTCGGAATGATTGATACCGCACGAACCCACTGGCCGTTTCTGCGGGACAGGAGAATTGACGCCTATGGAGGTATCACTGAACGATACCTGGACTGAAAGCCGATTTATGATTTTTGATTGGGGAGGGTTTGTGAGGAGGCAGATGAGACCCTCTTCTGGCTCGAGATGCTCCTGAAGCCGGGAGGGCTCAATCGAAATACTTTGCGAGAGTCTCTCCGCGAGGCGAATTCAGAATAAAATTCAAACATCAACAATCATAAAATTGAAATGGAAATCGCTACTCCCGCCTCCCTCTCCTTCGCCATGCCCCCAGAATGGGCTCCCCACCGCGGCACCTGGCTCTCCTGGCCACACAAGGAGGCGTCCTGGCCCGGAAAGTTCGAGTCGATCCCCGGAGTCTTCGCCGAGCTGGTGGGGCACCTGGTGCTCCGGGAAGAGGTCCATGTCAACGTAGCTGACCGAGACGCCGAAGAGGGCGTTCGAGAAGTGCTCCGGCGCCGAAAAGTGTCAACGACGCAGGTGTTTTTTCATCACCATCCGACCAATGACGCCTGGTGTCGGGATCATGGCCCGATGTTCGTCCAGCGCGAAAAAAATGGAAGGCCCGAACAGGCGATCATCGACTGGGGCTACAATGCCTGGGGAGGCAAGTACCCGCCGTATGATCTCGACGACGTCATCCCCTCGCGTGTGGGACAGGAATTCGCTATTCCCGTCTATCACCCCGGGATCATCATGGAGGGAGGATCGATCGATCTGAACGGTGCGGGAACCTTGCTCACCACCGAAGCCTGCCTGCTCAACCCCAATCGCAACCCCGAGCTCTCCCGGGAAAAGATCGAACAGTACCTCAAGGACTTCCTCGGCGTTCGCCACGTTCTCTGGCTCGGTGAAGGGATCGTGGGTGACGATACCGATGGTCACGTGGATGATCTCACCCGCTTCGTGGACTCGACCACCGTAGTGACCGTTGTCGAATCGGACCCGGCCGATGAGAACTATGCGCCACTGGCCGACAATCTTCATCGTTTGCGCCATATGCGGGACCAGTCAGGACAACCCCTCAGAGTCGTGACCCTTCCGATGCCCAACCCGGTTTTCCAGGACGGGCAGCGCCTTCCTGCGAGCTACGCCAATTTCTATATCGCCAACGGAGTAGTGTTACTTCCGACCTATCGCTGTCCCCAGGACGCCTCGGCCAGGCGGATTCTCCAGGACCTCTGGCCCGACCGCGAAGTAATCGGGATTGATTGTACCGACCTCGTCTGGGGTCTGGGCGCGCTGCACTGCGTAACCCAACAATGGCCGGCTTGCTAAGTTCCGTCCTGCTTGACCGCTCTGGCCTTCCTTACTACTGTATCACTACACTAATACACTAGGAAGTCATGGCCCGGTTGAAAACAGGTCTCACCTTGCTCGCCCTGACCCTCACCTCATGCGGGAAGGATCGTCAGGTCGTGGTGGAATCGGCACCAGATACCTGGCGCCTTTCCAGTCTCCCGGCAGTCGACATTGGCGTCGCCGAGGGGGACGGGCCCCAGGAGTTAGCGGGCGCGTCGAGCTCGATCCGGCTTCCCGATGGACGAATCATCGTGGCCAACTCCGGATCGTCCGAGCTCAGGTTCTTTGATTCCCAGGGCCGATTTCTTCACACCAGCGGGCGGAAAGGATCAGGGCCTGGTGAGTTCGATGGCGCGATCCATCTCATTCCACTCGGCCCCGAAACCTTCGCAGCCTTTGTCGATCCTCGACTCTCACTGTTCGATACCTCCGGCTCCTTCCTCTCGGCCCGGCTCATTGCGCAGAACCAGGAAATATTTCCCCTGCCCACCTGGCTCTACCGGCAGAATTGGGTCGATGGCCCGGTGGATGTTCTCAAGCGTCCGGCCGTCGGGAGAGCGCTCGACCGGCTGCCGGCAGTTCCACCAGGGGCCTATCGATACGTAAAGGTGGCGGATGACGAACGGATCTGGAGCCAGGTACGAACCTCTGATCCTGGAGACTCGGCGACAGCGTGGCTGGTGTACGACCCTGGGGGTTCGTTGCTCGCTACGATCGCCATACCGGCCGCGATGGAGATTCACCAGATTGGAAAGGACTTTCTGCTGGCGCGACGATGGGCTGAGAACCAGGTAGAGCACATCCAGTTGTTCCGCATTGATGGCGCGGCGCCGACTACCTCAGAGCCTTCCATTCCGGTTGCGACGGTGACAACAGATTCGATCGCGCCCTCGACACTTGCCGACATGACCGCTGGTCTCCAGCGACTGGTCATGGCGGAGGAGGCGCACTACGCCGACGCGGGTGAGTACGCTCAACAGGCGACAGATCTCCAATGGGCAGCTCCCGAGGGCACCACCCTGCACCTCATGGCGGCGGATAAAAGAGGATGGGTCGGTCTGCTCGCGCATAAGAAATTCCCGGTCGTCTGTGGAATGGCGGTGGGGGGAAGCACCCCGCCCGGCTGGAAAGAGGGCAGTCCGAGGTGTTCTATCACGCACGTCCCGGAGAAGATTGAGTGATCGGTGACTGGTCTGTAGAAGTCGCCGGAAAGGAACTGCACCCCTCGATGGCATGCGAAATGCCCGATGAGGACCCGACATCCCCCCGCCGATCCCGAGGGGGGCGCGGAAACCCCCAATACGTGGGGGTCCGCCAAACGACCGGGGAATCGAGGCTAGATGCCGTTGCTTTTGCGCTGCGCCTGGTGTGGCAAGAATCTCGAGGTGACCTCTGAGGTTACGTCAGGGGTTTCCCACGGGATTTGCGAACCCTGTGCGCGACGTAGTGGATTCCTTGACCAGGAAACGCTGAGCAGCCTCACGGCCGATGATGTGGCGCGGTTGGGTCTCACATACGTGGGCCTCAACGGGAACCCCCGGCTCAGGATCTTCAAGCCCGCTCACTGACGGTCTTACCATTCGCGATAAAGGGCGGCCCATCCGGGCCGCCCTTTTGATTTCCCACCTGTTATCCACCTTATGGTCCCGTCCACCAATCCGCCCAAATAAATCCGGCGTGGATAGAACGACCAAAGAACACACCCCGCCGAGTCATGCATGCGATACCTCGGGATGGCCACGCGGTAGCCGCCCATCGGGGACTGCCCGAGGCCCGTATCAACGTGGCTCGGTGAAACTCTTCAGAGACGAACTCGAAAGGCCTACACCAGCAGACGGTAGATGAGCCCCGCGGCCCCCGACCCCAGCACGACGGGAACGACCTCCCATTTCCAGCGGATCAAACCCAGCAGAATCAACGCCCCGACGCCCAGCGCGAAGAAGTCAACTGATCCATTGGGAAAGACGACGTGGGCGGCAAACCACACCGAGAGATTGGCCACAACCCC
>JBDTRF010000204.1:0-6738 GCA_039931815.1 Gemmatimonadota bacterium
GGCCCGTCCGTCGTCAGCATCAATGCGATGTCCCGGCGCCAGGTTGCCGCGCCCTCGATGTTTGATTACTTCGTGCCGCAGAACCAGGAGCAGCTGGTGCCGGTCGGTGGCACCGGATTCATTCTCCGAGCGAACGGCGTCATCATCACCAACCAGCACGTCGTAGCCGGCGCGGAACGGGTCGTCGTCACTTTACGCGATGGGACGGACCTGCCGGCCAGAGTGCTGGGAGAAGATCCGGTCACTGACATCGCGGTGCTCAAGGTCGAGCGGACCAACCTTCCCACGGCGACGATTGGCAAGAGCCGGGACCTGCTGATTGGTGAATGGGTCGTGGCACTCGGCAACCCCTTCGCCTATCTCCTGGGAAACACGGAGCCGACCGTCACCGCTGGCGTCGTGAGCGCGGTCGGCCGCAATATCCTGCCGACCCAGGACCAGGCCGGCCTTTACCTCGACATGATTCAGACTGACGCGGCGATCAACCCGGGGAACTCCGGTGGTCCGCTGGCCAATTCACTGGGCGAAGTCATCGGGGTCAACTCCTCGATCTTTTCACAGAATGGAGGATCAGTCGGACTCGGCTTCGCGATTCCGATTGAACGGGCGGTCCGCGTGGCAGAGGAAATCGTCAAGAACGGGGAGGTCCGCCGGGCCTGGGTTGGGCTCGAGGTCGCCGGCGCGGGGCGAATGGACGACTGGAAGACCCAGGGCGGCGTCGTCGTCACCAGCGTGGCGCCAGGCGGACCAGCCGTGCGCGCCGGCATTGCGGCGCGAGATGTCCTGATCGAGGCGAACGGCCGTCGACTCCGGAACTTCCTCGATTGGGAAGCCGCCAAACTGGACCTGCATGTGGGAGATTCGGTGCGACTGCGGCTTCGGCAGGGAACCGGTACCGCGGACCGGATGATCGTCACCGGCGATCTCCCGACCGTCACCTCGGAAAAGGTGAGTGTGCTTCGCGGTATCGACCTGATCACCGTGAGTCCAGGAGTCCGATCCGAGCGGGGGCTTCGAAGCGATCAGGGCGCGCTCATTTTCCGAATCACTCCGGCGATATCCCAGGCAACCGGTCTTAAGGATGGCGATGTTATCCTCGCGATCAACCGGACGATCATCCGCCGGGCAGAGGACGTGAGCCAGATGTTCAGCAACGCCCCGCTCCGGCAGCCGATCCGGGTTCATATCGAGCGCAACGGGCAATACGCCTTTACCGACCTGGTGTTCCGATGAGCGAAGACGGCTATCGCTCACCGCTGGGCACCCGGTATTCGTCTCCCGCCATGCAGCGATTGTGGGGAGACCGGCATCGCATCGGTGTGTGGCGGCGCCTGTGGCTGGCCCTGGCCGAGTCGGAGAAAGAACTCGGCATCGCGATCCCTGATGCGGCGTTGAGCGAGATGCGTGCCCACCTGGACGACGCTGACCTGGCCCTCGCGGCGGTGTACGAGAAACGGTTCCGGCACGACGTAATGGCGCATGTGCACACCTTTGGCGACCAGGTGCCCAGCGCCCGGCCATTTCTCCATCTCGGCGCCACCAGCGCGTTCGTGGCGGACAACGCGGACCTGCTCGTTCTGCGCGAGGGGATGAAACTGACCCTCGGCCGACTGATCGCGGTGGTCGATGCACTCGAGACCTTTGCCCTCAGAACCAGAGATATTCCCTGCCTTGCCTATACCCACTTTCAGCCGGCGCAGCTGACCACCGTGGGAAAGCGGGCAACGCTCTGGATGCTGGATTTCGCCCTCGACATCGAAGACCTCGCGCACCGGCTGGAAACGATGCGCCTCCGGGGTTGCAAAGGCACCACCGGCACGCAAGCCTCCTTCCTCGAGCTGTTTCACGGGGACCATGGCAAGGTCCGGGACCTCGACCGGCGGGTGGCCGACCGGATGGGGTTCAACAACATCTATCCGGTAACGGGACAGACCTACACCCGAAAGGGCGACAGCCAGGTCATCGATGTGATGAGCGGAATCGCGCAGTCCTCCGCCAAAATGGCGAACGACATGCGGCTGCTCCAGCATGAAGGCGAGTTGCTCGAGCCTTTTGAATCGGAGCAGATCGGATCCAGCGCGATGGCGTACAAGCGCAATCCGATGCGGGCGGAGCGAATCAGCAGCCTGGCCCGCTTCGTCATTTCACTCCAGGCCAATCCTGCCTACACGGTGGCGACGCAGTGGCTTGAGCGCACGCTCGATGACAGCGCGAACCGCCGGCTCACCCTGCCGGAAGCTTTTCTCGCAGTGGATGCAATTCTCATCCTGGTCACTAACATCGCGGCAGGTATCGAAGTGCGGGAGGAAGTCATTCGACGACACGTGAACGACCAGATGCCGTTCATGGCGACGGAGCGCTGGCTGATGCTCGGGGTCGAGGCGGGAGGTGACCGCCAGAACCTCCACGAAGTCGTCCGAAAGCACAGCATGACCTCCGCGGCCGCAGTGAGTCGCGGGGAGGCGAACACTCTGCTCGAGTGCCTGGAGCACGATCCGGCATTCGCCGGGGTCCCGGCCCGGACGCTCAAGGCCGAACTCGATCCGTCCCGGTACACGGGGCGAGCGTCCATGCAGGTCAACGAATTTCTCGATGAATTCATTCACCCTTTGATCAGCCGTGTCCGGCCACTGGCCGGGCAGGCGGAAACAGCCCAGGTGACCGTGTGAATACTCTTACTCGAAGCGATCTCCCGCTCCCGCTCCTCCGGCGGGGAAAAGTACGCGAAGTCTATGAAGTCGATGCCGACCACCTGCTCCTCGTGGCGAGCGATCGGGTCAGCGCCTTCGATATTGTCATGGACCAGCCGATTCCCCGCAAAGGTGCCGTCCTCACCCAGGTCAGCGCATTCTGGTTCGAAAAGCTGAAGGATGTGATTCCTTCTCACTATGTCACGGCGGATACCGGCGCCATCATCGAGCGGCTGCCGAACCTGGCCGAGTTCAGAGACCAGATCGCGGGTCGGGCGATGCTGTCGATCCGAACGAACCCGGTACCCTTCGAATGTGTGGTCCGCGGCTACATCACCGGATCGGCCTGGGCTGAGTATCGCGACAAGGGGACCCTGGCGGGAGAACCTCTCGCGCCTGGTCTCAAGGAAAGTTCGCGCCTCAATCCTCCGATCTTTTCGCCGGCCACCAAGGCAGAGGAAGGGCACGACATCAATGTGACCTTCGATGCGGTGGCCACCGCGCTGGGTATCGAGACCGCTACCCGCCTGCGCGACGCGAGTTTCAACGTCTACACCGCCGGGCGCGACCATGCGGCGCACCAGGGGATTATCATCGCCGACACCAAGTTCGAATTCGGGTTTGATCGGGCCGGGACGCTTCGACTTATTGACGAGGTTCTCACTCCCGATTCCTCCCGGTTCTGGCCGGCGGATCGATACCAGGAGGGTGGGTCGCAGCCCAGCTTCGACAAGCAGCCGCTTCGAGATTACCTGGCCGGCCTCAAGAAGGCGGGGCAATGGAACGGAGAAGCGCCCGGTCCCAGGCTACCGGACGAGGTCGTTGAAACGACCAGTCTGCGCTACCTCGACGCGTACCGGCGCATCACCGGGCGTGACCTGCCGGAGGATGCGTGATTCGCACCGCGCCTGAAGGACGCTGGTTCATCATCGCCGCGCTGGTGATACTGGTGGTGCTGCTGCTGTCGCGATATTGGTGGTTTGCTCTCCTGTGGCTGCCGATCGGCATCTGGGTCATCGCATTCTTCCGCGATCCCGTGCGCCAGGGCGATCGCGGTGAAATTCTGGTCATCGCCCCGGCCGATGGAAAGGTGGTCAGCATTCTCAGGGTCGACGAGCCCGCGGTCCATCAGGGCGCGGCGACGCGTATTTCGATTTTCATGAATGTCTTCGACTGCCACGTGAATCGATATCCGTCCAGCGGCAGGATCATCTATCGCCACTACAATCCCGGGAAGTTTGTCAACGCTGCGGCGGAAAAGGCGAGTCTCGAAAACGAGCAATCCTCGATCGGGCTGGAAACACCGAGAGGAAAGCTCCTGGTCCGGCAGATCGCGGGCCTGATCGCCCGGCGAATCGTGACCGATCACGAGGTTGGCCGCGAGGTCGCACAGGGCGAACGCCTGGGAATGATTCGTTTCGGTTCCCGGGTCGACGTTTTTGTTCCCGTCACTGCCCGAGTCCTGGTGAAGGAAGGAGACCGAACCATGGCAGGCATCACGGTCATCGCCGAATGGGCCTGATCCCGAGCCGGCCCCGCTTCCGACGCCCCAACATGCGGGGGGTCGTGGTGGTCATGCCCAGTGCGTTTACCCTGGGTAACCTGTTCTTTGGCTTCTGGTCGATGGTGAGTGCGGCGCAGGGGAATTTTCTCTGGGCCGGATGGTTTCTCATCTTCTCCGGCGTCCTCGACATGCTGGACGGTCGAATCGCCCGACGCGCGAATGCCGGCAGCCGGTTCGGTGCCGAGCTGGACTCGCTGGTGGACGCCATCTCCTTTGGCGTGGCCCCGGCGGTTTTCATGTACTTCCTGGAGTTTCAGACGGCCGGCCGCGTTGCCTGGGTGATCTGCTACATCTACGTGGTCGCGGTAACGGTCCGGCTGGCCCGGTTCAACATCATCGCCCACGGCAAACCACACTCCAACTGGTTTACCGGCCTGCCGAGCCCCTCGGCCGGCATGACACTGGCGACCTACTACGCCTTCAGCCAGACGGAATGGTACCAGGCCTCGGTCGCCTATCTCAATCTGCAGAAACAGGGACTCGTCATCCTGATCCTGCTGCTGTCGTCGCTCATGGTGAGCAACGTCCAGTATCCCAAATTCCCGGGGATCGGCTTTCGAACCTTCAAAGGGTTGGCGGGAACTGTTTTCAACCTCGCATTGTTAATTGGTGGGCTGGTGTTTCCCGCGTACGTTTTCTTCCCACTGGGCATGGCATACATGGCCTTCGGACTCTTCCGGTCGCTTGCCCTGGGTTTGCTTGAACGAGGCGAGGACCACGATGAGATTCGCGACGACGCGATCGACGAGCCTCCGCTGGATTCCGACGTTAGCGAATTTCCCGAATCGCGGCGCCTCGTGGACCGCCGCAAGGAATCATCACTGTGACATTTCGCGCACATATCCGGGTCGTCCCTCGCGCGGGCCTGCTTGACCCGCAAGGCCAGGCCGTGGAGCACGCACTCACGGCGCTGGGCTTTCCCGAGGCCGCCAACGTCCGGATAGGAAAGGCCATCGAGGTCGAGGTCAAAGCCGGTTCCCGGGAAGACGCCGAGCAGCGCGTTCGCCAGATGTGCGACAAACTCCTGGCCAATCCGGTCACCGAAGACTACCTGGTCCAGATCGAGGAGTGAGAAACCGCTCGAGTTGCGGTTTTCCCTGTTCACCAATGACACGGCGGCCATCATGCGCGTAGCAGTGGTCCGGTTTCCGGGCAGCAATTGCGACTTCGACTCTCTCTACTCCGCCCGGCGCGCGGGGAGTGAATCGTATTTCGTGTGGCACCGCGACACGGACCTCCAGAACCCGGATATCGTGATTCTGCCCGGCGGCTTCAGTTACGGCGACTATCTCCGCTCCGGCGCCATCGCGCGATTCAGCCCGATCATGGAGGCTGTCCAGCGGTTCGCCGCGGATGGTGGTTCAGTTCTCGGCATCTGCAACGGATTCCAGATTCTCTGTGAAGCGCACCTGCTGCCTGGCGCGCTGATGAGGAACCAGCGCCTCACGTACGTCTCCAAACCCGTCCACCTCAAGGTCGAGCGCACCGATACGCCGTTCACCTCCGCGTACTCCATGGGTGACGTCATCACCCTCCCAGTGGCGCATGGCGATGGACGCTATACCGCAGACCCGGCGACCATCCGCGAACTGGAAGACTCCGGACGGATCGTCGTGCGCTACGTGTCGGCTGACGGATCGCCGGCCCTGGGCGAGGACAATCCGAATGGTTCGGAAAACGCCATCGCTGGAATCTGTAACGCCGCGGGTAACGTGGTGGGCCTGATGCCGCACCCCGACCGCGCTACGGATGCCGCCGTTGGGCCGGCGGAAGGGTTGGGATTTTTCCAGTACGAATTGGCGGGAAAGCGATAGGCGGAACGACGGCAAACCAGGTGGCGGGTTCGGGCTGCTATCCGCGACGCGCCGGCGGCGCTCCGGGACAGGCAAGGTGCCGTGAAGGCACAGTGCCACACGTCATAACCGATACGCACAACGCATTCACCACAACCCAGATTGCGAGCCATGACTGACAAGCCCAGCCGAAACGAAGACGAGTACTTCGCCCGCGAGGAACGAGAGAAACTCGAGCGTCACCGCGATGCGGCCCGGCGCGCCGCGTTGAGTGCGGAGCGGAAATCCCACTTCATGAAATGCCCCAAGTGCGGCGGCGATCTGCTGACCGAGGAATTCCACGGTATCCAGATCGAGCGATGCCCCGAGGACAACGGGATCTGGCTCGATGCCGGCGAACTGGACGCCGTCGCCGCCCACGAAGACAAAGGACTCCTCGGACGCGTGTTTGGAGACGTCATGTCGACCTTTCGATCGAAGAGCCCCAGGAAGTGACCCACCTGCCTGCAGCGGCACCGACCAGCGCCTTTCCCTTCCCGGGTGAGCGGCCGGTCACGCGCGACGTGGTACGGGAACACAACATCAATGATCTCGAATACGAACGCATTCTCGAGATCCTCGGCCGGACACCAACGCTGACCGAGCTTGGTGTCTTTTCGGCCCTTTGGTCCGAGCACTGTTCGTACAAGCA
>JBDTRF010000205.1:0-6706 GCA_039931815.1 Gemmatimonadota bacterium
CACATCTTCTCCAGGAACGGCCGGTCACCCGTCGCCCGATAATACTCGGCGATGAGATAGATCAGCTCGCCATGACTATCGTGCTCCGGAACGGGATCCGATCCGCGGGCGTCGACGCAGCACGGCACCTTCCCGCTCTCGTACTGGTAAGGCACAAACCACTCGATGAACTCGCGGACTGGTTCGGTCTGACCCATTCGGAGCAGCGCCGATCCAATCATCGCACCATCCCGGATCCACGAGCGGCGATACGATCGGGCTCCGGGCTCGATGGCCGGGCCATCACGATTGATCAGGATATAGGCGAGGTTGGAGCGAAGGGCATCCTCAAAGCGCTGCGCCGACGGCGGCAGATCGATCGTGGTTCGGTTGAGAAGAGCCTGCCATTCGCGCGCGGCGTGCGAGAGCGTGGCAGCTGCGGCCGCGTGCGTGATAAGATCGTGGTGAACCGTCGTATCTGACAGCGGAAAACGGACGTAAATGTCCTGGCGTGCCCCTGGCGCCAACTCAACCGGGTAGGCAAACACTCCCGATGCGTGTCCTTGCGGATCATGTACGGCGGTCGGAAGTGGCCGCCCGGATCCGGGAAGGAATTCCGTGATGTCGCCCTGGTCGAAGGTGACCGCACCAAAGGACAGAGGGACGTCGACCGGTTCGATCGCGACGATGCCATTCACCGAAAGCGCTGACCCATCCCATTGCAAGCTGTCGATCCGGGCCACGCCGCCTGGCGTCCCGAGAAACTGCCACGGTGGATTAACCTGGAATGGACGCACGGCAAGATACATGGTGGCGTGAAGCGGCCGGGCCGCGGAGTTCTGTAGTCGATAGCGGGTAAAGGAAGAGGATCGACCGCGATCACCGGCGGCAAAAGCGGTTACCGTCAGCGTCAGGTCGCTAAATCTGAGGTTCATCCGCTGCTCGACTGAAGGAATCGGCAGGTATCCGCTCTCCAGTGATTGGCGTGGCGTCGCGTCGGCCCAGCTCAGAATGCGACCGCCGGTGAGGAGAAAAGGCTCGACAGAAAACCCGCCGGCCGCCGGCTCAAAGGCACCGTCCTGACTGAGAAGTCCACGATGGCCGTCGCCAGTGACGCCCACCATGGTCCAATACGTCTGCCGCTTGCTGAAATAGCGCGGAAATCGTCTCGGATTTTTCTCGGCAATCGCCTGGAAAAATGCGTTGGGTGTGGCCGCCCACTCCAGTGGCTGTACCGTAATGGAGCGGAGGCCGAAGAACCGGCCCGCCGGGCGGAGCAGTCTCAGGCGGAGATAGCGCGATTCACTTTCAGGAAGCGCGATCTCGTCCCGCCCGCCGTTGCTTCCGCGTGCGGCGTACGCGTCGGTCCAGGTGTGAGCATCGTCGGAGACCTGAACGTTGTAATCCACGGACTGGCTCCACCGCTCCCACTCGATGGAAAGGCCGCCAAACTCCCGGGGTCTAAGAAAATCGAGGGTGATCCACTGGCTATCACGAATTCCGGTGGCGTTGGCTCGCCACGAGGTGAGTGAATCACCGTCCAGCACCAGGGCGGGGCCATGACCGGCGATGATCGCCGAGGCAGTGACAATCGGGGTGCGGTCGTATGGCTGATCGGGAGGCCTGGGCTCGAGCTGGAACTGGTCGATCCAGACGCTTCCCTTGCCTCCAGATCCCGCGGTGATGGCCAGTTCGATGGCGGCGACGTGGTGCGCGGCTCCGCCGCCGACTGGTCCCCAGGCAAATTCGATCTGCCGCTGGCGGATGGTGATCTTCTTCCAGCCGGGTGGAAAGGTGTAGTTTCGCTGATTCATCCACCAGACATTGTCGCCGGTCGAATCAATCAGCTTGAACTCGAGATTGTTGACTGGCGCTTCGCCCCGAACCCAGAAGGTGAACGCATAGTTGTCGGGGAGATCGAGCGCGACCGCCTTCCGGGCGACGGCATAGCCGCCGTGCCCCTGGAAATCGAAGTCGAGTCGCATCGCTTTACCCGTAAGACCAGAGTCGCTCGAGAGGTGAAGGGCGACGCCGTCTGAGGGCGCCGCGGTCCAGTCGAGCGAAGTTTCGAAGTTATCGATCACGGTTGGCGCGACGGACTGCGCCTCGCCAGTGGCTGAGGCGCTGAGGGATAGGTAGAGCACAACCAGCGGTCTCCTCACTCCCACACTCGCCCCCCGATCTCGAGGTAAGCTGGAGAAGATTGCTTCGCCGGCGTTGCCTGCTCGCAACGACTCCTCGAACGCAGCAGGGTCTCTGGGTTCCCCCCGGCGTCACCCTTTGACACTGCCCGCCATGATCCCCTCGACATAGTACTTCTGCAGCACGAGGAAGACGCCCATCACCGGGAGCACGGTGATCACCGACCCTGCCATCATGAGCTCGGTATCCTGCACGTGTTCTCCTACCAGGTTGGCAATCGCGACCGGGAGCGTCCAGTGGGATTCATCGCTCAGCACGATGAGGGGCCACATGAAATCGTTCCAGGTATTGAGAAACGTCCAGATGGCCAGCGTCGCCAGGATCGGCATGATGGATGGCACCACGATCGAGCGATAGATCCGGAACTCGTTGGCGCCATCGATCCGCGCCGCGTCGAGCAGGTCATCCGGGATACTCAGGGCATATTGCCGGACCAGGAAGATGCCGAAGATGCTGGCCATCCCGGGGACGATGACGCCACCGTAGGTATTGATAAACCCCATTTCCTTGAGCAACAGGAAGAGAGGAAGCATCGAGACCTGGACCGGCACCACCAGCCCCGTCAGGAGAATCCGGAACGCGCGGTCCCGCCCCTGGAAGCGGAGCTTGGCAAAGGCGTAGCCGGCGAGTGAGTTCACCAGGAGGGACAGCACCGTGACCGTCGTCGCGATGATCGTACTGTTGAGCAGGTAGCGGCCCAGGTTCAGGCGGGCGAAGAGGGTGCGGTAATGCTCGAACGTGATCGAAGGCGGCAGGAAATGCGGCGGAGCCGAGTTGGCCGATCCCGTCGGCATCACCGAGGCAGAGAGCATCCAGAGCATCGGGAAAATGGCCAGGAAGGCGCCAACGATCAGCGTTCCATAAAGCAGGATCGTGGTCAATGATCTGCGCATCAGATTTTCACCCGCTGAAGCCGGGTCTGCACCAGGGTTCCGACCAGGATCACCAGGAACAAGGCGAAGGCGTACGCCGCCGCTACGCCCATGCGCCACCACCGAAAGCCCTCCTCGTACATGAGAAGCACGATCGTCTCCGTGGACTTAAGCGGGCCTCCCGCCGTCATGACATACGGCTCGGTGAACACCTGGAAATAGCCGATCATGGTGATCACCCCGACGAAGAGCATGGTCGGGCCCAGCATGGGCAGGGTGACATGGCGGAACCGGCGCACCGCCCCGGCCCCGTCGAGGCGAGCCGCCTCGTACAGTTCCTCAGGGATACTCTGCAGCCCGGCGATGAGGATCAGCATGTTGTAGCCGAAGTTTTTCCAGGTCGCCAGCAGAATGATGGACGGCATCGCCCAGTGTGGGTCGCCCAGCCAGTCGATAGGATGCACTCCAAACCAGCTGAGGGCACCATTGAGCAATCCATACTGCGGATGGTAGAGGTAGCGCCATACGATGGCGACCGCGACGAGGGTAGTGACGAACGGGGCAAAGTAGATCGTGCGGAAGAGGCCCCGCGCTCGAGTGAGCGGCGCATTGACCAGGAGCGCCGCGCCGAGGGAGACCATGACGGTGAGCGGGCCACAGACCAGCGCGAAATAGAAGGTGTTCCTGAGCGCCTGCCAGAATACCGGGTTGTGCCACAGCTGCTGATAGTTCCGGAGGCCAACGAACCGGGCGTTGGCAAAATTCCCGATCGAGTACAGGTCAAAGTCGGTAAAGCTCAATACCAGCGCTGCCAGCACCGGAAGGGCAAAGAAAACCAGGATCAGGAGCAACGCCGGGCCCACGAACCACCAGCCCGCTCGGTTCTCCCGGCGTTCGAGATCCTGGATTTCGTGAGCCATTTAGATGTTGACCAGATTGAGTATCACGTGAGGCTCCGGCGTATCGGACAGGGTCCGCTGCGGTGACTGCCAATCCTCATGATTCAGTGACGAGGCTCCGACGCCAGGGCGCCTCGCTCGAGCAGCCAGCGACGCTTCTCCAGCAATCCATTCACATCCCGATCCAGGCGGGCCAGCACCGTGTCCTCCGGGACATTACCCCGGATCGACTGCTCGGCGTACTCCAGGACCTTCGTCGCGATCTGCTCCCACTCGGGAACCTGCGGCGTCGGCTCGACGCGCTGTAACTGTTCCCAGAATGCATGCCGATTGGGATCACTCGAACGCAGGGAATCGTTCCACGCATCGGTGCGCGCCGGAAGATCTCCCGTCAGCTCGTAAAAACGCTGCTGTTGCTCCGGTCGCGACAGAAACTCGAGCAGCATCCAGGCCTCCCGCTGATGCGTGCTGGATCGAAAGATCACCAGGCTGGATCCGCCTGCGGTTGAAAGACCCGAGGCGGGACCGTCAGGACCGGGTAGCGGTGCCGTCGCCCAGTTGTCCTGCATGGAGGCCGGGAGCCGGCGGGCGAATTCGCCCAGGTTCCACGGGCCGGTAATCCACATCGCGAAGAAGCCGCGCTCGAATTCCTGATACGGGTTGGCCACGTCGTTCAATCCCTTGATCGGGGCCAGCCCTTCCCGGTAAATCCCCAGGTAGAAACTGAAGGCACGGCGAAAGGCCGAATCAGAAAAGGCGCCGTAGCTCGCATTGTCCTTGAGCAACGGAGAGCCGGACTGCATTCCGAAGACGACGGGCTGAGTCCACTCGTTGGTGGGGAGATAGATCGGATACCGGGCCGGCCCGACAATCTTCTTGATCGCCCGCATCGCTTCCAGCCATTCCTTCCAGTTGGTCGGGAAGGTCGCATAGCCCGCCTGGCGAAGAATATCTTTCCGATAGAATACAAGTCGGGTATCGACATACCAGGGAATTCCGTACGTGGTCCCCGCTATTGCATTGGTACGCCAGATGCCCGGGAAGTAATCCGTCGAGTCGACCTGGCTGGATTGGTGCAGCGAAGAATCAAGGGGGACCAGCGCGTGCAGGGCGACAAACTCGGAGATCCAGGTGTTTCCCAGCTGCGCGATATCGGGCGAAGCGTCTCCCACGTGCGCCGTCAGCATCTTTTCGTGGGCCGCCGACCAGGGAATCTGCTGTACGCGCACCTTGATGCCCGGGTGCTCCCGTTCGAAACCGGCCGAGAGTTCCTGGACGACCTCCCCTTCCCGCCCAAGTCCCCAGAAACGGAGCACGACGACACCATCGCCCTCGCCATGGCGGCAGCTCAACATTGCCGTGGCAAGCAGAACAATTCCCCAGCGGTGTCCGCGTGATCTCATCATGGGTCTTTCAATCAGCATCAATCAGACAGGGCTACGGAGTCGCCGGAGCCTGGTCCAGCCAGCCACCGGTGAATCCGGCGGTGCGAAGGCCCTTGATGACATACGGACTCTTCCGCATGTATTTCCAGACGAGGCCCGTGCGATAGTTCTCCAGCATCGCGATGATCGGCCCCTGGTCTATGCCGAGGTAATCCTTGTCGAACCAGCCGAGGGCGGGGTTGATGCGCCCGTGATGAAGCGGGACGTTGACCTTGAGCGTCGGGTTAAAGGCATCGATGAACCCGTATTGCCCGAACAGGTCATCGCCGTAACGATCGCGCATGGCAACGACCGCCGGAATGGCGATCTCGGGCGCAAAGGGAATCGAGCCCGCCGCGGCGGTGGGGGCCAGCGTACCGTCGTCTCGTACCTCGTTGAAGCTGGCCCCGCGGGCCGAGTAGGTGAAGAAGAGCCTCGAACGTCCGCCGACCACGAACGTGCTGTCGAGCGGGCCGTCGGAAGCCGTGAGTCCCCAGATGTCCTTGCTGTAGTCGGTCCATCCATTGGGATTGGCGGTCGCGTAGGCGCGCTGGGCAATGGTGGCCCGACGCGAGTTTTCGAAGTAGTCGATGCCATGCGCCCGCATCGGCGCATCCTGGATTCCCTTGAAGTCGTACCAGATGTGGGAATACTGGTGGCCAAAGAGAGGGGCGAATCCAAGATGGGCCTGGCCGAAGTAGGTCCCCCACTGGTAGTTCGCGGTCCAGACATTCCATGACGATGCCGGAATCGGGTAGGTGGGCGATCCCATGGCAAGGAGATACACCACCATCGCCTCGTTGTATCCCTTCCAGTCCCAATTGTGAAATCCTTGCCCGGGTACCCAGCCCATCGCAATTCCCGGCGGACGGGTGGACGCCCATTGCCAGTTCGTCCGGCGATAGAGCGAGTCTGCCAGCGAACGAATCTCAGACTCGGCGGCATCTGACTTGTCGAAGTATTGCTGGCAGAAGAGCGCGCCGGCCAGCAGCAGCGCGGTGTCCACGGTCGACAGCTCGACAGACTGAAACCGGGATCCGTCGGCGTTGAGAAAATGGTAGAAGAAACCGTTGTATCCGGTTTTTCCCGCCGGTTCCGGCCCCATCGGCGCGTTCCAGAAAAACCTGAGGGTCGTGAGTACGCGATCCCGCGCAGCCGCCCGGCTCACATACCCCCGCTCGACTCCAACCGGATAGGCCGTGAGGGCAAACCCCACGGCGGCGATGCTGCTGAATGACGGGGTGGGCCACCGATCAGGGGTAAGGCCGGTGGCGGGATCGGTCCGTTCCCAGAAGAAGGCAAAGGTGCGTTGCGACAGCGTATCGAGGAA
>JBDTRF010000206.1:0-6644 GCA_039931815.1 Gemmatimonadota bacterium
CCCGGCAAATGGTCGGGCGATTACGCGGGAAACCGCATGCTCTCCCGTCAACAGAGCGCGCGCGATCTCGCAGGCATCATATAATTCCTTGAGAGGCACGATGCTCTCGTGAGCGGCAACCTGGAAGACGCTGTCGGCTGACGTGTAGACAATCCAGTCGCCGGTCAGGACATGACGTTGCCCCAGCTCCTCGAGAATGGCGATGCCGGACGCCGTCTTGTTTCCCAGGACGCCACGGCCGGTACGCCGGGAAAATTCGGCGATCAGCTCAGCCGGAAACCCCCGCGGATAGGTGGGAAATGGGCGATCGAGAATCAGGCCGCAGATTTCCCAGTGCCCGGTCGTGCTGTCCTTACCCGGACTTGCGGGCTCACAGACACCATACGCGGCCCGGGGAGCGGTAACGCTCTTCAATCCATTGAGTCCACCGCAAGAACCCAATCCCATCGATTCGAGTTCGGGGAGTTTGAACCCGCCGACGGCACGAGACAGGTTCCCCAGCGTATCACTACCCTCATCGCCATAGGCGGACGCATCAGGCGCGCTGCCGATGCCGACACCGTCCAGGACAATGATGGCGGCGCGACGACTCATGGACGTCGAATGGGGAAGACAAATTGGGTCATCACCGGGTTTGGACGAACCGGAAACGAAGCGCGGTCAGGGCATCAGCGAGGAGTTTCTGCTCGGCGGCATCGAGATGACCCTGGGTCTTCGCTTCCAGCATGGCGATAGTATCGATCAGGGTCTGGGCCAGTTGGCGCGCATTGCCGCCGCTTTCCTTGAGCAGATCGGGAGGCAGGGTCCCGCTCAATGCCGCTTCCGCCTGCGATGCGAGTCCCACGACCAGGGTGGCAAAGTGGGGGTTCACCGTGAGGCTCGAATTTTTGATGAAGTCATGTTCATGCCGTTGACTCGTGATAGCGACGCTCGACGCGCGACCCCAGCCGCGTGAGCATCTCATAGGAAATCGTACCGGCCGCTGCGGCCTGCTGATCGAGCGTCATTCTTCCGCCGAAAATCGTCGCGGTATCGCCAACTGCCACAGGATCCCTCTCTGGCAGCGCCAGCATGGTCATGTCCATGGTGACCCGCCCGGCGATCGGAGCCATCACTCCGTTGATCTCCACTTTCCCCCGATTGCTCAAGCTCCTCGGCAGGCCGTCGGCATAGCCGACCGCCAGCGTAGCGATCGTCGCAGGCTCTTCGGCAATCCAACTCGCCCCATAGCTTACGGTGTCGCCTTTTGCGATGCGGCGAACCGCGACGACCCGGGACTCGAGCCGGACCACGGTAGAAGGATAGCGACCCCCGGCCTCACCACCGAACAGGAAGATGCCCGGTCGAACCAGATCGGCGCCGTACCGCCGGTCGGCCAGCGCGGCCGCGCTGTTGGCGGCATGCACGAGGGGAGGTTTGCGTGGGAGCAATCGTAACGCACCTTGAAAGCGGTCCCATTGCTGAGGGACCGAGGGCGCGATCTCGTCCACCGAGTGGAAATGGGTGAAAAGTCCCTCCCATTCCGGCGCGCTGGTTAGAATCGAGGCGAGTTCCGCCATCAGCGCGGCATCATTCCAGCGGAACCCGGCTCGGCTCATCCCCGAGTCAATCTCGATATGAAATGGTCGTTTGCTCGCGCTGGTCCAGGCCCGCAACGATGGCAGATCGCCCATCGCGGGACGGAGGTCGTTCTGATGATAGATGTCCAGCTGGGAGGGATGAAAGGGAGTGAAGACGACAAGTGCCCGGGTGATTTTTGCGCGACGAAGTTCCAGGGCCTCTTCGATGGTGGCCACCCCGTATCCCCACGGATCCAGCGCTTCCAGCGCGTGCGCAATGGGGATCGATCCTAGCCCATATGCATTGGCCTTGATCATGGGCAGGAGCCGGGCGCCGCTGAATTCCGCAACGGTGCGGGCGTTTGAGCGCACCGCGGCGAGGTCGATCGCCGCCCAGACACGGGCTCCGGAAGATTGATTTGACGTGGTCACAGGCGGCGGGTATCATAACGGGAAACGGAGGATAAATGCAAGAGAATTCAGCGCTTGAGCGCGCCATTGTGTTGGTGGAAGATCTCCGATCGCGCTGTGCCTGGGATCGGATCCAGACCCGTGAATCCCTGCGTCCATACCTGGTCGAAGAAGTCCTTGAGCTGGATGCCGCGCTGGCGGAGGGTTCGCTCCCGAAGATTCGTGATGAACTGGGCGATTTTCTCCTTCACCTGGCCTGGCAGTTGGTCATAGCCGGTGAGAACGGAGAATTCACCCCAGCGGATATCGCGGACGACCTCGAGCGCAAAATGCGGCGACGTCACCCCCACCTCTTCGACCTGGGCCCGCCGGAGCCATGGGAACAGCTGAAGAGAAAGGAAGGACGCAGCGAGCTTTTTGATGGCCTTCCTGCCACACTGCCGGGCCTGGCAATGGCCAACCGATTGCAGCAACGGGCCGCATCGGTCGGTTTCGATTGGGCCGACACCCAGGGCCCGGCCGCGAAGGTTCGCGAGGAGCTGGAGGAAGTCGAAATCGAGATCCGAGGGCGCCCTGCCGCCGCCGATCCGGGAGCGCCGAGCCTTCCCCCCGAGTCGCTGGTCGACGAGATCGGAGATCTACTGTTCGCGGTGGTGAACCTGGCGAGGAAAGCGCAGGTGGATCCGGTGCTGGCCCTGGACCGCGCCAACGCGAAATTTCGGCGACGCTTTACGCAGGTAGAAAAGCTGGCGGCTGAGAGAGGGGTTGAGGTCCCGACGGCGGGACTTGAGAAACTGGATGAACTGTGGGAGGAAGCGAAACGGCAGAGGTGAAGTGAGATCTGAAATGAGGTGAGAAGTTACTTGAGGTCCCCAAAACTGGCGATTGCCGATTCGCACCCGTAACCGGCAACTTGGCGGTCGAGGGCTACGACCCACCGACTATGGATAAAGCCGGTGGATCTGTCTCGGAAACGCGATCGCTTCACGGATGTGAGGCAGGCCGCAGATCCACGCGACCGTCCGCTCGAGGCCAAGCCCAAAGCCCGAGTGCACGAAGGTACCGTACTTCCGGAGGTCCAGGTACCAGCGATACGACTCGGGATCGAGTTTCTGGTCGAGGATCCGGGCCAGCAGGCGGTCATAGTCATCTTCCCGCTGCGACCCGCCGATGATTTCGCCGTACCCCTCCGGGGCCAGGCAGTCGTTGTTGAGCACCGTCCGTGGATCGTCCGGGTTCTCCTTCATGTAGAATGCCTTCACCGATTTCGGATAGTTGAACACGAAGACCGGGCGGTCGAACTGCTGAGCCAGCAGGGTCTCGTCATCCCCCCCCAGGTCGTTCCCCCAGATGATATCCGAGCCCAATCCGTTTAACCTCGTGACGGCGTCGGTGTAGGAGATGCGGGCAAAGGGCGCCTGCACCCGTTCAAGCGGAGCCGTATCGCGCTCCAGCTCCTTGAGCTCTTCCTTCCGGTTTTCCAGTGCCCGACCGACAATGTAGGTGACGAACCGCTCCTGCAGGCGCATGTTGTCGTTGGAGTCGTTGAAAGCGACTTCCGGTTCCAGCATCCAGAACTCGGTCAGGTGGCGTCGTGTCTTCGACTTCTCTGCCCTGAAGGTGGGGCCGAAGCAGTATACTTTCCCCAGAGCCGCCGCGGCCGCTTCGATGTAGAGTTGGCCGGTTTGCGCGAGATAGGCCTTGCCCAAATCGAAATAGTCAGTGGAGAAGAGGTTCCCGGCTTCCTCGCCGATCGAGCCGGTCAGAATCGGCGCATCGACCAGGGTAAAACCATCCTGGTAGAAGAAGTCCCGGATGGCCTGGACGACCTCATTGCGGATCCGGGCAATGGCGACCTGGCGGCGGCTCCGGAGCCAGAGGTGTCTATGCTCGAAGAGGAAACTCGTCCCATGTTCTTTAGGAGAGATCGGAAACTCGACACTGGGCCCCAGGACCGCGAGATCGGATGCCGATAGCTCGTACCCACCGGCCGCCCGGGGTTCTTCCCGGACCGTGCCAGTGACGGCAATGGAGGTTTCCTGGGTCAGTCCCTGGGCCGCGTTCCAGGCGGATTCAGGGACATCCCGTTTGGAGACGACGGCTTGTAAATAACCGGACCCATCGCGCAGATTCACGAAGGCCAGCTTGCCGCTGGAGCGGACGGTCATCACCCATCCGCGGACGGTAACCGTTTGACCGACGAAACCACTCAGTTGATTGACCTGGACTGCATTCATTTCAGCTGACCACGCAAGTGAGGCGTATGGCCTGTATCAAGGCAGATGTTTGGCGAAAAGGGAGGTGGAGTCTACTCCTGCTGCTGGGAAGCGTCAACGCGGCATGTTCCGGCTATAAACCACAGCCCGATGTGGAATTGACGCCCCGGATGGAGCCCAGGGCGGTCGAGAGCACACCCTTCACCGAGGTATGGTCACGCAAGGCAGGCCGAGGTTTCGGTGGCGCCGTTGCCCAGTCGGACACGGTCATCTACTTCGGGGCATCCGATCGTCACGTCATCGCGGTGGACCTGCGGAACGGCGCGCAGCGGTGGAGCGCCCGGATGCAGGGCCCGCTGGCCGAAGGCGTGGCGATCGACAGTGTCCGGGCCTACGCAGTCTCGGAACGACCGGATGGCCGGGCGTACGGGATTGACCTGTCGCGGGGTACCAAGTCCTGGGACCGCCAGGTGGGTTTTCCCTCGTCGGCACCGGTCCTTGCAGACGGGATGCTCATTATCTCCACTCGGCGCGGTGTCGTCCAGGGCCTCCAGCCGTCCAGTGGTATCGTCGCATGGCGTCGCGTCCTCGGTGTGGTGCGGGCGCCGGCCTATATCACCTCTCCGGGCGAGATCATTATCGCGACCACCGATTCGCTCTTTCGAATCGCCACCGCCACTGGCAAGGTCCTCGACCGGAAGCGGAGCCCCGGAGCGGTCCTCTCCGGGTGGGCCAGCAGTGCCCAGTTTCGCATCGCGGGAACAACGGATTCGGTTGTAGTCGGCATGCTACCCGACTCGTTGAGCGTAGCCTGGTCCGTCCGCCTCGACGCACCGGTGATCGGAACCCCGATTGTTCGGGGCGACACCGCGTATGCCATTACCCGGGTGGGCTCGCTCTATCACATCCGGCTGGGAGGAACACCAGCCGCGGAGAGAATCCTGTCACTCAAGACTCCGTTCATCGCGTCGCCGGTCATGTTTCGTGACTGGATCGTGGCGGGGAGCGCTGACGGCGTCCTCTATGGTTTCAATCTCGACGGATCGATTGCCTGGCAGATCACGATCGCGGGGCCGATCGAATTGTCACCGCTGGTTCTTTCCGATGGTTTCCTGGCGATAGGAGGCCGGGGCGATCTGCACCGGTACCGGCTATGAAGCGCCTTGTCATTGTCCTGGCGATGGTCGCGTGCATCGTGTCCCCTGCCTTGGCCCAACAACCGGTGACGAGCCCCGGATCGCCGATGCTCATCAAGTACGGCAAGTGGGTGCTGCTCGCCGGGTCGATCACGATGAACATCGCCGCCCGCCAGGCGCACGAGAAGGCCGATGATGCCTTTCGGCAGATCACCGACGCCTGCCTCGAGGATCGTTCACGCTGCTCCACGACGTCGAATGGCCGATACGTCGACCCCTTTCTCGAAGCCCAGTTCCAGCAGACCCTCAAACACGATTCCGCCGCACGACGCTGGTTGATCGGCGGCCAGACGGCGCTGGTGGGGGCCGCGATGGGTTTTATCTGGGAACTGGCACGGTCCAAGAGCCATCCGTCGAATATTCCCTTCGAACCCGATGTCAGCCAGCGGAACGGGAATACCCAGGTCGGGGTTCGGTTTTCGTTTTGAGGAACGATGCGGCCCGTGAGTCCGGTACTGCCGCAGCAGACTTCGGCGGGTGACGGGGGGCCGATCAGCGGCGTGTCGTCGGTTCATGCGACCGGTGATCGGCGGGAATGCGTCCGGGCCCCACCGTGAAATTTTGATCAAACGAAGGGCGGCGCACTTTATCCATCCTTCTGCCGGTTCGACCGCAGCAGCGTGCGCGAAGGCGCGATAGAGCAAACCGCTATAGAGCCGCGCCCCGTTGCCCGGCTTCGAATTTCCTCCTGCCTTTACCTCACTTTTCAGCTTTCACCCCTCCGCCCATTAACCGGCTCCCGCTCCGGACTGGCCTTACGATCGGTCTCGTTTGGTGGTATCGTATGCCACCCAACTCCTGGAGGAATCGAGTGATTTGGCGCAAGATGAGATGGTTGCTGGCCGCGGTATCGATTTCTATCCCTCTCAGTGATTCGCAGGCTCTTCAGGTCGCGGGCCAGCGGCCGCCGGCCGCCTCTTCGGCGACCGCGGGCTCGCCTCGCGCGCTTCGGGTGCAGCGTGGCGAAATCATGGATCGCACCGGGTTTGAAAAGCCTCTCGTGGCCTACACCCTGTTTGTGCCCGTAGGATGGCGCGCGGAAGGCTCCGTCGAATACGCGGCTATGAACAGCTGCGGCCCCGACCACCGGGTCAACTGGAGAGCGACCGCTCCCGATGGCAGTGCCAGCATCCAGATCGTGCCCGAGGAAAAATGGAGTGCCAGCACGATGGCAGGCCAGGATCCCTGCCTGCACTCGCCCGCCGCATCCATGCGGCCGTATCTCGAGTGGTGGGTTCAGCGGAACCGGCCCGGAGCCCGGG
>JBDTRF010000207.1:0-6631 GCA_039931815.1 Gemmatimonadota bacterium
TTGGGAGCGGCGATCAATTGCGGCGGCGCCGGGCCCACCGATTCGCTGCTGCCCGCGAGTCTCCTCAAACTCTTCGGAGACAACCAGGTCGCGCTCCCAGGGAGCCTCCTGCCGGAGTCCCTGGTTGTCGAAGTACGTGATCAAAAGGGCAATGGTGTTGGCGCGATCCCGGTTGTCTGGCAGGTAACTGGCGGAGGTGGAACCATCGCGGCCGCCAATTCGACGAGCGACGCCACCGGGCGGGTTGCCGCGGCCTGGACGATCGGTTCGGCAGGATCCAATACCGTTGGTGCAACGGCGGCGGGATTTTCGGTAACGTTTTCGGCGACCGGCTCCACGGTTCTTCCTGCCCGCCTCAGCATCCAGACGCCTCCATCGGCCGGCCAGAGTGGCGTTGACCTTCCTACCCAGCCGGTGATCCAGCTCCTGAACGGAAACGGGACACCGCTCTCACAAGCCGGCGTCAACGTCAGCGCGGCAATCTCGTCGGGATCGGCCTTCGCAACGCTGGGCGGTACGCTGACCATGGTCACGGCATCCAACGGCCGAGCCACCTTCACCGATCTGAACATCACCGGACCAGTGGGGAACTACACGCTCCGGTTTTCGGCCACCGGATTTACCCAGGTTTCATCGACGGCGATTTCGCTCTCGACCGTTAGTGGTCGCGTGCCGCTCATCGACATGGGGAGTCGGACGTATTTCGGATTTGATGGCGGGCTCTACCAATCCGGATCCAATACTATTCCTGCTGGTCACGCGGCCGCGGGCTCGGCTAAAGCGCACATCATCACCCCACTCGACACGAATGGAAGTCCGAGTCCAACCGGAAAAGTCGTGCTGCTGTCTATCGGGATTTCCAATGCCTCACAGGAGTGGTGTGATGTGCTGAGTTTCCCATGTAACGCATGGACCTTCACCGGCCAGGAGGCACAGGACCCTGCGGTCAACCAGACGTCCATGGTTGTGGTCAATGGCGCTCAAGGGGGGAGCACGGCTCAGTTCTGGGACTCACCCACCGATCCCGAATATGATCGCGTGCGCGACAATGTGTTGCCTCACTTCAGCCTCACCGAAGCCCAGGTCCAGGTCGTGTGGCTCAAGACGTTCAATGCCGATCCAACGGTAAGCCTGCCTTCATCTCAGGCAGACGCCATCGCGCTGGTTACGCAGTACGGCAACATTCTTCGGGCTCTAAAAGTTCGCTATCCTCATTTGCAGCAAGTGTTTATGTCGAGCAGAATTTACGGAGGGTATGCCACGTCGGGGCAAAACCCGGAACCGTATGCATATGAGACAGGTTTCGCCGTGAAGTGGGTGATCCAGGCGCAGATCGATCAGATGACCAATGGCGGCACAGTAGTTGATAATCGGGCGGGAGATTTGAATTACAACACGGTGGCACCCTGGGTCGCATGGGGACCCTATCTCTGGGCCGACGGATTGAATCCGCGCTCCGATGGGCTCACCTGGTCACTCGCCGATCTCGAATCGGATGGAACCCATCCGAGCACATCGGGAGAAACGAAGGTTGGTACCAGGCTTCTCACTTTTTTCAAGACTGATCCACGCAGCGCCTGCTGGTTTCTTGCGGGCCGCTCGTGTCCCTAGAATATTTTCAGCTCGAACGCGGTTTCCTCCGGGCCGGTTGCCGACCGGCGACAGGAGGGAGCCGCGGTTATTTCGAGTCTTTGCGGGCATGTCTTTGACCCCAGGAAATGTTCACGCCGCCACCGTTCGCTACTCCATGTATTGCCAGCCCAGACGCCACGCGCCCGGGCTTTTTCCTGCTACCCCTGACACTTCTTCTCGTTCTTTCCTGTAAAGGCGACGTCAAGACCGGTCCGGATTTCGGCCCCGCCGCCATCGTCGCCACAACGCCCGCACGCCAGGTACTCGAGGTGGGGGGAGTTGTTCCCGTTGCTCCCGCGGTCCGGGTGGTGAACGAGGCGGGGGATCCGGTTCCATCAGTCGAGGTGGTTTTCGCCCTCACTTCGGGTGGCGGAACGATTTCCGGAACGACGGCCGTCACTGGTATTGATGGGATCGCCGCCCTCGCGATCTGGACCGTGGGGACGAGCGCGGGAGACAATTCGGTGACCGCGACCGCCTCGGATCTGCCCGGCCATGCGGTCGTGTTTTCCGCAACGGCCACAGCCGGACCTCCGGTGTCCGTCAGCCTGCTCACATCGCCGCCTGCAGCTGTTGCAAGCGGCGTTCGATTTTCGGCCCAGCCCGTTCTCCAGTTAAAAGACACTTTCGGGAACGCTGCTGCGATGTCGGGCGTGGCAGTGGTCGCGACGCTGACTCCAGCAGCCGGAGCGGCTCTCGAAGGCACGACGACGGTAATGACCGATGCGAATGGTGCGGCCCGGTTCACTGATCTCGATGTAAAGGGGGCGATCGGTGACTATACCCTCCACCTGATCCCAGCCGGCCTTCCCGAAATCCCCGTCCTGCTCCATCTCGACCCGGGCCTCGCGACTCGACTGATCCTGACATCGCCGCCATCAATCACCACGGTGAGCGGTGCCGCGTTGGCGATGCAACCGGTCATCTCGCTCACCGATGCCAGCGGAAATTCCGTTTCGCAGGCTGGGGTTGCCATCGCGGCGGCGATCACCTCGGGTGGCGGAAGCCTGGTGGGATCGTCATCGGTGCTGACCAATGCCCAGGGTGACGCCGCATTCACCAATCTGGGAATCGCCGGACCGTCAGGTCCACATACGCTGGCATTCACTTCCTCCGGCGTTACGGCAGCAATCTCTCCCATCATTCAGGTGGGGGCTGGTCAGCCCACGAACCTCGGGCTGAACGCTGGAAATGGGCAGACGGCGCCGGGTGGAACGCCGGTTCTGATCAGCCCTTCGGTCGCGGTCACGGATGGGAGCGGGAATCCTGTCTCGGGAGTTTCGGTGAACTTCGTGATCAGCGCGGGCGGCGGTACGGTCGCAGTTCCCCATGCGGTGTCCGATGCGCAAGGCCTCGCCAGCGCCGGGCCCTGGACCCTGGGCTCGACGCCCGGCGCTAACACGCTCACCGCCGTCGCGAGCGGACTCATCGGAAGCCCCGTTTCATTCAGCGCGACAGCAACCCTTCCAGTCGGTTCCCGACTTGTCCTCACCACTCAGCCATCCAGCGGTCGGATCGGCGTGGTGCTGGCTCCCGCATTCCTCGTGCAGCTCGAGGATGCGAATGGCGGATCCATCCTTCAACCTGGTGTGGTGGTCACCGTCGGGTTGACGGGTGGTGGTGGAATTCTGAGTGGCACCATGAGTGTGCCGACGGATCCGACGGGTTCAGCATCGTTCCCTGACCTGGCAATATCCGGCAGCGTTGGCAGCCGGAACCTGACCTTCACCGCTTCTGGATTTTTGGCAGTCAACTCGGCGGGGATCCCGCTGGCAGCCGGCCTCGCAGCGAATATCGAGATCGCTGGCGGCAATAACCAGACGGCGCCTGCCGGAACGTCACTCCCGGTCAATCCTCTCGTGCTGGCAACTGACTTCAGTGGCAATCCGGTTTCGGGTGTTGCTGTCCAGTTCCAGATCGCCAGCGGCGGTGGAAACATCGCGAACGCCTCATCCACAACCAATGCCCAGGGTCAGGCCAGCGGCGGCGCCTGGGTGCTGGGTCCCGCGGCTGGATTCAACACGCTCACCGCCCTGGCGACAGGACTGTCAGGAAGCCCCCTTTCGTTTACCGCCACCGGAACGATCGTCACCGGACCGCCGTCGAGCATGCTCCAGGTGTCTGGCGATGGCCAGACCGCCGTTGCCGGAAGCGCGGTTGCCGAGTCGCTCGTGGTCCGCGTGCTCGATGCCAACGGCAAAGGTGTCGGCGCAGTGACGGTGTCATGGGCGATTATTGGAGGGCAGGGAACAGTGTCCTCGCCTGCTTCAACCACAGATGCGACCGGACTCGCGGCGGTGGAATGGACCCTGGGAAGCATCGCCGGACCCAACACGGTCAAAGCCTCCCTCGGTGGGTTGTCTTCGATTTTCAATGCGACTGGTGTCGCCGGACCGGCGTCGCGACTTCTCCTCGTGACCCAGCCGTTGACGGGGATTTCGGGCGAGATTCTGTCTCCCCAGCCAGCCGTACAACTCGCGGATGCCAATGGAAACGCAGTGGGCCAGAGCGGGACGAACGTGACAGCCGCGCTCAGTTCGGGGGGCGGTAATCTGGGTGGAAATAATCTTGTTTCCACCGACGGATCGGGGCTGGCCACCTTTGCCGATCTCTTCATCGTCGGGTCGGCCGGTCCCCGTACCCTTAAATTCACCGCTCCTCCCCTGGCTGCTGTGACGAGCGGGCCGATCACGTTGGCTCTCCAGACGGTCGTGTCAGTTCAGATATCGCCGTCAACGCTGAATCTTCTGGTGGGCGAAGCACAATCCATGAACGCGGTGGCGCTGGATGGTGGTGGCCAGCCGATTGCCGGCGCCGTGTTCACCTGGGCATCGACCAACCCGGGTGTGATCACGGTGAGCGTGGCCGGGGTGGCTCGAGGGATATCTGCGGGCAACGCCCGGATACGGGTCACCTCGGGAGGAATAAGCGATTCCGCCAGCGCATCCGTGATTCCCGTTCCGGTGGCCTCGGTGGTCATCAGTCCTCCCGGTGCCACGATCCCGTCGGGCACAACCCAGGTATTTCAGGCGGTGGCTTTCGATTCGATCGGTGGCGTTCTGCCGGGGCGGGTGTTCGCATGGTCCAGCAGCGCGCCTGCGGTTGCCACCGTCGACAATGCCGGACTGGTGACCGGCGTGAGCGCCGGCACAACGAAAGTTGTTGCGGCGACAGGAGGAAAGAGTGATACGGTATCGGTGACGGTTACGGCGGTGCTTCCCGGGTTGCAGCCGGTCTTCTCGACCTATTTCGGAGGTTCGCTCCAGGACCAGGTGCGTGACGTAACCACAGATCCCCAGGGGAATGTCTACATCGCCGGCGGGACCGCCTCTCCCGATTTCCCGGTCACCCCCGGAGCGCTCGACGTAACGTTTAACGGCACGTATGACGGGTATATCGCCAAGCTGAGCCCGACCGGTGCGGTGCTGTGGGCGACATTTCTCGGAGGACCAAACTACGATCGGATATACGGGATCGAGGTTGATGCAGCCGGGTTTATTTATGTGGCAGGCCGAGCCGGTGACCGATTCCCGGTGACGCCAGGAGCATTCCAGACGACGTTCGCGGGGAGCCCCGACGATCCGCCGTACGGCCCGCAGGACGGGTTTGTCTGCAAGCTGGCTCCGAATGCGACAGCCGTGGTTTTCTGCAGCTATTTCGGAACCTCCGATGCCAAGATTGTTCGCGATATCGCGGTAGATCCGCAGGGCAACATGTACCTCGGGTCGTCGTCGGAATCGGGCTCGTTCCCAGCGGCCTGGTTTGCCAATGCGGCGCAGCCCGGCAATAGCGGAGGTCTGGACGGGGTCGTGGCCAAGATTTCGGCGGACGGATCGCAAGTCCTGTGGGCGACCTATATCGGTGGCTCGCAGGATGAAGCGGAGGAGGCATCCATCCGGGTCAACGCCGCCGGACAAGCATATGTGCTGTACTCCTCTGCGTCGCCAGACGCGCCGACGCCCAACGGGTTCGATCACTCTCTGGATGGTCCACGGGACGCTTACCTGGTCAAGCTCGCGTCCAATGGCAGCCGGCTTCTTTTCGGAACTTACCTGGGAGGAAGCGGTGGAGAACATGTGGAAACCCACGAGCTGATGCTGGACAATCAGGGCAATGCCATCGTGGCCACCGGGACATCCTCCACCGATTTCCCGACGACACCCGGCGCCTTTCAGCCAAATTTCGGCGGCGCGGGCGGACCGGGCACCGGGCAGGGAACGAATTACGGTGGAGATATCTTCGTGGCCAAGATCTCGGCGGACGGAAGCCAGTTGATGGCGGCCACCTATGTCGGCGGCTCGGAGGGCGAGGGGAGCGAGGGTGTCGGTGTCGATGGGGCGGGAAATATCTATGTGTCAGGAGTAACCTATTCACCCGGGCTTCCCTTCCTCTCCGGGGGATACCAGCCTCAGCTCGGTGGTGACGCTGATATGATCATTCTCAAATTAACGCCCGACCTGACGACTCTCATTTACGGTACCTATCTTGGTGGGGTCGATCAGGATTTCTCGCGAAGCTCGTTCGCGACTCAGAGCGGGGACTTCATCGTGGTGGGCAACGTGCTGTCCACAGACTGGCCTACGCTTAACCCGGCCCAGTCGATCAATCGCGGGGACCTGGAAGGAGTGATTGCACGATTTCACTAGGCTGCGGACTGCTCACTCAGGATCAAACAAAAACGGACCTCAAGCGAGGTCCGTTTTTGTTTGAGTCGGCTCAGGCCTTTTCAGCGGATTCTATTGGCGATTAAGAGCAGCGCCTGCTGGTCGGCCTTCCCCGCGAGTGAAATCCAGAACCCCCCACGGTCCACCCATTGCGCGACACTCACGCCGTTCGCGGCGGTGCTGATGGCAATGTTCGGTTCCTCTCCCTGTCCCCGATCGAGGCGTTGCTGGTCGAGAATGATTCGGCCCTCGGGTCCGTTATACACCACGCGAACGACGGCGAGTCTCGGATCCGCACCGGGCAGGATCGTTCCCTGCGCGATCTCGACGGCTTC
>JBDTRF010000208.1:0-6601 GCA_039931815.1 Gemmatimonadota bacterium
GGAGCCGAGGGTGACAGCATCCTCAACGCCATTGATCGACTGAGTGCAGGTGGATCGACCGCGGGTGGGGCGGGAATCCAGCTCGCCTATCGCGTCGCCAGGGAAAACTTCATCCCCGGCGGCAACAATCGGGTCATTCTTGCCACTGATGGCGATTTCAATGTGGGAATGACCAGTGACAACGACCTGGTCCAGCTGATCGAGGACAAGCGAAAGGACGGCACCTTTCTCACTGTGCTCGGCTTCGGAACCGGGAACCTGCAGGACGCCAAAATGGAGCAACTGGCCGACAAGGGAAATGGCCAGTATGCCTACGTGGACAACCTGAACGAGGCCAGGAAAATCTTTGTCCAGGAAATGCGCAGCACGCTTTTCACCATCGCCAAGGATGTGAAGATCCAGGTCGAGTTCAACCCTTCCCAGGTGTCATCGTACCGCCTCATTGGCTACGAGAACCGGGTGCTGGCCGCGGAGGACTTCAACAATGACATCAAGGACGCCGGCGAGCTGGGGGCCGGTCACGCCGTCACCGCACTGTATGAACTCGTTCCCCCAACGTCCGGTGTTGACGAGCTTCGGTATTCGCTGAATCCCAGGCCGCCAGCAGATCAGCATCCCCATGAATTGCTGACCATCAAGCTGCGGTACAAGGAACCCGATGGGGAAACCAGTCGGCTGCTGTGTCACACATTGCGCACGGATGTGGTGCACGCTACAGGTAATATCCGATTCGCCAGTGCGGTAGCCGCCTTCGGCATGATCCTGAGAAATTCAGAGCATCGCGGGAGTGCGACGCCGGAGATGGTGGTTCACCTGGCGCGGGAGGCGGGCGGTGCCGATGAGTTTGGTTACCGGGAGGAGTTTATTCGCCTGGTGGAGAGTTTCCGCCAGACCAGGAACACCGCGCTCAATGGGTATGCGCGTTAGGCTGCTGAGTATTTCAGTGGGCCCAGGGTCGGATCCGGACAATGCACGAACTGACCCTGAGTCCATGGCAGTCACCATGATCGAGGTTGATCCCTCCCCGATTTGCCTTCCATGCATGACCGAAGGGAAACATTGCTCACCGTCGACATGGCGGATTTCTCACACCGCATTCGTTGCCGGCGCCACCTCTATTGCCCCAGATCGGCGAGGTCGGGCATCCGCACCACCAGCCCGTCCGACGGGGTCGTGCGATGGGTCCCGGCCACCAGCTGCTCATGGTACCGGCCAAGAAAGAATCCGAATCGATCACGGGGATCGGCATCGACAATCAGAAGATCAGTGCCAGACATCGTCAGCTTCCCAAACTGAATCGAGGCGCCGTGATAGTACATGAAATTGGGTGAGGGCATGGAGTCGCCAAAGGCGGTTCTGGGTGGCACGCTGTCTCCCGCGCCAAATGTCTGCACCATCCCGCCCGGGACCAGCCGCACCCGGCTCAGCCTGCCCCGGATCCGCGGGGGAGGCAGAATGGCCGCCACATCAAGCAGGAAATCATTCTCCTCGATCCGAATCCCCCGGTTGGGCTGCACCTTCACCATCTCGTCCAGCTCTATACCGAGTTTCTTCATCAGGCCATCCGCGTTGAACCCCAGCACTTTTACATCCGTTGGATGGAGGCGAATCTCTCCGGCGGGGGTCAG
Source organism: Gemmatimonadota bacterium (assembly GCA_039931815.1). GTDB lineage: Bacteria > Gemmatimonadota > Gemmatimonadetes > Gemmatimonadales > GWC2-71-9 > DASYPP01. Next base: position 1,629 of record JBDTRF010000208.1, read on the forward strand.
GCTGACCTGGGAGTGGATCGTGAACGTCACATTCCCCAGCTTTCCCTTCTGGATCAGGTCTTCTCCCTCGACCGAGAGATGCAGATCGCGGATCGGTGCCCCGCGATACCCGAACACATATCGATTGATCAGCAGGCCGAGACTGGTGGTATCCACCATGATTTCCGCTGACATGATCCGCATCCGGTAGGAGGTACCATCTTCGAAAACCGGCGGCTTCCCCTCCCGCGTGCTCTCGAGCTGTCCCCGCAATGAACGAATGTGGAGGACAACCTCGGGATCGACGTAATAATCGACGTTCCGCATCTCGGCTTGGACATCGCGGGTCGTATCCCTGATCGAATCGACAACCATGGCTGGCGGCGACGGTGGAGCCGGGATGTCCGGCGCGCAGCGAAGAACGAGCAGCGTGCTGAGGAGCGTTGAGCCGATCAGCGCGGCCAGGATCAGGAGAGTCCAGCGAACCACGATCCCGAGAGGGCGTCGGCCCGAAGCAGATGTCATGGGGGAGAGGATACACCTTACCGGAGCCCAGGAGGGGTGACCAGCGTCACGAGGAAATCATCGGACGGCCGGATCGTGCTCCCCTCTGCGCGACTCGATCAGGCTAGCGATCGGTAAACTTTTCTCGAGCCAGCGTGACGATGAACTCGACCTGTTCCGGGAACCTCATGGACGTCGTGTCGATGTCGATGGCGTCATCGGACCGGCGGAGCGGTGCCACGGGTCGACTCGAGTCCGCCAGGTCACGGGCGGCGAGCGCAGCCGCTTCCGAGCGCAATCGTTCGGCATCAACCGGCAAACCGCGCTGCTCGATCCGGCGCCCTGCCCTCGCTTCGGGAGAAGCCGTCAGGAACACCTTGAGTTCGGCCTCGGGAAATACCACGGTCCCGATATCGCGTCCATCGATGACCACGTCGCTTCCCGCGCGCACAATCGATCGGAGGTAACTGTTCACCCACTCGCGCACGACGGAGATCGCCGAAATGGCTGAAACGTGGGCCGTCACCTCGTGAGACCGGATTTCGACGTCGACGGGCTCGCCTTCGAGATAGGTTGCAAAGCCCGCATCATCGGGAAGCAGCTTGAGTCCGCGATCCTCCGCCGCCCGGAGCAGGACTTCGGGCTCAACGTTGTGTGCCGGATCGAGGGGCCAGAGCCCTCGTCGCGCGGCCTCTCTCAATCCAACCAGGGTCACCCCCCGATACAACGCCCCCGAATCGAGATGGGCAAAGCCCAGGACCTGCGCCACCGCTCGAGCCGTGCTCGATTTTCCGGAGGCCGAGGGGCCGTCGATGGCAATCACCCGGCTAGCCACGTGATCGCCTCGCGCGAATGGACCTGAGCGCCGCGCCGAACCCGGGAAAACTCACCTCGGCGCACGCCAGATCGTCGATCCGAATCCCTGCTCCGGGCACGGTCCCGAGCACCGCGAAGGCCATCGCCAGCCGGTGATCTCCCGCGGTCTTCACCCGACCGGCTGGCGGGATCTCTCCGCCTTCGATCCACAGGTCTTCACCCCGAACCTCGGCCTGCGAACCCACCGCGCGCAGATTTGCCGCCAGGAGGCCGAGGCGATCACTTTCTTTTACCCGAAGCTCGCCCGCCTCGCGAAAAATCGTGGTCCCCCGCGCCCGGCTGGCCAGTATCGCGAGCAGCGGAATCTCGTCAATCAACCCGGGAATCTCGGCGGCGCCGACCTCCACTCCCCGAAGATCCGACGGCCGCGCGGTCAGGGTACCGACCGGCTCTCCTCCCTCCTCGTGGGTCTTCTCCTGGGCCACCGTCCCCCCCATTCCTGCAAGCACAGAAAGAAAACCGATCCGGGTTGGATTCAATCCGACCCCCGTGATCGCGAGGCTTCCCGCCTCGGCGAGGAGCGCCGCGCCGAGGAGGAATGCCGCCGAGGAAGGATCACCTGGTACCTGCATATCGAACGCCGGGACGGAACTGTCGGGAGAGAACTCGATCCACCCGTCGCGTTCGTTCACGGTAAACCCGAATCCACGGAGCATCCGTTCGGTATGGTCGCGCGATCGGCCGTGGGGCTCCCGCAGCGAAACAGGAACCTTGCCGGCCATCGCCGCGAGCAGAAGGCAACTCTTGATCTGGGCACTCGATACCGGCAACTCGTACCGCAGGGACGTCAGCCGACCGCCCCGGATCGTCAGCGGCAGACCATCGCTTTCGCCGTCCACGATGCGTGCTCCCATCATCGCAAGCGGGACAGTGACCCGACGCATCGGTCGCCGTCGCAGCGATGCATCGCCGGTCAGGGTGACAGGGAAGCGATGCGCGGCCAGCAGCCCAAGAAGCAGGCGGGTCGTGGTCCCGGAATTCCCGCAGTGCAGGACGCCGGTGGGCGGACTGAACCGCCCCCTGCCCTCGATGCGCACGACTCGCCCGGCGACGAGGGGACTCACGGGTGCTCCAAGGCGGCGAAGGACGCTCGCCGATGAGCGCGCGTCCAGCGACGTGAGGGCACCACCCAGGTAACTGGTTCCCCTGCCCATCGCCGCGAACAGGAGCGCACGATGGGTGATACTCTTGTCTCCCGGGACTCTGGTCTCGCCGGCAACAATCATCGAATCTGGGTGAGAATGGAGCAGCGCGGGCCAATCCTTCGCCCGGTGGGGCGGAATGGATCGGCTCCGCCCGACGCTCCGGCCATGGTTGCAAACTCAATGGCAGAATTGTACTTATAGGATGTCGCTAAACCAACAGGAGTATGAGTGGCTACGATTTTGATCGTCGAGGACAGTCCGGATAACATGAAGCTTTGCCGCACACTCCTCTCGCTCGGAGGGCACCAGGTCGTCGGACTCCCCAGTGGCGAGGGTTTGCTGGATACGATCCGGGAATCGAGTCCCGAACTGGTCCTCATGGACATTCAATTGCCTGACAAGGACGGATTTCAGCTGTTGAAGGAAATCAGGAACTCCCGCTTTCGCATGCTCAAGGTCGTCGCGTTGACGGCGCACGCGATGACGGGAGACCGGGAGCGCGCGATGGAAGCGGGGTTTGACGGCTACATTACCAAGCCGCTCGACATTCGCAATTTTCCGAAGCAGGTTGCCAGCGCACTTGCCGGAGAGATTTTGGAGGCGCCGTAGAGTGAGTCCACGACCGAGGCCCGACGCTCGACCGCTGCAATCCGCTATATTCTCCCGGATCCACGACCTCTATCGCAACGACCTCTGTCCGGAGTGACCCATGACCTCCGCTCAACCGCCACGTCCCTCGACTGCCTCTGAGCGGGACAAGCTCATTGCGGAATACGAACAGAGCAAACACTCCGAGCACAGTCGCCATATTGAGGCTGGCGCGGCGGCGGCGCGGAACAGGCGTCTACGACGCTCGGCCATCCTGGGTCTCGTCACGGTCGCCGCGGTCTACCTGTGGTTCTTCCCTCCGGCATGGCTCACCCCGGAACCATTGCCGGTTCCCTCAGCTTCGGAACGGGAGGCCGGCACCCGGTTCGCCATTTTTCTGCAGGCCCAGCAGATCGATCACTTTCGCGCGACCATGGGCAGGCTTCCGTCGACGGCGAGCGAGGCGGGTGAACCTCTGCCCGGCATCGATTACATCGTGCTCAGTCCAACGACCTACGCGCTCCAGTCGGTGCACGATAGTGCAATCCGCTATGCCTCGACCGATTCCCTCCAGACCTTCCTGGGATCCAGCGCGGCCCTCCTCGGCCACGATCAAGGGCAATGATGCCGACACATTCCGCACGACGTGACCCGGGGGTCCATTCGAGCGATTCTCCAGGGTGGGTTTTCGCCCGGGACCGCCGAGGTTTCACCATTATCGAAATCCTCGTCGTCATGATCGTGGTCGGGGTGCTGGTAAAAATCGCGCTCCCGCGCTATCACGAACTCAGGAACCAGGCGGTTGCCGGGAAGATGGCGGGGGACTATCACGCCGTGCGGTTGGCCGCGTACGCGTACTACACTGAGCGCCTTGCGTGGCCAGCGGAAGCTGGACCCGGGGTAGTGCCGCCGGAGCTGGTATCGGATTTACCTGAAGGATTTGATTTCAACCGGGGAGAGTATGTGCTGGACTGGGAGAACTGGGCCCTGCCGAGTGGGCTCCCCCAGTTCCCCGGGCGCGACATGCTGATGGCACTTTCGGTGAGTACCAGTGACTCAGCGCTCGCACTCACGATCCTCAATAAGCTGGGGAGCCGCACGGTTCATTTCAACGTCGGCAATACGACCACGTTTGTCATCGTGCCGGAATAGGCGCCGTCAGGTAATTGTCTTCGCCAGCTTGAGGACTTCGGGATCGGCCGGTGGGAAGCGAGGGTCCATTTTTTCCAGTGTTTTCACCAGGAGCTCCGCCACCAGGAAATCCCGGGCGGCTTTTTTATCCCCGGGGACTACGTACCAGGGCGCCCACTCGGTGCTGCATCGGGCAATCGCCTCGCGATAGGCTTCGGTATACTCCTCCCACAACGCGCGCTCGGTCAGGTCATCCGGATTGAACTTCCAGTTCTTGGCGGGATCCTCAAGCCGTTCTTCCAGTCGCTCCTTCTGCTCCTTGCGTGAGATGTGGAGAAAGAACTTGAGGATGACCACGCCGGAATCCGTCAGCATCCGTTCGAAGTCATTGATGTGACTGAACCGCCGGGACCAGACGGACTCCGCCGCCAGCTTGCGTACCCGGACCACGAGCACGTCCTCGTAGTGTGAGCGATTGAAAATGCCGATCACGCCCTTCCGCGGAGTGTGCTGGTGGACTCGCCAGAGAAAATCGTGGCTCAACTCCAGTTCGGAGGGACGTTTGAATGCGCTGACGGTACAGCCCTGCGCGTCGAGCGGGCCAAAGACCTTTCGAATGAGCCCGTCCTTGCCGGCCGCGTCCCTGCCCTGCACGACCACCAGCACGGCCCGTTTGTTCTCCGCGTAGAGCGCCCGCTGCAACTCGTCCATTCTTGCAAGCAGCGGTTCGGTCTGCTCCCGCAGGGAGTC
>JBDTRF010000209.1:0-6591 GCA_039931815.1 Gemmatimonadota bacterium
TTGCACCAGGTGGGGGTTCCGGTCTGGGTTGCCGCGGTCCCCGGTAAGTCGAGCCCGCTGAATCACGCCATGGCTGAGCTGGCCCGCGCGGCCGGCGTTCGGACGGTGGCTCCGGATGGTCCGTGGCCCAGCGCCGGGCTCCTGGTCGATGCGCTGCTCGGCACGGGTGCCCGGGGAGCGCCGCGAGCGGCCATAGCCTCGCTGGTTGAGCGGATGACCGACCTTCGAATCCCCCTCGTCGCCATCGATGGGCCCACCGGGCTCGACCTGCTGAATGGGGTGACCTACCTCCCGACCCGTTCCGACCTCTGTATCACGTTTGGCGGAGTCCGCCGGGGTCACCTTCTCGCGCGCGATGATCTGGGATCGGTGCTGGTCATGGAAATTGGACACCCCCGACCGGATCCTGACTGGCCAACTCTTGTCGTCGACCGGATGATTATTGAGGGGCTTCCCGCCTTTCACGCCAAGAGCCACAAGGGTGATCGAGGCCGAGTCGTTGTCATCGGCGGGAACGCGGGCATGACCGGGGCAATCCGGATCGCTTGCCGCGCCGCTTTTGCCGCTGGAGCCGGTCTGGTCCACGCCGTGGCGCCGAAAGACACGATCGCTGCGCTTGTGGTCGCCGAGCCCGATGTGCAGACCCTGGCCCACGAAATCTCCCTGCCGCTTTCAGAAGACCTGAGCAATCTTCTGAACAGGGCCGATGCCGTGATCATTGGACCCGGGCTCGGCCGGGCAGCGGGCACCGCCGATTTTGTACTGGCCGTACTCAACATGAGTAAACGTGCGGTACTGGATGCTGATGGATTGACCGTGCTGCGGGACAGGGTCGACGAACTGAAATCGTGTGGCGAAGGCAGGCCGCTGGTGTTGACCCCGCATCCGGGAGAATTCCGGACACTTTTCCCGGTTCGCGCCGAGTCGGCTGAATCCGACCCCTGGGCCGCCGCTGCCGGGGCCGCGTCGGACTCCCGCGCCACTGTGCTGCTGAAAGGAGTGCCGACGGTTATCGCCAGAGAAGGACGTAGTGCCCTGACGGTGGCCTCGGGCAACCCAGGCCTGGGCACCGGAGGCAGCGGGGACCTGCTGAGTGGTCTGATCGGAGCGGCGCTGGCCCAGGGGCTTGAGCCCGAACATGCCGCGGCAGTTGGGGCCCACGCACTCGGTCGCGCCGCCGAGTTTGCGGCGCGCCGAACCAGTGCCCGCACCCTGCGCCCGATGGATGTCATCATGGCTCTGCCCGATCTGTGGCGGACCTGGGAGGTCATGCGAGTGTCGCCGCCGCCGGTCGCACCGCCGCTGATCCTTGAACTGGAAGCGCCACAAGCCTGGTAGGCATGGCGGTGTCTCCAGGCCCATCGAACCCAGTCTCGTGTTTTCTTCCCCCGCAGCAGTCTGGACTATATTGCGAGTATGAAGCTTCTCCTCTCGACCCTCCTGGGAATCACACTCGCCTTTCCCGTAACCATTGAAGCGCAGGGTCGAGACTGGAGTCCCCGCGATCGAACGATCATTGGCGATTTCACCCGCATAACGTCGGTTGCCGCCGCCCAGGATCGCATCTTCGTCACCTCGCCCACGTCGCTCCTCATCTGGAACCCGCAGTTCCGGCAGTGGGAAGGACCCATCACACCGCCGGATCCGACGACGCTCGATCGAGTGTTCAACGCGCTGGTCGATCCGCTCGACAATTCTCTCTGGCTGGCGCGCATAGATGGATGGGCGCACTACGATCCCAACATTCAACTGTGGGACCGGGGCACCGTCGCTGGTGGCGTCCAGGAAATTGCGTTTGACCTTGATTCGCCCATGTCCGGACTCTTTCTCCGGAGCGGCAACTCCTGGCTAACGGTTCCCCGCGGGGGCAACCTCGCGGTGCCGTCCAGCGGACCAGCCCGGCCGCTTCGCCCGGCGACCATCCGCGATGCCATGGCGGCGAATCCGATACTCCAGACCAACAGCGCGCAGGTCCTGCTGGACAACCGGCTCTCGGCCGCGCGTTTCACGGTAGCCGCGCGGGCATTTGACGGACTCGGCTGGTATCTCGGCACCTGGGGAGTCGGACTTCTGTTTCTTCAGGACGGCGGCATCATGCCGCAGCGGCTCACCTTTGGACTTCCCGGTGCTTCGGTCGGCGCGCTCTTCGCTGCGCCTGGCGGGGTGTGGGCATCGACCGATCGCACGACGGCCACGGCTTCCGGGCTCGCGTTCACCGCGTCCGATCTCAGCGGGTTCAACTGGATCCAGGGCGATCCTGGATTCGGGCTTCCGTTTGCGCGTGCCAGGAAGATCGTTGGACTCAACAGCGATCTGTTCGTTGCCACGGATGGTGGCGTGGCCCGAATCGATCCGCAGAGCGGCAAGGTCGACCTGCTCGATGAAGGGCGCGGCCTGCCGGACAACAGGGTTTACACCGTGACCGCCCGACGAGGTGTGGTAATGGTCGGTACGGCGCGGGGCATCGCGGCCATCAAGGATGGCAAACTCGAGCGGGTCGCCCCGGATTTTGTCGATCCTGCGTACGCCATCATCCAATCCAGTGCCGACACGATCTGGGTCGGAACACCGCGTGGGCTCTTCACGGCTCTGCCCGGTGAGCCGGGCTTGTCGCTACCCGCCGAGTTGAATACCATCGCCGCCCTGGGCGAACCGGTCGTGGCCCTGGCCTGGCAGGGAGACACCCTCGTTGGCCTCACGGAGGACCGGGTGATCTGGCGGGATGCGCGGCTCGGGAGCTGGTGGCTGGGCCCCACAATTTCGTCGACACTTGGTCGACTCCACGCGCTGGCTCCAGGCGATGGCGGCACCTGGGTCGCAGGCGAGCGAGGCGTGGCCCTGGTTCCTTTTAATGCAATCCCGGCTCGAGTCCTCAGGAGTCCTGGGGATCTTCCTGGCGTCCCCAACGATATTGCCCTTGACGATGACTATCTGTGGGTCGCCACCGAACTTGGACTCGTTCGCTTCCGACTGGATGCAATTCGGTGAGCGGTGGGGCAGTTCCCGGTGATGAAAGGATTCTCCTGGGCGGCGGAGTGGAGTTCGATCGTATTCGAGCCGTTGCCCGGACGCTGGGTTCTTCGGCAACCGGGCTCGGTGATGACTGCGCCCTGATTCCGACCGGTTCGGAATGGCTCGCGGTGAGTGTCGATCTTTCAGTGGAACAGGTTCATTTTCGGCGTGACTGGCTGACCCTCTCCGAAATTGGCTGGAAGGCCACCGCTGGAGCGCTATCCGACCTCGGCGCGGTGGGTGCCGAGGTGATCGGCGTTCTCGCCGCCGTCGCCGTGCCGCCGGAGACTCCACAGGCAGACCTGGAGGCGGTGATGGCGGGAGTCGGCGCCGCGGTGCAGGCCGTGGGTGGCAAGGTTCTCGGAGGTGATCTTTCGGCTGGCTCTGCCTGGACCATCGATATCGCTGTGATCGGACGAACCGCGCACCCTGTCCGTCGAACTGGTGCGACTGCGGGTGACCTGGTGTTTGTCACGGGTCGGCTCGGGGGTGCTCGAGCTGGATTGCAGCAGCTTCGCAAGCACGGAAAAGCGGAGGGAGTTTTCAGGGATCGGTTCGCCCATCCCATCCCGCGCATCAGTGGCGGCCAGTGGCTGGCGAACCGCGGGGCTCGCGCGATGATCGACCTGAGCGACGGACTGGCGGGAGACGCGGCGCACCTTGCCGCGGCTTCGGGTGTCTCGGTTCACCTGGATCTCGACCTGATTCCGCTGGAAACAGGTCTGATCGCGTGGGCAGAAGAGTTCGGGGAAAACGCATACCTCGCGGCCGCGTCCGGTGGTGAAGACTATGAGTTGCTCGTAGTGATGCCGTCCGACTTCGGCCCTGATGATGCCGCCGTGTTTCAGAGAGATATTGCGGTGCAGCTCACCCGGATCGGGGAGGTCGCCCGGGGCGAAGGCGTCCAGCTGAGGCGGTCGGGTCGATCGGTAACCCTGTCGAGTTTCGACCACTTCGGGTGATGTCCGGGCTCTGGTTTTTTCTCTCCTGCCTCTGCATTACCACCTATTATTGCCTTCTCGTCATCGTGGCGTCGCTGGCTGGCACCAGGCGAAGACCCGGTGGAGTCTACGATCAGGCGGCCCGGGAGTGGGGACGAAACAATATCCGGGCGAACCGGCTGGTGGTGACGGTGTCCGGTGCCGAGCGAATTCCTGCCGGCCCCTGTGTCTTTGTCGCCAACCACGTTTCCTTCGTCGATATCTGGGTCCTGCTGGCGAGCCTGCCGGGGACCGTGCGCTTTCTGGCCAAGCGCGAGCTGCTGCATGTTCCTATTTTTGGCTGGGCCATGCGCCAGGCCGGGCATATCCCCATCGATCGGCAGAATCGGAGCCGGGCGCTGGATGCATGTGGCGAAGCCGGCACGCAGATTCGCAACGGGACCAGTGCCATTGTGTTCGGGGAAGGAACGCGGAGTCGAACCGGACAGCTGCTTCCTCTCAAGAAGGGCGCCTTTGTGCTGGCGATCCAGGCCCAGGTACCGATCGTCCCGGTTTTTCTGGATGGGACCTACGCCGTGCTGCCCAAGGGAACACTCGCGCTCAAGCGTCACCCGATTCGCATGTTCGTTGGACAGCCGATTTCCGTGGAAGGGCTGCGCTACGATGATCGAAACCGCCTGAGGGAGCGCTGTGAGAAAGCGCTGCGTGGGTTGCGCGACCACGTTGACGCCTCAGCGGCGGAGGACTAAGCTTCCGCGCCTTTCAAGGGAGGCAGCGGGGAAGCGGAGCAGGGAATGGATCTGCGAGGGGTTTCGCTTTCATATTCACCTGTCGCGTGTGGTACCTCACTTGTTACTATCTTTTCACTTCCCACTTACCTCACTGGTTTAATGAGCACTATCATCGAAGTTCACGGTCGCGAGATCATCGACAGCAGGGGCAACCCGACGGTAGAGGCGGAGGTTACCCTGGCGAGTGGCGCGCAGGGCAGAGCGGCCGTGCCGAGTGGAGCCTCGACGGGAGAGCACGAGGCCAATGAGCTTCGAGACAGCGATACCAAGCGGTATGCCGGCAAAGGCGTACTCGATGCCGTTCGCAACGTGAACGAGGTGATTGGCCCCCGGCTGGAAGGCATGGCCGGTGAGGATCAGATCGCCATCGACGCCGTGATGCTGGAAGCCGACGGCACGCCAAACAAGAGCAACCTGGGCGCGAACGCGATTCTCGGCGTCTCGCTCGCGGTGGCCCGCGCGGCAGCCATCGATTGCGGGCTGCCGCTCTATCGCTACCTCGGCGGACCCCTGGCGCATGTCCTCCCGGTGCCGATGATGAATATCCTGAACGGCGGAGCTCACGCCTCCAATAATGTGGACGCGCAGGAGTTCATGATCGTTCCCATTGGCGCCGATGAATTCCCCGAAGGGCTCCGGATGGGCGTCGAAGTTTTTCACGCGCTCAAGAAGGTGCTCACCAAGAAAGGGCTGTCGACGGCGGTCGGGGACGAGGGAGGATTCGCCCCGATGCTCCCATCAAACGAAGCCGCCCTCGATGCGGTCATGGAGGCGATCCAGGCGGCGGGATACGATCCCGGCAAGGACATCGCGATCGCGCTTGACGTGGCCGCCTCCGAACTGTTCCGCGATGGCGAGTACGTCTTCAAGAAGGGCGATGGCAGCAAACGCTCGGCGAAAGAGATGGTCGAGCTCTACACCGGTTGGGTGGACCGGTATCCGATCGTCTCCATCGAGGACGGCCTCGCCGAGGACGATTGGGATGGCTGGGCTCTTCTTACCGAAGCGCTGCAGGACCGCGTTCAGCTGGTGGGCGATGATCTGTTCGTCACCAACGTCGATCGCCTGGGGCGGGGAATCGAGAACGGGATCGCCAATGCGATCCTGGTCAAGCTGAACCAGATTGGAACACTGACGGAGACCATGCAGTGTATCGAGCTGGCCAAGAGCAGCTCCTACGGCGTCATCATCTCCCATCGGTCGGGTGAAACCGAAGACACCTTTATCGCCGATCTCGCCGTGGCGACCGGCGCGGGTCAGATCAAGACCGGTAGTGCCAGTCGGACCGACCGTGTCGCCAAGTACAATCAGCTGCTCCGAATCGCAGAAGAGCTGGGTGACGTGGCCCATTACCCCGGTCGGGATCTCTATTCACTATGACATCGGTGCGGTGGGCCGCGATCGTGATCGTCGTGATTGCCGTGATCTTCGCGTGGGAGGGTGGCGAGTACAGCACGGGTAACTGGTGGACCCTGCGGCGCGACGCCGCCAGGGAACGAGCGGCGGTAGCCAGTCTCAAGGCCGCGCTCGATTCCCTGAAAGGCGTCGCCGCGGCGGTGGAACGGGATCCGGCAGAGCAGGAACGCATTGCGCGGGAAGAATTCGGCATGATTCGGCGAGGGGAGTATCTCTATCGCCTGGTTGGACCGGACAGCGCCGAGCGGTAAAAACGGCGGGGAGTGCTTGCATGTCAGCGCTGGTTGACACCCGCTCCCTCGATCCGCTAGGATTGCACCGCGCGGCCCCGGGGGTTTTCGATTCGAGTGCTGAGCGTTCGGGTTCGACTGCAGGTCAGGGCAGGGTAGCTCAGGTGGTTAGAGCACGGCACTCATAATGCCGGGGTCGTG
>JBDTRF010000210.1:0-6501 GCA_039931815.1 Gemmatimonadota bacterium
AAATTCCGACAAATATCGCTCGCGGCGGCTCGCTGACAGAGGCCGTAAGCTCGCTTGTGGTGCCCGATTCCCTTCCGTCTACCCTGCTCTCACGACGTCCGGATGTGCAGCAGGCTGAGCGAAACTACGCCGCTGCGACAGCAAGAATTGGCGTCGCACAGGCGGCGAGGCTTCCTGCCGTCACAATTACCGGGTACTACGGAAGCCAGTCTTCCAACACTCACGACCTCTTCAAGAACAACACCGAGGTGTATCAGCTCCAGGGTGGTGTGTCGGTCCCGCTCTTTACCGGCGGATCAAATCGGAACCAGGTGGAGGCGGCGCGAGCGCGCGCCGAGCAGGCCCGGAATCAATATGAACAGGCGGCACTGAATGCCCTGCGGGATGCGGGCGATGCCCTGGTGGCCGTGCGCACCGCGAGAGACGAGGTGGCCGCTCAGCAGACCCAGGCCCTGGCGTTGCGTCGGGCCCTCGCACTCGCCGAGCTGCGGTACAAGACGGGCATCGCAAGTTATATCGAGGTGCTCGATGCCCAGCGGGGTCTCTTTACCGCGGAACTCTCGCTGAGCCAGGCTCAACTCCTCGAGCTCGTATCGGCTGTGCAGTTGTATCGCGCGCTGGGAGGCGGATGGACGCAGTAAGGGGTACAGGGAGAACAGGCCGGATTGTGGCGACAGTCACCGGGTCACGGGATCATGGCAAACCGACCGGTGAAAGCCATCGTGGCGGGGCCCAGGATTGGAATGTGGAGATGACCGCGGTCGCTTCACTCCTCGCATTGACTCCGTGGTGAACAAGTCGATCGGCCAGCTCAGGGGTCATCAAAAAGTCTTGCCTGTTACGCCATACTCTCCCCCGGTCGGTCACTCTCTCCACTCCCTTCCCGGCATGATTCTTCGCATGAACTCATCAAAGAGCGGAACGGTAAAAGCCGTGTCGCCGTGGTTTGGACTCCAGATCATCCCCTTGGAGATCAGTTGATTTCGCGTGGGTCCGAGCGACGTCACCTTTCGCTCCAGGAGGTCGGCGATATCGCCAGACCGGTGTGGGCCGGGGCCTAATTCAGACATTGCCCGCAAATAAAGTTTCTCGGTCGGCGTCAGTCGGTCGAACCGGACCCGGAAAAAACTTTCATCAAGGGCGGCGACTGCGGTTACCGAAGCCAGATCGACGTCGGTTCGGGTAATCGGTGATCGCGTCGCCGCATCCCACGTATGTTTGCCCCATTCCTGGAGGAAATACGGATATCCCTTGGTCCTCATCATGATGTCCGCGAGCGCCTCTTCCTCAATCGAAACGCCCTGGTCGGCCATTGGTTTCGCAATCGCGATCCGGGCGGACGTCGCATCCAGGGGCCCGATCTCAGGAAAATTAAATAACCGCTCGGCGTAGGACTTGGCGCGACCCATCTGGCCCCGAAGCTGGGGCAGTCCGGCACCCACGAGAACGACCGGAAGCTGGCGCTGGGCTGTGCGATGGAGCGAGGTGATCAGGGCCGCGAGTTGATCCTCCTCGACGTATTGCAGCTCGTCGATAAACAGGACCAGGGCACTATCCGCTTCTTTGGCCGCGGCACCGGCCACCTCCAGGAGAGCCTGCAGGTCATGCTCCAGATCGCCGTTGTCGGCGAGACCCGGTTCCGGCTCGAAATCGACCCCGACCTCGATGTCGTGGTACTTGAACTTGAGCGCCTTGGCGAAACCCGCGAGCCCACTGAGCGCTCGGCGAGCCAACGACTTCGCTTTTTCCTGGCGGGAGAGTCGAAGCAAAGCAACTCGCAGCTCGGGTGCGAGCAGAGCCGGCAGAGAACGTCCTTCGGGAGCCTCGAGTCGAACCGTATGGAATCCGAGGCCTTCGGCATCGTCCCGCATCCGATCGAGCAGAACCGTCTTGCCGACACCCCGCAGGCCGACCATGAGAATGCTCTTGGCCGGCGATCCACGACGGATTCTTTCCAGGGCAATACGGACCGACTCGCGGAGGTCATCTCGGCCGGCAAGTTCAGGCGGGGGAGTGCCAGCGCCTGGTGCAAACGGATTAGTAACGGGATCCATGACCTCCAATGTATACCGAGTTTAGTAAAATTACAATTATTCGCTAAAGTCGCTAATTTCCCAATAAACCATGCGGCGATGAGGTGTTATGGGCGGGCAATTATCTTAGCAGGCAAATGCATAACTCAATGTACTATAATATGTTACAACATGAAGATGGATAAGGAATGGCCTCGCCTGACCGCATTCGGTGGGTAACAAATCCGCTATTTTCCGCTTAACCGTCTTGCCGTCCCAACGATGAGAGTGGTTCCAGGTCAAAGCCAGCCGAGCGAATGTCGGCGATAATTCCTCTCAGCGCCTGGGCGGTCTGCCATCGGTCGCCATTCTGGGCATATCCATCGCCATCGTGTAACAGGAGAATTGCACCCGGCCTCAGGTGTTGCCGCACGCGACGTCGAATGACCTCCGCTCCTGGACGGGTGGTGTCCCAGACGCCGAATGTCCACCCGAAAGTACGATAGTGATAGGGCGCGATCGCACGGGAGACGAATGGAGTTCGGTACCCGTGAGGAGCCCGGAAACTCTGGGCAACACGGCCGGTGACCCGCTGGATGATATCGTGGGTGCTCCGAATTTCTTCCGCCGTGCGTTGCGGTCCGAGCCGATGCAACTTGGTGTGAGAATAAGTGTGATTTCCGATCTCGTGCCCCGCCATCGCAACCGCGAGGGCGGTTTCCGGATAGCGCTCCACATACTTGCCGACCATGAAGAACGTGGCTGGCACGTGCTCCTGCTCCAGGATCTCGAGGATGCTCTCGGTGACTCCCGGATTGGGCCCATCGTCCAGGGTGAGATACGCGGTAGGGCGGTGGGGACCTCGCCCAATCACGGGGCCGAACAAGCGGCTATTGGGGGCGTAGACTCCCCATGTGAGGGTGCCAAGTGCGACTCCGCCGAGGAGAGCTGGTTCGATCATCGCGCCGCCTTCTCATACACAGCCATGACCCTGTCAACCACAGAGGGCCAGGCAAATTGTGCGGCCTTGGTCAGTCCGGCCGCACGCATCCTTCGGCGTCGCTCATCGTCACGCAGGAGCGAGACGATCGCATCGCCCCATGCAGGACCATTCGCCACGGGAACCAGGACGGCTTCGTCGCCACCGTTGACCAGTTCGCGAAATCCCGTAATGTCGGAGACGGCCATTGGCGTTCCGCACGCCATTGCCTCCAGCAGGGTCATCCCAAAGGAGGCCTTGGTCGTAGGGCAGAGGTACAGATCGGCGCGCGCGTAGTAGTTCGGGCGTTCTCCGTTGACTCGACCGAGAAACGTCACGTGCCGAGCGATCGGGGCGGCCAATCGCTGATACACGGGCCGCAACGGGCCGTCTCCGGCAACGGTAAGCCGGGCTTCCGGAAAGTGCTCCAGCACCTTCGGCATCGCGGAGAGCAGAGTGTCGAGTCCGTTGCGCGGGTCCAGTCGGCCGAGAAAGAGCAGTTCGGGAACTGGCCTTGAGGTAGAAGTGTCGGATTGTCCGTTGGGGTGGAAGAAATCGGTATCGACGCCATTGGGGATGATCAGCCAATCGGCGCTCAGATACCGCGAGTAGGCGTCCACCACGGGCTGACTCACGGCAATGGCGGCGGCAAGACGGTTGAGTCGATACTGCAGGTTTCGCTGGAAGAGCCAGGTAAGGGTCGAACGATGGAACCAGGAATGAAAGGTCGCCACCGTCGGCAGATTGAGGTCACTGGCAGCTTCAGGTGCTACGAGGCCGAGCACCGGTGCAAGTCCCCCGTGGACGTGCACGAGGTCGATCTTTTCCTCCCGCAGGATGTTGCGAATCTGTCGACGAAGGCCAACACCGGTCGTAATCCGGGCAAAGGATCCTGAGCTGTAGATCAGCCGACTGGTCCCGATACGCCGTACAAACGGCGGATCCCCTTTGGACTCTTTCAGATCGTGACCCCGCTGAGGGGGAGCCATCCGTGATGTAATGACGATGGCATGATGTCCCGCATCATTCAGTCGCGTGGCCAGGTTGTGAACATGCTCGGTAACACCCCCGAGGTGAGGAAAGTAGAACTCTGAGATGAGCGCGACTCGCATAAGCGATGGACAACCATTTCAGGTTCGGGAACCGATAACAACCCGCATCCGTGCCGCGGAGTTGGGCTTCCCCATGAGACGGCGGGGACAATTTGTCCCGTCGACCTGGGCGTCAAGAAGCCACTCTGTCTCGAGAAGCGAAGAAATTCGATCGCCGACCCATCAGTCGGATCGTTTGAATTGACCATCGCCTCATTCCGCGAATCTCAAAGCAAGTATGGAACCGAAGGGGAGCTTATCGCGAAACAGGTCAGGTTTTTTCCGGAGGAGTGCGGAGGGATTGAGAACGGGGAATTCCTGGAGGGAAGTGCTTGCAGTACGGGGTCACTCTGTGCCGAAGGGATCGGTATTTTTCGGCATCCTCAGGACGGGACGGATTGCCGGGTCAAAGTGGTTCCTCGCAAGGTAGACATGCTCACGATTGATCTGCGAACATTCGAGGGACAGCCCGGGAGAATCGCCCTCTCCCGGACGGTCGATTACCCACCAACGAGCGACGCGGTGTTCAGAGCCCGGCGACGTGCTTTCCAGCGTCCCTGCTGAATTGGCTATCGCGTCTAGAGATCCTGGTGGTTCAACGGTGCCGATCCCGCCATCTCCGACGCATCCTTCTCCGCCTCACCGATGGAAACGGCCTGCACACCTGGGACCGGCGAGCGTCTCTCGTGACGGTCTCCCTTCCGTCGGTCCCGCCGTCTGCCTTCCTCGTACCACTTCCGCGTAATCTCTCCGGCCAATTCGCGATTCCCCAGACCAAAGGCGAGGCCTGCTGCCAACGCGATCGCCCCAAGGATCAGGATGAACGCGGAGGTGACGATTTCCTCCGCCACACCCACCTGCTGAAGCGCCATGAAGATGGCGATGATCACCACGGCACTCTTGGCCAGCTTGGCCAGAATGGGAACCCCGGCCACCTGCCCGGCCGAAGCCACGATGAGTCCGCGAACGAACTCCCCGACGATGATGCCGAGGACGACGATCACGATACCGGCGATCAAGGTGGGGATAAACGAGAGCATCATGCCGAACATCTCGTTGATACTCTCCAGGCCCAGTGCCGCACTGGCGAGCAGGATCACCACCAGCATCACCAGCCAGAACATGAGCTTGCCCACGGCATGCACCGGGTCCATGTACGGCCGCGCACGATCCATCGCCTCGGCGAGGCCGCCCTCCTGCGCCATGCGGTTGAAATCCATTCGCTTGAGCATCCGGTCGACCCAGCGCTCGATCTGCTTGGCGAGAAAGTACCCCGCGAGCAGCACCAGTACGGCGGCAATGAAAGCCGGTGCGACTTGTCCCAGTTCGATCGCTCCACCCCGGAGCCGTTCCATCAACTCATTCACTTTGCCACCTCGAGCACGAGTTTACCGAACTGCCTGGCCTGGCCCAGTCGAGAAAAGGCCGCAACGGCAGCATCCAGCGGATACACTTCATCAACGACCGGCCAGAGTTTGCCTCGACCGGCGAGGCGGACAATCTCCTGGTACTCCTGGTGATTGCCCATGGTTGATCCGAGAATGGAATACTGGTACCAGAAGAGTTTCCGAACGTCGGTTACGACCATGGGACCCGAAGTGCCGCCGCAGGTAACCAGCCGCCCCGCGCGGCCGAGGCATCGAACCGAGCGTTCCCATGTCTGCTCGCCCACGCTGTCCAGCACAACTTCAACTCCTCGCTTGAGGGTTATCCGGCGAACCTCCGCCGGTATATCACCGGTGGCGTGGTTAAAAGTTTCATCGGCACCAAGCTGACGGGCCCGGGCCAGTTTTTCATCGGACGAGCTGGTGACAAAGACCCGGGCGCCTGCCAGCTTGGCGATTTGAAGCGCCGCCTGGCCCACACCGCCCCCGATCCCCCATATCAGGACGGTCTCTCCCGGGCGCAGCTTCGCCCGGGTCATCAGCATCCGCCACGCCGTGAGAGTAGCGAGCGAAAAGGCAGCGCCCTGGGCCCAGGACATCCCTTCCGGCATGAGCCCCAGGTTTACCGCCGGAACCACGATGAGTTCGGCCGCCGTGCCTGGCATGTGTTCGCCGAGGAGCCGATAGGTCTCACACAGGGAATGCTCACCCGACAGGCATGGGTCGCAGCGGTAACAGGAGATGCCGGGATTGATCATCACCCGATCTCCGGGCCGGAACGCTGCGACCTGGGACCCGACCTGCTCCACCGTTCCTGCCCCGTCCCCGCCCATGATGTGAGGAAACACGTACTTCACCCCGGGCAGGCCATCGACGACGAAGAGATCGAGGTGGTTGAGCGCAGCGGCGCGAACCCGGACGAGCACGTCGTCCGGGCGCGTGAGCGTGGGCTCCGGAACATCTCGAACCGCCAGATGTTGGATACCGCCCAGTTGACGCAGGGTAAGTGCTCGCATGAGGGCGGGAAGATAATT
>JBDTRF010000211.1:0-6415 GCA_039931815.1 Gemmatimonadota bacterium
CTGGAAATCAACCTGGACGTCCTGCCGTTTCTGCACTCGGCGATTCAGCGGCTTTTGCAGGAATATCCTTCCATCACACATGGGCTCGGTCGGACCGAGCGGCAGGTGCTCGACGCCGTCGCTGATGGTGCAAGGTCATTTGACGAAATATTCGCGAGTACGCAATCCCGGGAAGAACGTCCGTTCATGGGCGATCAGACAGTGTGGAGCAGGATCCTTCCGCTCGCCCGGGGAACATCTCCAGCGCTCTCGCTTGAATCGTCCGATCCGCCTCACTCACTCACAAAGGGCCATCTTCCCAGGGTTTCCCTTGCGCCTTCCGGCGATGCGTACAGAACCGGAGACGCAGATTTCGTTCGACGCAATGGGATCGATCGGTGGATTGGCGGTGTGCATCTGGAGGGACAGGAATGTGATTGGAGGTGGGATCCAGACCGCGGAGTCAGGAATTTCCCGACGTGATCGGTCGGGGCTTTACCCGAAAGGAAACGATCGAGCCTTCACAATAGAATAATTCGTGCAACCTTCTTTCCGATGTGGGTGAGTCGTGACCGCAGTCACGGTTCCGCCGCGAAATAAAATCATATTGTCTCCGCGTCGACGGTGCCACCGTCAGCACGATACACTTTTCTAACACCATAAGCACTCAAGGAATTGAACCATGGCAAGTGAAAATCTTCAGGACCTCCTGGTGGACGTTCTGCGTGACACCTACAATGCTGAAAAGCAGCTGGTGAAAGCCCTCCCCAGGATGGCCAAGGCCGCTAACTCGGACGAGCTGCGGTCGGCCTTCGAGGAGCACCTTGAGGTGACCAGGCAGCAGGTGAGTCGGCTCGAGCAGGTGTTCGCGGATCTCGATGTGGCTGTACGGGGGAAGCACTGCCCCGCGATGGAAGGCCTGATCGAAGAAGGCAAAGAAGTGATGGAAGAGGATCACGATCCAGAGGTAATGGATGCGGCTCTCATCGCCGCGGCCCAGAAGGTCGAGCATTATGAAATCGCCGCCTACGGTACCCTTCGCACCTGGGCTGAAATGCTGGGATTCGGCAATGCGGCGATGCTTCTCAAACAGAGCCTGGATGAAGAGTCAGAGGCCGATGAGAAGCTGAGCCAGTTGGCGATGACCTCGGTGAATGCGAAGGCGCAGGATGGTTCGGAAGATGAGGACGAAGAGTAGCCTGTAGCGTATGGCCGTTGACCGAAGCGTCCGGCGTATGGCAATGTGATGAATGAGATCGGTTCACTAAGACTGATATCAACTCAGATCCCTGACGGACGTTGCGAATCGCAGGGTGCACGTTGCCATACGCCATCAGCCCAATAACTATCCCCGCGGATGAAACTGCTTGTGCACCGACCGAAGGTATTCGCGGTCGACGTGGGTATAGATCTGCGTCGTGGATAAATCGGCGTGACCCAGCATTTCCTGAACGGCCCGCAGATCCGCGCCTCCCTCGAGGAGATGAGTCGCGAAGCTGTGGCGAAGGGTGTGCGGGGTCACGTTCTTTTTTATTCCCGCGCGCTCGGTGGCGCGTTTGACGATTCCCCAGGCTCCAACTCGTGAAAGTGGCGTCCCTCTCGCATTCAACAGCAGGCGGTTATTGCTCTTGCCCCGGTCGAGTTCCGGCCGCACGGTATGCAGGTACACCGAGACCGCCCCGATGACCGCTCGGCCAAGGGGAACCAGCCGCTCCTTGCCCCCCTTACCGAAGACCCGCACCAGCCCGTCATCCAGGATGAGATCATTGCGAGCCAGTCCACAAAGCTCTGAGACTCGCATCCCCGCGCCATAGCCGAGTTCCAGCAGCGCCCGGTCGCGCCAGGCCAATGCATCGTCGACGCCAGGAGCCGCCAGCAGCGCTTCGATTTCCGGGACGGTCAGCACATCGGGAAGGGTTCTGCCCTGGCGGGGAGTCTCCAGTCGTTCGCTTGGGTCGAACTGCACCACCCCTTCACCCGAAAGGAAGTTGTAATACGTCCGGATGGCCGATACCTGCCGGCGAATGGTCGCGGCGCTGAGTCCCAGATCCTTGAGCGAAAAAATGAACTTGCGAAGTAACTTGAGATCCACGGCCGCCGGGTCGGTGACGCCATGCATCTCCGCCCAGTCTCCCATCCGGCGAAGGTCACGGAGGTAGCTTTGAACCGTATTCGTACTGTTCCCTGCCTCCAGGGCGAGGTAATCCTGGAACTGCTCCAGGAGGAAATGACGGTCAACTTTGCTCAGCGAACGTCTCCCGCGCCGGCACGCACGCGCGCCCGGAGATTGACGAGGTCATCCTCGGAGAGACCGAGTAGAACGCCGGCCCGGCACATCAGGCGTTCCTCGTGCTCGGGGAGCGCGCCGTCACTGAAGGCGGCACGCCACAGGCGTTCGACCATCGCTTCACGCTCGGGTTTGCGATAGTCGCGCGAGAGCGTATTGGCATATTCGAGTAGTTTGGCCTGTTCGATGAGTGAGGTTCCCGGCTTGGGGAGCGGAATAGGCGCCAGCTCCCACCGCTGGCCGAGATAGGTCGCAACCGTTTCCAATTCTTCCGCCGTCAATGCCCCGTCCGCGCGGGCCAGTTCAATGGCCAATGTGGCAGCGGCGACGAGCGCGGCCTTCTCATTTTCCGGTGAGCCCGGCTCAGGACTCACGCCGAGAGCGCGGGTGACCGAAGCCCAGAGAAGGCGCTCCCGTTTGCGAAGTCTCCGAATCACCAGGGCCACCACGATGATAATGACGAGGACAGCGGCCACGACGGCGAGCGTGCGATTCAGGCCGCTGACGAATCGGTTGATTGACTCCCATTCGGCCCCTACATATGTCCCGGCGAGTGTCAGCCCGGCGTACCAGACGCCAGACGCGAGGACCATGGGGATGAGCGCTTTCGCCGGACTCAGGTTCGTGAGGCCCGCGAACGGAGCGACGAAGGAACGAACACCCGGAAGCAGTCGGCCGAGGAAAATCCCGGCGATGCCGAAGCGGAGATATTCCCGTTCAATCGTGGCCACGGCGTGCGGCGAAAGGAGCTTGCGGCCTATGCGTCCGCTGAACAGGCTTCGCCCGTACCGTCGCGCGGTCCCATAGACCACCACCGCTCCGATTGAGCTGGAGATCCAGGCCACCAGGAATACATTGACTGGGGTGGTCACGCCGCGATGGGAGAGGAAAGCGCCGAGCGCCACGGCGACATCCGATGGGGTCGGCGGAAACGCGTTTTCCAGGAAGGTGGTAACCGCGAGCATGGCATACACCGCGACTGGAGGCAGCCCCGCAAGCCAGGCCAGCAGGTGGTTGATCAGCTCGCCTCCAGCAGGACTACAGCCATGACGGCAATGCCCTCGCCGCGGCCAACGAATCCCATGCCCTCATTGGTTTTTGCCTTGACGCTGATGTCCCGTTCCGAAATTCCGCACGCTTCCGCCAATGCCCGGCTCATGGCGACAACGTACGGGGCCAGCCTGGGGCGCTCGATGATGATCGAGATGTCGGCCTGGGCCAGGTGGAACCCGCGTCCACTCACGACGCCATACGCGGTGCGAAGGAGCGACATGGAATCCGCATCCTTCCATTGCGGGTCGGTATCGGGAAACAGGGTTCCGATGTTCCCCGCGCCGGCGGCTCCGAGCATCCCGTCGATAAGGGCATGGGCGACGGCATCGGCGTCAGAATGACCGGCCAATCCCTTGGCAAAGGGAATCACCTGCCCTGCCAGGATCAGCTTGCGCCCGGAGACGAAGCGGTGGGAATCGTAGCCAAATCCGATTCTCATGGAGGCGGAGCAGCAGGGCGGCGGCGACGCGGAGAAGGAACAGATGGACTAGCGGTCACCCGACGCTTCATTCGATGTAACGGGGCACGGTGCCATTCATTCACAAGGAGGCGCGCGGCGCCGGTTTTCCTTCCCCGGCTCCATGCGTCCCTGCTGCTACCTGATGGATGGCTCACGCGACTGCCTGTTCCGCTCCCACTTCCCCGCCCTCCTGCTGTCCCGCTGCCCCACCAATCAATGAATAATCCTGCCGCCGCCGGACTGGCTGGTATCCCGCGTCGGCGATAAGGCGCTCGATTTCGTTGAGCGTCGTCCGGTAGGTGGTCCCCGCCGCCGAGACCACGTTTTCCTCCATCATGAGGCTGCCGTAGTCGTTGGCCCCGAAACGGAGTGCCACCTGCCCGACCTTGTGACCCATCGTGACCCATGATGACTGCAGATTGGGAACGTTGGTGAGGATGATGCGCGCCATGGCCAGCGTGCGAAGGTAGGTGACTGCGTCGGTCTTCTCCATGTGAGACATTCCCGGCGTGCCCTCAGGCTGGAGCGGCCAGCAGATGAAGGCGGTGAACCCGCCGGTACGCGCCTGAAGTTCCCGAACACGGAAGAGATGCTCGATCCGGTCGGCATTGGTCTCCCCCAGGCCATACATCATGGTGACCGAGGTCTTCATCCCCTGGCGATGGGCCTCTTCCTGGACACCGAGCCATTCTTCGGTCTGCGCTTTCTTCTTCGCGACCTGAGCCCGGATCTCATCAACGAGAATCTCCCCGCCACCACCGGGGATGCTGTCCAGGCCTGCGGCGCGCAGCTCGCGGATCACCTCCGGGACAGGAATCCCAAACCGGCCGGAGAAGAAAACGATCTCTGAGGGCGAGAATCCGTGAATGTGAATCGGATGATGTTGCTTGATGTACCGCATGAGGTCGAGGTACCATGCGAACGGGATATACGGGTTGTGCCCGCCTTGAAGCAGGATCTGAACGCCACCGATTGCCTTGCACTCGTCGATCTTGACCCCGATCTCCTCGAAGCTGAGCACATACCCCTGGTTGTCTTTGGGGCGGCGATAGAAAGCGCAAAACTTGCAATCGGCCACGCAGACATTGGTGTAGTTGATATTTCGGTCGATGATGTACGTGACGACCGGTTCCGGATGCTGCCGCCACCGCTCCGCATCAGCCATTTGCCCCAATTCAAGCAGGGAGGCTTTCTCGTAGAGCGACAGGTAGTCCCGGAATTCACTTGTGCTGCGATCCACGATCGTCATGACCAGTCCATTTCCGTTGGAACGAGTGCTTCACAGGCCGTTGGCACCAAACTGATCCTTCTCGAGCAAAGGCCTGCCCGATCGCTCAGGCCGCGGTGATGAAAGACAACGATCCGTCCGGAACCAGCCCATCCTGGGCCAGGCGCCGGAAAAAATCGGTGAGTCCCGCGAGATGGCGATAGGACAGGCTGTAATCCAGGTCTCCGAGGTACGCGCGACAGGTGGATTCGGGCACTCCACTCGAACGCGCGGCATCGCGCGCCAGCTCATCCAGGTTCTCAAGGCCCCAGGTCCTCGACTCCAGCAGGCGCTGATGTATCACTTGAACCTTGGCCTGATCAATATTGCGCCGAGCCGCCCACACTGCGAACACAAATGGAAGCCCCGTCCACTCCCGCCACTCCAGGCCCAGATCCACCTGAACCGGGTATCGATCGGTTGCTGCCAGCATCAGCGCCGCGTCTCCAATGACCAGGACCGCCTCGTGCGGCAGTCCGGCCAGCGACCCGAGATCGCTGGCCTCGGCGCGCACGGTGGCAAATCGGGGCGCGATTTGCCATCGATGGCGGCACAACAGCTCGAGCAGAAGCACCGAGGTCCGCGAGGAGGCGGTCCGAAGGACGGTCTTCCCATCCAGCTGGTCCAGCGGCTTCTTCGAAAAGAGCTTGACGCTATGGACCGGGCCGTCACAGGTGATCGCCAGGTTCGGCAGGAGATGGTAGAGTGACGCATCCCGTGCGTACTCAACGGCCGATACCACGCTGACATCGAGCTCGCCGGCGGCCAGCAGGTCGTTGAGCTCGGAGGCGGTTCCGCTGACGAGCTCAGCCGGTATCCTGACGCGCCCCCGGTCGATCGCGCCGTACACCGGAAAGCAGTTGATCCAGGGAATTCTGCCGAGTCGCATGGAGGAGACCGATCAGGCCGCGTGGACCACGGGGAGAGACCGGGGTTTGGGCGCGGGAGACGGGGGGAGGTCATCGAAGTCTTCCCGGACCGACTGGTACAAACTGTTCCGCTCCACGGGTCGTTTTCCCGCGCCGCGGATCAAGTCCACCAGGCCGTGGTAGGGCATGTGCATTTCGGTCTGGGCCCCCGCCTCATGATAAATCCGTTCGAACACCACTGTGCCTTCGACGTCGTCACATCCAAAGCTCAGCGCGATCTGGGAAAGGAACGGCGTCACCATCGGCCAATGGGTCTTCATATGCGGGATGTTATCCAGGAAAAGCCGACCGATCGCGATGTTCTTGAGATCCTCGTATCCCGTGGTCGCCGTACCGATCCGGCCCAGTTCTTCGCCCAGTTCGTTGTGATCGGGGTGATACGCCAGTGGGATGTAGGTGAGAAAGCCACCGGTCTCGTCCTGGAGGTCTCGCAGCATCGT
>JBDTRF010000212.1:0-6401 GCA_039931815.1 Gemmatimonadota bacterium
GGGACAGGGGGTGAGGTTATTGAGATGGTAACAGGGGTTTGGGGATGGTTCGGGAGAGATCGCATTCCCCATTGTTGATTGCAGTTGATGTGAATTCCACAACCCGAAGAAAACAATCCCTCGGCCTCGTCCCCCCTCGCCATTCATGGAGAGGGGGACAAGGGGGTGAGGTCATCGAGAGGGAAAGTGAGTAAGGTCAAGAAGGGGTGACTTGGGATTAAGGTCACTCCTCCACAAAACGCTTCAACTGCTCAAGTGCCTGGTCCCACTGCCTGGAAATGCCGTCGAGATACTGGTGCGCATCGGCGAGCCGCCTGGGTCTGAGTTCCCAGACTCGCTCCCGCCCTCGCCGCGTGCTGTGGACCAGCCCCACCTGGGAGAGCACGGTGAGGTGCTTCGTGATCGCCTGGCGGGAAACCGCTGATTTCTCGCTCAGCTGGGTGATCGACCCGGGGCCGCCAGTGGTGAGGCGGCTGATCAGCTTGAGCCGAGTCTCGTCGCCCAGGGCCGCGAAGAGCGGGGCCGCGTCGCGGACCTGGACACCGGCGAGATTACTTCTCGGCATGTCGCCGGATGTTCTTGATCTGGCCACTCCAGCCCCCGTCGTTACCGCGAAACGCCTCTTCCCGCCGGGAGATCGGAAGCTTGTCAAAGCCGGATTCGACGATCGTGAGCAAGGTTCCCTCCGGTGTCTCCGTGAGTCGGAACTCCACCAGCGTCGTCGGCTCGGCGGTGTAGTCTACGCTGGGATCAATCGCGTGCGGGTGCCAGCGGTAGGAGAAGAAGTTCTCCGCATCCATCCGCACGACCGTCCACTCCATCGTGATGTGTTCGTACCCCGGATGGGTGATCCTTCCCTTGACCGAGCGACCGACCTCGAAAGTTCCCTCCAGCTTTACCTGGAACCATTGTCCGAACTCGGTGGCGTTGGTGAGTGCGCGCCAGACCCGAGACTTGGGGGCGTTGATGAGGACCTGCTTTTCGATGCGATCGGTGCTGGCCATTGGCGATTCCTGGGTCGTGGTCATGTGAATTCTCAGGTGATGGTATTAATACGCAACTGTTTGGTTGCATGTATCATAACACCGCCGTTGCAGTCACGCAACCTCACGGTTGCATGATCTATGACCCGACGCAGCGCCGGAGGCACAGGTAAGGTTCCGTTTCGGACCCTGCTGGTGCGGGGGAACTCCAGGCCGCGTTCCCCCTTCTCCATTCATGGAGAAGGGGTCACGGTGTCAGGTCAGCACCCACCACCGAAACTCGTCGGGTCAAAAACTTGCCGGATCTCTGACTCCCCTTCCCAACCTGGCCAGTGATCGATGTGCAGCTGCAGGAAGCGCCGGGTCCAGGTAAGGGCCTCCTCCTTCGACGCAAGATCGTACACGGCATAGCCGCCGATCACTTCCTTCGATTCGCTGAAGGGCCCGTCGGTGACGCTGAGCCTGCCACCGGACACGCGCACTTTGGCGCCCAGCGCAGTGGGCATCAGACCTCCCACCTCGACCATCACCCCCGCCTGAGACGCTTCGAAGCCAAGCTTCCCGATTGCCTCCATGAGGGCCATTGGGGGAGGAGTAGTGGTTTCGGCGGACTTGACCAAGATCATGAAACGCATGGGAGTAACTCCTTTATTGGTTGAGAGTTCGCGAGACGAACGGCCCATCTCTGCATACACGTCGAATGAGCCCTGGAGATATCGACAAGTGGGGTGAAGCGGGATCCCAGGCTGGCGCGAAATCGTACTATCCCGCGTTCGTTCGATGACAGTGGCTTCTTCAATGCCCATTAGAATCGCGACATGCCGAGTTGCGCATTCTCGCCCCGGAGGCTCAGATTATGGGTATGGCAAACGCTTCTGCCGCCTGGACGGCGGTACAGGTACGAGCGCTCCCCAGCGACGGTAACCGGTACGAAGTCGTTGACGGTGAACTGCTCGTGACACCCTCTCCAGCGACTCCGCATCAGCGTGCCGTGGGTGCCCTGCACCTGGCGTTTGGCAACTATCTAAAGGTCCACGGTGAAGCTGAGGTATTTCTTTCCCCGGCGGATGTCGAGTTTGATGCCAGGACCCTCGTCCAGCCAGACATCTTTGTAGTTCCGATCCTTGAAGGGCGGAAGCTCCGCGCATGGGTAGAAATCAAGTCACTTCTGCTTGCAATCGAGGTGCTCTCGCCGCGCACGGCTCGGCACGACCGTCTCACCAAGCGCCGGCTCTATCAGCGGCAGGGCATTGAGTACTGGATTGTTGATCTTGATGCGCAGATAATCGAGCGGTGGCGACCGGGAGATGATAGACCGGATATTCTCTCCAGCCGGATCGAGTGGAAGGGCAGCGACACCGTTGATCCGCTGGTGATAGATCTGGAAGTATTCTTCGAGGACGTGCCTGGATAGATCTGCCCTGCTCCCTATTCCTCTCCTATCCGTACATTCACCTCTCTTCGCTCACTTTCACGCAATATGGTCAGAGAAATCGTATCTCCCGCCTTGTGCGCGGCGATGATACGCGTGAGGTCGGTAGAATTTGCCAGCGAGGCCCGGTCAATCTGAATGATGACATCGCCTTCCAGAATCCCGGCCTGGTCCGCCGGACCGCGGGGCTGGACTTCATCTATGTATACGCCGCTGTCATCATCGAGGTCGAGGTTCTCCACATCGTCGTCGGTGAGATCGCGAACCCGGAGCCCGAGTCCTGCCTGCTTCACCGCCGGCCGATGCGATGAATCCGAAGACTCCGCGGGCACCGGGCTCGGCCTGCCAGGGGAGAGTCCGACTACGCTCGGTGGATCTGTCCCGAGTCGGAGCGTGGCGAGCACCGCCTCGATGGCGCCGCGCTGAGCGGAATACCCCGCGCGTTCGCTGCTGATAACGATTCCGGCGGTTGCCCCGCCGCCTCGCATACCCATCACCCGAATCGTCGCTCGTGTGCCGCTGATGTCGGTTCCATCGTACACGATCCAGGCGGCAGGTTGTCCCAGGGCCGTCATGTCGCGTCGGTCTACTTCCTCCAGCTGCCGCCATTCCCGCGAGACTTGTGGCGCCAGGCTGGTAATCGCATCCTGCACAGTATTCACTGCCGCCATGGGAATGATGCGGATCGCCACTCCGTTCCCGTGCAGCAGGGTTCCCTGGTCGCCGAGGGGCTGGACGGCCCATCCCTCGGGGACACGCACCGTGAACCGGCCCGCCGAATCAGCGAACGGAGTACCCTGCGCGAACATCGCCGTGGGAGAAGCCAGCAGAACAAATGCGGGAAGGATTACCAGGCGCATAGATTCTCTTTGTATCGAGAACAGAACATCGGAAAAGCAGGACGGAATGTTATCACCTGGCCCTGAATGATGCGACCAGGGCGGCACGGGTCCAAAGCCGAGCGCAACGTTCCAGTCTCCCGATGATTCGAGGCCGAACGACAGGCATTCTTTCCCCGTTTCAGGGAAGGGGGTTCGGGCGCACCATCACGATGACACTCCTCACCATGATTGATGGGGCGAGGTGACGACCTCGATGGGCTCAAGGAACACTGACTACTGTTTCACCTCCCCGTTACCCGTCCCCCGCCTTCCGCAACAGGTAATTCCGCTCCGGCAGGCTCGTCGTCTTCGCCGCCGCCACCCGATAGAGTTCCACCGCCTTCTCACGCTGACCCGCCCGCTCGAGCAGATGGGCACGCACGGCGTCGAGCCGATGTGAATTCCGCAGCCGCTCGTCGCTTTCCAGGGGCTCCAGTAACCTGAGACCAGCCAGCGGCCCCTCCACCATCGCGGCCGCGATGGCGTGATTCAACCGCGCGAGTGGACTATCGGTCAGTCGGATGAGCATTTCATAGAGCGCCTGAACCTGGGGCCAGTCGGTATCCTCCACCCTGGCTGCCTCGTCATGAACCGCCGCGATCGCCGCCTGCACCTGATACTCTCCAACCGATCCGCGCGCCAGCGCTTCACTGACGAGGGCGACGCCTTCTTCGATCGCCCGTCGATGCCAGAGCGATCGATCCTGCTCGTCGAGGGGGATCAACTCGCCATTGGGCCCCGTTCGCGCCAGCCGACGCGCATCGGTCAACAGCATGAGCGCCAGGAGGCCGGCAACATCCGGATTCTCCGGGAGCAACCGGCGGACTTGCCGGGTCAACCGGATCGCCTCGCCCGAGAGGTCGGTGCGCTGCAATTCCGCCCCCGAGCTTGCCGTGTATCCCTCGCTGAAGATGAGATACAGGACATGGAGTACCGAGCTCAAGCGGTCCACACTCTCACCAGCATCCGGCATTTGAAACGGAACCGCAGATGACTTGATACTCTGCTTCGCCCGACTGATCCGCTGCCCAATGGTCGACTCCGGTACCAGGAACGCCTTCGCGATCTCGGCCGTCGTCAATCCGCCCACGGCGCGAAGCGTGAGGGCGATGGCAGACGCAGAGGTGAGCGAGGGGTGACAGCACATGAACAGAAGCACCAGCGAATCGTTGGGGTCGATGTCCGACTCGTCAGACATGACTGGTGCAATCGCAAGAGGCAATTCGTCGGCCGCAACCGCTTCACGTTTCCGGCGAGAGATGTCACTTCGGACCGTATCCGTCACTCGGCGCAACGCCACCCGGACGAGCCAGCCCCGCGGATGCTCCGGCACTCCTTCTCGCGGCCACTGATCAGTCGCCGCGATCAGCGCTTCCTGCACCGCATCTTCCGATGCCGCAAAATCCCGGCAACGCCGGACCACCACACCGAGCACCTGGGGCGCAAGGTCGCGCAACAGGAGGTCGATACGGTGGTCGCCGCCTGGCGATGTCACTTCATGTCCTGAACCGAGTTCATGACTTCCCGCACCTCGATCCACAGGTGATCGATGGTCGATCCGTCGGCCGCCTTCACCGGTACACCTGGCGCGGCCGCAGCCTCCGCCGCGATGGCAAGCGCGCGCTCGGGGCTTTCAACGTCAATGATCCAGTACCCGGCGAGAAATTCCTTGGACTCGGGGAATACCCCGTCCGTGACCGGTTTCCCGTCCTTGCCGGCTCGAACCAGTTTCGCCTGTTGAGGGGAAGCCAGCCCAACGGTGTCGACCAGTTCGCCCGCTTCGCCCAGTTTTCTGGTGAAGGTGCGCATGAATGCCATGTTCGCTTCGAGCACCTTCCTGGGCCAGTTCATATACTGGGTATACCCGTCCTTCGGCGTGTTCATGATCAGCATGTATTTCATCGCTCAGCTCCTTTGCAGAGAATAGCCTCCCGGAATGGTCGGCCTTCAACGGTAGGTCGGAGCCGAGCGGAGGTTTTCGACACGGGATGTGTAACGAACTGAGATCCTCACAACAAGGAGAAATCCGAGGCAGTGTCCATGCAGGCTCGGCCACCGTGAGTGTGAGCGGAAGACGCGGGGCCAGGCAAGCAGGAATCGACGGGCCACCGACACCGCCGCCGGCACGGTGGGTTCCCGGCGGTTAGTTAGTTGCCGTTGTCCCAGCTTGGCGATCATACGAGGCCAGCCACATCCCCGCCAAGGCAGCGAAACCGCCGAGAATTTGCCAGCCCGCGAGCGATTCACCCAGGATCAGCACCGCCGATAACACCCCGACGATAGGATCAAGATTGACCAGCGTACCCACCAGGCTCGCATCCAGTTCCTTGAGCGCCCAGCTGTACACCGCATACGCCAGCCCTGAGGCAACCACGCCGAGGAAAAGCGCTCCCATCCAGCCCGCGAATGTCGGGTTGGGGAAAGGCCTGGTCGAAAGTTCCCATATTGCCATCGGGAGAAGGACCAGCGCGCCGACCAGGGAAGCGCCGGCCGTGACAACGATGGGATCGACATCGGCCAGGCGCTTGGCGATCACGGTGTAGGTCGCCCAGGTGATGACCGCGCCGAGCATGCAGAGCGCGCCCGCAACCGGATTGGGAGCCGTGGCGCCTGGCCTGCCAAATGACACCACGATGACGACCCCGATGATAGAAAGCGCGATTCCTGTGATCCGCCGTGAAGACAACCGCTCGTGGAGAAAGAGGACCGAAGCGACCGCGACTGCGGCCGGGACCATCGCAAAAATCAGCGAGCCCTGGGTGACGGATCCGAGCAGCATTGCATTGTTGAACGCCGCCGAAAAGCCGGCGATGCCAATGAGGCCGAGCAGGGCAACCGATGCAACTGGAAACGGGCGGTGCAGACGCTTAAGCGATCCCCGCGCAACGACAATAGGAATGAGGACGATGGACCCAAGCAGGAATCTGATGGCGCCAAGGGTGAATGGGGGGATCTCGTTGACCGTGGTCTTGGTAATGAGGAACGTGCTTCCCCAGACGCCCATCAGCGCAATGACGACCAGGATAGCACGAGTGTGGCGCGTCATGTGGGGGCTGGTGCGGGAAATGGCGATAGGATGAGGGGTAAAAGGTAAAAGGTGAAAGG
>JBDTRF010000213.1:0-6387 GCA_039931815.1 Gemmatimonadota bacterium
TGCGACCATATCGGTGGTCGCAAATTCCTCTGACCCGACGGGAAACAAATGAAACTGGAAACTCTGGAGGCATTGTACATAGATGAGCTCAAGGATCTGTGGAGCGCGGAGAAGCAGATTCTCAAGGCTTTACCCAGGATGATCAAAGCTGTCGGCCACAAGGAGCTCAAGCGGGCATTTGTCACTCACGAACGGCAGACTCGACAACAGGTCAAGCGGCTCGAACGCATTTGCAGGAAGCTCGGCGTGAGTCCACGGGGGAAGAAATGTGAAGGGATGGAAGGCTTGCTGAAGGAAGGATCCGGCTTGATCGGAGAAC
Source organism: Gemmatimonadota bacterium (assembly GCA_039931815.1). GTDB lineage: Bacteria > Gemmatimonadota > Gemmatimonadetes > Gemmatimonadales > GWC2-71-9 > DASYPP01. The sequence goes on from JBDTRF010000213.1 coordinate 320, forward strand.
GACCGGAACAGGACGTCCTCGATGCAGGCTTGCTGTCCGCCGCTCAGCATGTGGAACATTACGAGATGGCGGGGTACGGTACCGTCCGGACATGGGCCCGCCTGCTGGGTCGCAAGGACGAAGCGGATATCCTTCAGGTAACGTTGAATGAAGAAGGTGAGACCGATCACTTGCTCACCAAGCTGGCGAATCGACTCATCAACATTGACGCCAAGAGTCACGAAAACGACTAACCGTGGCGCAAACCATCGACGCAAAAGGGCCCGCCCCGTGCGGGCTCTTTTGATGTTGAGCCCCGCTTCCACCATCATCCTGCCACTGGACAACTTCGCCAGAGTAGAATCGCTGTAAATCCGCCGCACAGTCGACTAACCTTGTTCACTTCTTCACACTCAGGCAGACTCGAGCATGCACACCCATCTTGTTCTCCTGGCGACAATCCTCCTTCCCCTCGAGTTGCTCAACGCCCAGGACACGACCGCGCGACACGTTGAGTGGTCAGCCTACGGTCGCGACGCGTCGGGAACCCGATTTGCGCCCATCGGAGACATCACCCCTCAGAACGTGACGCGCCTGCGGTTAGCCTGGACCTACCATACGGGTGAGACTGGAAGCCCGGGTGATCCCAGGACCTCGTTCGAAGCAACTCCTCTGATGGTGGACAGTACCCTGTACCTGAGTACGCCACGAGGCCGGGTGATCGCACTCGATCCGGCGACTGGTCTCGAGCGATGGTCCTTCGACGCGAAAGTAGATCCCCACCTCCACTTTGGTGATTTCACGACTCGCGGGGTGTCGTACTGGGTGGATGACCGGGCGCCACTCGGAGCCGGCTGCAGCCGGCGCATCATCCTGGCGACCATTGACGCGCGACTCCTCGCCCTGGATGCCGTGCATGGTCACCCATGCAGAGGCTTCGGGACCGACGGGATGGTTGATCTTCGCCAGGGGTTACGGAACGCTCCGGCGTACACCGAGGAATACGAAGTCACCTCGCCGCCGGCGATTGTCCGGGGCCTCATCGTCGTGGGCTCGGCAGTCGCCGACAACAACCGGGCTCAGGGGCCCAGCGGCGAGGTTCGCGCGTTCGATGCGCGCACGGGGGCGCTTCAGTGGAGTTGGGATGCCGTTCCCCAGGACTCCACTGATCCAGCGTATCGGACCTGGACCGGTCCGCGCGCACACGATACCGGTGCCGCCAATGTCTGGTCGGTCATCGTGTCTGATTCGGCCCGCGACCTGGTTTTCCTGCCCACCACGAGTCCGAGCGTGGATTACTTCGGCGGAACGCGACTGGGGGACAATCGCCATGCCAATTCCGTTGTAGCGCTTCGCGCTTCGACCGGCAAACTGGTCTGGAGTTTCCAGACTGTGCATCATGACCTCTGGGATTATGACAACGCCTCGCCACCCGCACTCGTCACCATTACGTATGGTGGACGGCAGCGTGCGGCGGTCCTTCAGGCCACCAAGACCGGTCAGCTCTTCGTGCTCGACCGAGTGACCGGTGTTCCGATTTTTCCCGTGGCTGAGCGTCCGGTTCCTCCAAGTACTGTCCCCGGTGAAGTGGCTTCATCGACCCAGCCGTTCACTACACTGACCCCGCCGCTTTCTCCGCATGGGTTTACCGCGGACGATGCCTGGGGGCCGACACCAGGGGATCGCGCCGCGTGCCGCGCGGTAATGGCTGGTCTTCGAAACGATGGGGTGTTCACTCCACCGAGTCTTGAGGGAACGCTGGTCGTTCCATCCAATATCGGGGGCGCCCACTGGGGCGGTGTGGCGGTCGACCCTGAACGCGAGATAGCCATCATTCCAGTCAACCATCTCGCGGCCATAGTACAGTTGATCCCCCGAGACAGCCTCAAGCACGCCGAAATGGCGGACCAGAGGAATCGGTTTGGTTTCGAGTACACCGATATGAAAGGCACGCCGTATTACATGCGGCGAAGGATCATTCTATCCGAGCGTCGACTACCCTGCACACCACCGCCATTCGGGTCTTTGGTTGCCATCAACCTTCGCACCGGAACCCGGCTTTGGGACGTCCCGCTCGGCACTTTTCCACTCCCCGACGGTACCCTCGGTCCGGCGGAATGGGGATCGCCGACCCTGGGAGGCCCCATGGCAACGGCAGGTGGCGTGATTTTCATAGCGGGAACTATTGATCGGATGATTCGCGCGTTTGACACGGAGACCGGCAGGGAACTCTGGCGCGCGCCGTTGCCCGCAGGCGGCAAGGCGACACCGATGACCTATCGCATTGGAGGCAAACAATACGTCGTCATTGCTGCAGGTGGTGACGGCGATTTCTTTGGTAAGAGCGACGCTGTGATGGCCTTCCGCCTGGACGACGAAGCCCATCAGGTCGAATGAGGGATCCCCGAACGGAGGGCTGACCCGAGTGCGCCTTGAATAGCGATCCAGCACCGTTTAAGCCCTTCCAGGGGCAGCCCCGATCCCTGACCGGGCCAAACTCTAGCCAAGGCATCGCCGTCCGGATATTATCCATCCGGCTAAAACCTGACCTCACCGCCCGCAACTCGGGCACTGTGTTGCCTGGATTGACACCGTCCCTGGCTCTCGGAAGATCCCGCCAGCCCCGGGGTATTTCTCACACGTATTCGAACCTAACTCCCCAGAACGGGGGCTCCATGCGTCGTTTGCGCGTCACTGTCATTGATTTTACCTGCCGAGGCCCGACGAACGCCGCCTGGGCGAAGATCATGCACCCCAATTATGCCAGCATCATGCCCCAGGTGGTTGGTGTCTGGGCTGAGGAGGCGGGTCATGACGTTCGGTTCGTGTGCTACACCGGCTTTGAAGACCTGGAAAAGGAAGTGGCGGGCGACGCGGACATTGTCTTCTTCAGCGCCTTTACCCAGGCGGCCCTTCTTACCTACGCCTTGAGCGCCCTGTACCGGAAACGTGGAGCGGTAACCGTGCTCGGCGGGCCGCACGCGCGCTGCTATCCCCAGGATGCGGCCAAGTATTTCGACTATGTCCTCGGTTTTACGGACAAGGCCGTCATCGAAGAAGTTTTGAAGGATTGCAGTCAGCACCGCCCGATGGGCCAGATGATCAGCGCCAAACAGCAGCCCTCCACGCTGCCCGGAGTCAAGGAGCGGTGGAAGTTCGTCGAGCAGACGCTCGCCAAGGCGCCACTGCTCAAGATCGTTCCGATGATCGGCAGTCTCGGCTGTCCCTACACCTGCCACTTCTGTATCGATTCCACGGTGGATTTCCAGCCTCTCGGATTCGATCAGATGCGGGAAGATCTCAAGTTCCTGTTGACCAAGATGAAGCGGCCCCGTGTGGGCTGGCACGACCCGAATTTCGGTGTGCGATTTGAAGACTACATGGGAGCCATCGAAGAGGCGGTTCCCGCTGGTGCCATCGATTTCGTCGCCGAGAGCAGCCTGTCGCTCTTGAATGAAGAGCACCTCAAGCGGCTTCAGAAGAATGGCTTCAAGGGAATCCTGCCGGGCGTCGAATCATGGTACGCCCTCGGCAACAAATCGAAGACCGGCAAGTCCGCCGGCATGGACAAGGTCCGCCAGGTCTCCGATCATGTGAACATGATGCAGCGCTACATTCCATTCATCCAGACCAACTTCGTGCTGGGCCTGGATATGGATTCCGGGCCCGAGCCCTTCGAGCTGAGCAAGCGCTTTATTGACCTGACGCCGGGGGCGTTCCCCGCCTATTCGCTCCTCTCCGCCTTCGGCCAGGCGGCCCCGCTCAATATCGAGCTTCAGCGTGACGGACGGGTGCTTCCCTTCCCGTTCCACTTCATCAATAACTATCACTCGATGAACGTGAAGCCCAAGAACTACGCCTGGCGCGAGTTCTACAGCCACGTCATCGACCTGACCAAGTATGCGTTCTCCTGGCCCAGCATCTATCGCCGGTTCCGGGCCAACACCGAGCGGATTCCCGCCTGGATGAACGCGCTTCGGGCGGTCTCGGCTGAAGGGTTCGGCCGGATCAAGTATTACTCGACCATCCGCAAGCTGCTGGATACCGACATCACGGTGCGGAAGTACTTCGAAGGAGAATCGACCGTACTCCCCGACTTCTACCACCAACGGATCCGAAACGAACTCGGCGTGTTCTATGATGCGCTCCCGGAAGGGGCGATCTATCACGACCACCTCGCCTATCTCAAGGCACAGCCGATTGTAATGTTGGCCTAGCGGGGAGCAGGCCGAATACCAATGTGCTCATGGGCGCCGAGATTCTCGGCGCCCATTTTTTTGCCTCCGGTGAGCGAGCACGGTCCAGTCTTCAAACACGAAAAAGGGTAAGGCAACGACCGTTGCCTCACCCTGGCTTATTCTGAAACCCTGTTTTCAGCAGCTATCAGTCCAGTCCACTGCCGCTTCTTTTGCGCACCGTTGGCATTTCATCTCACCTGGCTTGCCCTCGAATTCCTGCCGTTCGCGGCAGTTGGGACAGACCGCGTAGGTCGGCGGCGGGGCCGCCCCGCCAAACGTCGGCCGCATGACGCCGGCGCGATAGACGACGCACCAGTGTACCGGCTCATCCTGTCTCACCTGCACGTCGACCCGGCTCACCCGGACGGGTCGCTTGTCGACTTCCACAACCACGACCTGGCCATCCGGTGACTTTTCAAGGATGGGATACCACGCGCCGCGCCGAAGCAGGTCAGCGGTGCGATTTGTAGCCCGGGCCCAGCCGAGGTTTGACATAGAACGGGAAGAATAGCACTTGGGAGAGCCGGGCGGCTAGGGGTAGCCGGCTGGAAGGCTTTTTGCGGATATTTTCCCGGAGAATTGAATTTCATGATGGTACCTCCATACTCGGGCGGGGAGCGCACATGACGCTGGCGAGAGGGAAGCTCATGCTGGTCTGGTTATCGCTGGGCTCGGCGGCCTGCGGAAGCACCGATCCGACTCCGAACACCGTGGCGGGCGCGGCGATCAACGACCTGGGACCATCGGAATACCTGCAACAATATGAAGGGGGCCTGTACCCGGGCGGGGTCAATGTCATGCCGACCGTGCACGACAGTGTCGGGCGGGTCCGCGCGGCGTCGATCCGTCGGCTGGATGTGAACGGGGCGCCCAGTGCGAGCGGTACCTATGTGCTGCTGTCGATCGGGATGTCGAACGCAACCCAGGAGTGGTGTACCGCCTCCGCCGGTTCGCCCTGCGACCCCTGGACGTTTACCGGCAAGGCGACAGCCGATGCCGCGGTGAATCATACTTCGATGGTGATTGCCAACGGCGCCAAGGGCAGCGAAACGGCCGACAAATGGGACTCGCCAACCGATCCGAACTACAACCGGGTGCGCGACAACGTACTGTCTCCTCTCGGCCTTACGGAAAAACAGGTTGAGATCGTCTGGCTCAAGGATGCCGACCCGGATCCGATCTCGAGTCTTCCCTCCGCTTCCTCCGACGCGTACCATCTCGAAGCCAGCCTTGGCGGCATTGTTCGCGCCCTTCGGAACCGGTATCCCAATCTCCAGATGGTGTTTCTCTCGAGTCGAATTTTCGCCGGTTACGCGGTGAGCACGCTCAATCCCGAGCCGTATGCGTACGAGAGTGGTTTTTCCGTCAAGTGGCTGATCGAAGCCCAGATATCACAGATGGCAAATGGCGGAACGGTGGTGGACAACAGGGCGGGCAATCTCAACTACAACACGGTGGCACCATGGATCGCGTGGGGACCTTATCTCTGGGCCAACGGCACTACGGCGCGGAGTGACGGGCTTACGTGGATACGTTCGGATTTCGAGTCGGACGGAACCCACCCTTCGACAGCGGGAGAAACCAAGGTCGCGAACCTGCTCATGGGGTTCTTCAAGGGCGACACACACACAAGCTGCTGGTTCCTTGCCGGGGCTACGTGTCCCTGAACAAAGGGAACCGAAAACAGGTTACCGAGACTGAAAGAAACCTCACGTTGCAGCGTGGAGTTACACTCAGTTCTTGTTCTTACTTTCAATTACTATTTTAACGTCGTGACACTATCGACATAATAATCGGTCATCCCGAAGCAGCTCGTTGGCACCCCCCGATGCTCGTTGTAATGCAGCGCCA
>JBDTRF010000214.1:0-6365 GCA_039931815.1 Gemmatimonadota bacterium
GGGCTCAACACCTGGTGGTCGCGTATTCCGGTGCGGGGAGCGAGGCGCAGAACGGGATATCCGGCCCTTACGCCCTCGGAACCAAGTCCGCCGCGTCGGCGAGTGCTCCGTTCCAAGCCTCGCGAGCCGGCCTGGCGTCAGCCCCCGATATGGCGGCGGAGTTCCACGCCATGTTGCGGAGCCGGGAGTCGGAGCTGGCCCGCGATCCGGCTCTGCGATCGGCTCCACGGCATTCCCCGCCTCAGGCGATTCCACCCGTCGTCGGGACCAAGCGCACCTTTCAGGTCTGTGCCAACGTGAGCTGTTCTTCCTTCGTGAACGTTCTCTCCACTGCGAAGTTCGTCGGTCCCCGGGGCGCCATTTTCGTGGACGATACGGTTCCTGCGGGCGGCCTGTCACAGCAGGACGTTGATTCGCTGGGCTCTCTGTTCGACGGGGCGTCACCCAACATTTACGGAATCGACACGACCGCGTTTGGTCGTGAATCCGACCTCGACAACAATGGCGTCGTTATTGTCCTCCTCAGTGATGCGGTCAATAAGCTGAGCGGGACCTGCCCCGGCGGCTCCATTATCCTGGGATATTTCTTTGGCCTCGATCTGGTCAATGATCCCCATTCGAACCAGGGAGAGGTGTTCTATGGACTGGTCCCCAATCCGAATGGAGCCAGCTGCGCCGTCGATCGGAATTTTGTCTTCGGCAACCTTCCGCCGGTGTTGATCCACGAATTCCAGCACATGATCAGTTTCAACCAGCACGTAATGCTGCGAGCTGGCAATACCGAGCAGACCTGGCTGAACGAAGGGCTGTCGCATTTCGCCGAAGAGCTGGGCGGTCGCGTCCTGCCTGGCACGCGATGCCCTGGTTTCAGTTCCTGCCTCCAGCAGTTCGCCAACGGCAACGTGGGCAACGCTGGAGAATACCTGACATCGCCCGACGACAATTTTCTGGTCTACCCGGGAAGCTCGTTCGGCACGCTTCCGGAACGCGGTGGGTCCTGGCTCTTTGTTCGCTGGCTGATGGATCACGAGGCTGCTGACACCCTGCTGGGCACCGATCTCACTCGTGCGTTATTGGCCACGACGCAGGTTGGTGCCGGCAACGTGGTCGCGGCGACCGGCAAGGCCTTTGCCGGGCTGGTAGGAGAATGGCAGATGGCGAACTTCGTCGAGTCGGATCCTTCGATTCCTGATCTATCGGCGCGGCTTCGCTATCGGAGCTGGGATTTCGCGACCATTTTCGGAACCTACCCGCTTGTGCCTGACAATGTGACCAACGGTACTTATGCCAACACCGGCACACTCCGAGGCGGCTCCGGCAAGCACGTGATCATTACCCAGGGCGCCAACGCCGCGCCGGTCGATCTCCAACTCAAAGGCAGTAGCACGTTTTCCAGCCTGGTGCCTCGCCTCGCCGTCGTTCGCATTCAGTGAGCCCGTGCGGAGGAGGCGTGATCTGACCCTGGCTCGGATCACCGCAACGGCCCTCCTGCTGCTGGCAGGAACTTCTCTGCCGCTCGACGCGCAGCAGACGGGCGAGCCGCCGGCGGTACTGAGCCTGCCCGCCTCGGTTCGCCAGGCTTCGATGGCGGGAGCGGGAGCCGCACTGATCGGCGATGCGGGCTCGGTCTTCAGCAACCCTGCCGGCCTCGCCACCATAAAGGTCCTGAGCATCGAAGGGTCCTTCCAGTATTATCCCGACAACACGCTCCAGGGATCCGCGTCTGCCGCGCTCCGGGTCGGACCGTTCAACCTGGGCGGTGGCGGGAGCTACATCGTGTTCAACGATTCGGCGCGAACCGCGTCCAACCTCATGTGGGTCGGCTCGGCAGTGTATCGGTACGGGCTGATCGCGATCGGCGCTTCGGGCAAGTATGTCTCCAGCGAAGATACGACTGGTCGAATCAGCCGGGCCGTGACGACGGATGCGGGGATTGCTATCGCGGTATTTGATATCGCCGCGCTTGGGTTCAGCGTTCAGAACATCGGAGAGAACCGGATCTCCGGAGACCCCCTCGTGCTGCCCACCCGATACCGCCTCGGCTTCATGATGAACTTCACCGATCCGCAGACGACGGCGCGTCTCCTCGGCACCATCGAGACCATCTGGACCCAGGACCAGGAACGAAGGACGATTTTTGGCTTCGAGGTCGGTGCGATTGTCAGTGGCGTGGGAATCGTGGGGCGGATCGGCTATGGCGGGCAACCGACGGCGAGTCACCAGGCCAAGACGACCTATGGCGGTGGAATTCTGCTGGGCCGGCTGGGACTGGACTACGCCTACCAGCGGCGAAGCGGGCTCGGCGGCGAGGTGCATCGGGTCGGGATCCGGTGGACGCCTTGAGCGCATCCGCCTCCCGCTCGATCCGAGCGGGACGATTCACGGTGTAAATTCCCGGTTGATGTTTCCTGATTGCGATCACCGTCGTTACATCACTCAACCACCAACGATCACAATCAACATTCGGTTATCCGTCCAATTCAATGCCTATGCACCCCGTGGTAAGGAGACTCTTCCGTATGTTCGCGATTCTCATCGGGGTTCTCCTGTTTGGATACACCACGGCCTATGTCGCCAGTGAAGATGTTCGCTATCTGACGCGCGCGGGACTCGAGGAGACCCATATTCTCGAGTCCCGCCGGTCGATCGCCAAGCTGGTGGCGGAGCCGGGGACCGATCCCAGGTTGCGTTCTCAGCTCGAGCTGGTGCTCGGGGCGAGAGACTTCGCCGCGAAGATTGGACTGGACGCCAGGGAGACGTATACCACGTACTCCGATGTCGGCCGCGATACGCTTCTCCTGGTCCTCTCGGCGTCGCCCCGAAACTGCCTCTGTGCGTACCTCTGGAAATACCCGATCGTCGGCCGGATTCCATACAAGGGGTTTTTCGATCCGAACATGGCGCAGAAGGCGGCCGACAGGATGGAGCGCCAGGGCTATGATGTCTATCTCCGCCCCTCGGGCGCCTTTTCCACGCTGGGCTGGTTCAATGACCCGCTCCTGTCCACCGCCCTGGGGCGAGACTCAATGGAACTCGTCGCCACTGTGCTGCACGAGCTGGCGCACAATACGCTCTACGTAAAGAGCGCCACCCCGTTTAATGAAAGTTTTGCCCAGATGGTGGGGTATTACGGGGCGGCGTCATTCTTCCGGCAGCGAGGAGATACTGTTGATGCGTCGCGCGCGGCTGATCGCTGGCATGATGAAGTAGCGCTGAGCGGCTACTATGCCCAACTGGCCGGCCGGCTGGATTCCCTGTATTCGGCTACGAAGGATTCGGCGGCGGTTGACACCGGGCGAAAGGAAATCGCGGCGTGGGCCCGGGCGCAGCTCGAAGGGCCAATCGGCGCTCAGCTCAAGACCTATCGCATCGGCCGGCTCACGGAACGTCCGATCAACAACGCCCAGATTATCGCGGCCCGAATCTACCGCGAGCGTCTTCACCTGTTCGAAGCCTGGTATCAGCAGCACAACCAGATGGTCGATTCTGCCGTTGCCGCGCTCGGGAGATTGACGGATGGAATCCCGGGAGACAGCGTGTATACGGTGATGGAACGCGCGATGGGAGATTCAATCAGGTAACAGGAAACGGGTCGGTGGGAAGTCTTTTCCCAACGACCCGTTTTGTCGCGATATTCGGTTCTGTCCAGCTGCCTTACCGCACCGCGCGAAGCGTCACATCACCCGAACCGGTCTCAATATCCATCCGGCCCTGGCCATCCCCGATTTTGCCACTGAGATGCTGCCGGCCGCGCCGGGTCACCTGGATAGATACCTCACTGTCGACCTCACCGCTGGAGGTATCGAGGTCGATGGTACTCCCGAAGCTCGCCGGGATCGCGATCGTCACGTTTCCTGACCCGGTTTCGACCGAGAGCTCGTCCGTGTCGCTGGTCAGGCCGACCTCGACATCGCCGCTTCCAGTATCCAGGCTCAGGCTTGCCGTTGAGATGCCTGCCAGATTGATGTTGCCGGAGCCCGTGTCCACATTGACATGGGCGGACTTGATATCCGAGCCGATGACATCGCCCGATCCGGTGTCGATGGTAATCTCGGAACCATTGGCCCCCGAAATCTTGACGTTCCCGGATCCGGTGTCGACAGAGAGATCTCCGTCCACCGCGGTCACAGTCACGTCTCCCGACCCGGTGTCGATACTGAGACTCCCGCGAACGTGGTCGGCCGAGATGTTAGCCGATGCCGCCTCGAGCGAAATGTCCCCGTTGACGTTCGCGGCGTCGAGCGTTCCAACCCCGATATTGACGGACACTCGTTTCCCGGCCGGTACGAGAACCCGAAGGTTGGCGTGCGCCTCCAGCCCGCTGCCGGACGAACGGACCTGGATTCGGCGACTATCACGATCGCCATCGCTGCCGCCGAAGGTTCCATCATCACGCACCCGGAAATCAGATTGCCCGCTCCAGTTTCGTTGCGGATAGATGATGCGATCCTGGGGGAACATGATGCGCAGGGTGGAAACGTTGCGAATCGGGCTGACTTCGACCTTGAGCTGGCCAGCGTCGGCCCCGGCGCGCGTGACCTCGACCACGACATCTGGGCCGGTGCCCGGCACCACACTGATTTCACCGGCAAGGTCGTACACAGCGATCCGGTCGCCACCAACGGTAAAGCGCTCGGGAGTCTGGGCCAGCAGGCTCGCCGGTGGAACCACCAGCAAGGCAAGGACAAGGCTGGGGAACAGCGGTAATTTCGACATGGCTTCTCCGGTAGGTGAGGCAGACGGAGCTTGGATAGCGAAGCCCCCGGAAGGGTTGCAGGATCCGGAGCGACGAACTATCCCTCTGCGCCTGCATGGCCCGGAGGCGCGGCCCTGGCCAGGTGTCAGGCGATAGCGAGGGCAGTTTGACGATGACGGCGTACGGTGGGCAATACTGGCAACGGAAGGGTACCTAAAATCTCTGGAATAGAGCGGTCTATCTTCCCAACCTGCGCGAAACGAGTCTCGCTTCGGGGTGCTCAAGTAGACCTCTGGCCCCATCCGGGTCCAGGGCTCCCTCGAACCCAGCCAGCCGTCCGGCCAGATCCGCGGTTGGTTCCTCGCCTTCCTGCTCCAGGACAAAACTGAGTCCGCTCCCGGTGCCGGCGATCGCCCGGATGCCGTTCTGCCACAGTGTATTGGAGGCCTCCGGCCGGCGAGCCACGATGAGTGGAATCATCCCGAAACTGGGAGCCAGGACACGTTCGGCGTGCAGGTTGAGCTGGTGACCCAGGCTTCTCCACCCATCCCAGTCATCGCACACCGCGAGCACGGTGAACTGCCACCTGGCCTGTCGGGCCAGCAGAACGAACGCGTCGAGGAGCTCCCAATCACTCGCGGCCGGACCGGAGGTACTCGAAAGGAAAACCGTACCATGTTCGGCGAACGTCAGTTCGTGGGGCGATAACTCAAGGGGCTTCCGGCCGAACGTCGCATAGCGGCGGGTGATGGCAATCTGACGTTCAGCCTCCATCCGTTGTTCTGGGAACTCGGCGGCCTCCGCCGCACCGGCAAAAGCGACCTCGGCGGCGAGGTACTGGCCGGACCGACGCAGGATTTTCCCGCGCAGATGCAGGGTACCGCTCCTCGGGTCAAGCGCGAAGGCCCGATCGAGGACCATGAGAGCCCGGGAGTATTCACCGAGCCGATACGCGGCGTAGCCCATCTCATGCCACACCATTCCGAAATCCGGATCCTTCTCGGCGGAACCCTGGAGGAATTCGAGCGCGGGACGAAAGCGACCCATCTCGACCAGCGCGGCCCCCTTCAACGCACCGGAAAACGCGTCGCCCTCGAACTGATCAATGGCGCGGTCGGCCAGAGCCAGGGCATCGTCAAAGCGTCCTTCGGCCCGCAGCAGCTGAAAGTATTCGGCCCACGCCGCCTTAAGGTCGGGTTCCGACCGCAGCACATCGAGATAGGCGGCTTCTGCCTGGGTCCGGTTCCCGTCGCGCAAGAGGTGCCGGGGTCGAACCAGTGAGCGCTCCTCGGATTCTCCGCTGAACACCCTGAACTGCGCAGTAGTAAACATGCCGCCAATGTACCTGCGATTCGTTTCGCCGCTAGGGGGGCGCGCGAAAATCGTGGCGCGGGAACTCGGGGTTGTCCAACGTTGACGGCGATAAGAAGCTCGCTCGACGGGGCGGCTTATAACGACGCTGACTCGGCCGTCCGGAAATGACGACGTGTCACCTGAGATCCTTCTATTACACATGGTACGCCGCATCCCTCGCCGGGTGTTTTGTGTACGATCGAGAGCAGGTTCCCGGGCAGTCCGTTTTTTTTACCTGAACACTGGTTTGCTATTGTAGTTTCCAGTTATCCGAAATTCCGCACTTGCGCGTGGGCCGCGGTTGCCATTGCTTCGC
>JBDTRF010000215.1:0-6264 GCA_039931815.1 Gemmatimonadota bacterium
GACTGGACACGGCGGTCCGCACCGTCCTGGCTGATGGACTCGGTACCCCCGACATCGGCGGCAGCGAGACCACCCTCGAGGTGGCCCAGGCACTCCTCCAGTCAGTTGGTTAGCCCCCTTCGCGACAGACCTCTCCAGACGCCTGTCTATTCCCCGTCGGGTGGAACGTCTCCTGAACATCCCTGCCTGGCCGCGGGTAATGTGGTAGGACGAGACATTCATGTGAGAGGCCGTATGAAGTACTCCATCATGGCATTGACCGCGCTGGTGCTCCCGACGCAGACGGTGCTGGTGCAGGCATGCGATTCCAATGGCAGCGGTCTGGTGACGATCGCTCCCGAAGAGGAGATCTGTTCAACCTGGCCATCATGCACCACCTGGACGACCAGGGATACCGCGCAGACACCAACGCTGGAGAAGGTGGCACGGGTGGCAGCGGTGGCGGACAGCGAAGATGTCCTGGTCGACGAGTTTGACCTGACCAACCTGGGGGAGTTTGCCCGGGTCTACCTCGAAAAGGGAAAGATCTACCGGGTCGAGTTTTCGTCGCAGAGCGGACGTCTGGATATCCGCCCGCGAGACCGGAGCGGCCAGTCGCTGCTTCCGCTCACCATCGAAGATCTTCCGAGGGCCAGCGGGACCCGCGCTCTCGAAATCGCGCCTCGGGCTGACGGCGAATACGAGTTTCGGGCTGACGGTGTACGAGGTGCCGGAGCGCGTATCCGGATCGTTCGCGAGGTCACTCCCTCGGCCCGGTGGAAGCGATTGAGCGCCTGAGCGTTGGTTTGATTCGAGATAGAGGACGCTGCCGCTTCAACGGATAAAACCGGAACCGACGCGGATACCATTCGATCAATCTCTTTGGCGGCGAATTGAGGGTGAGGTCGAAAGCGCGTTGAAGAAAATGGAAGGGCAAGGCATCCCGGCGCACTAGAAATTTTATCCGTTGTTGACCCCGCCTTTCTTTCGATGTCCAGCGTCAGCGGCAGTTCTTTCAGAATCGGCAGCCCTCCTTCGGCGGGCTGTCGATTTCTATTTTGCCAGCGCGACGATCAACGCCGCGACCGCGGCGACAAACGCACCCGCCGCCAGCACCAGCGCTCCGGTTGTAATCCGGGGCAGCGCCATCTCGACTTCGGTGGATGCCGCTGGCAGCTTGTCGCTCTCCTCCTTGAACAGCGACTGGCTCATCACCGTCTTCGCGGCCATGACGTCCTCCATACCCCGCTCAAAGTGGCGCTGATGGATCCGTTTGGAATCGTCGCTTCCCGGTTCGATGGATGCCGCTGCCGCCGCCTTGAGGACCGCATTCTTGATATCTCCTCCACTTGCCTCGAACCGGACCGCCAGGGCCTGGAAATCCACATCGCCCGCCAGGGGAGTCTTGGTCGGATGGACCTGCGCCCGCCAGATCCGTTCTCGTTCCGAGGCACCGGGCATCTCGAAAAGCACGTGGGTCCGGATTCGTCGCTCAAAAGCGGGATCAAAATTGGCCGCGAGGTTCGTCGCGAAAATGACCACACCGTTAAACGCTTCCAGCTCGCGCAGCAGGACATTGACGATCGTATTCGATTCCCGCATCTGGGCGTGATGAACCCCGGTGCTCCGGCGAGCGGCAATGGCATCGGCCTCATCGAAGAAAAGTACGGCATCGTGATCGGCCGCAAGACGAAAGACGGCGGCCACGTTCTTCGGCGTCTCGCCCATCCACATCGACTCCATCTCCGCGTATCGCACCACCAGCAGCTCTTTGTCGAGCGCGTGGGCGATCGCCTCGGCACAGATTGTCTTGCCCGTGCCAGGCGGACCGGCGAAGTTGATCGCCACGCTCAATCCGGTGGCATGCCGCTCACCCAGGCCCCAGCGGACGTAGATAAGACCCTGGCTCTTTACCTCCGCCAGTGCGTGATCAAGTGCTCGTCGGGTCAACGCGGGGAGAACGACATCCGCGAACGTCCAGCGAGGTTCGACTCGCTCGACTGCGCGCCTTCCTCCAAATCGGTCTGCAATAAGGTTGATCAGCGAGGGTGACATGGCGGCCCTGGTAAGAAGTCTTTGCGACAGGTCCGATCCTCAAGTCCCATCGCCTGCCAACTGCCTTTGACCGAATATGGTTCCCCGGATCGGGCAACGCGGCAACCTGGGGCACATCGCCGATATCTGAAGCTGGTAAGGGTTTTTACAGCCCGGTGGTCGCCTCCCGCTTATATTTCCTGGGCTTGCTCGATAAACCCTTGATTGAGAAGGCTATGAAGACCCAAGGTCAGAAGAAAGACGTTCTGTTTCTTGCCGGCGCGCGAACCGGGTTCGGCAGCTTCGGGGGAACCCTCAAAGACTTTACTGCAACAGACTTAGGCACGATTGCCGCCCAGGCCGCCCTGGCGCGTTCGGGGACTCCGGGCATTGATCATGTGGTCTTCGGGAATGCCCTCCAGACCTCGGCCGATGCCATATACCTGGCTCGCCATGTGGCATTGCGGGCTGGACTGCCGATCGAAACTCCGGCAGTCACCGTGAACCGTCTTTGCGGATCGGGGTTCGAGGCCATCATTCAGGGCGCCCAGCAGATTCTGCTTGATGAATCCCGGGTCGTCCTCGCCGGCGGTGCGGAATCAATGAGCCAGGCCCCGCACGTCGTGCGGGGTGCCCGGTGGGGACTCCGACTGGGCCCAGGCGCTCCCTTGGAAGATCTGCTCTGGGAATCGCTCAAGGATCCCCAATGCGGGTTCTCGATGGCGGAGACCGCCGAGAACCTGGCCGAGAAGTATGCGATATCCCGGGAAGAAGTTGACGCCTACGCACTCATGAGCCAGGTGCGCGCAAAAGAAGGATGGGCATCGGGCGCGTACAAGGA
Organism: Gemmatimonadota bacterium; assembly: GCA_039931815.1. Classification (GTDB taxonomy): domain Bacteria; phylum Gemmatimonadota; class Gemmatimonadetes; order Gemmatimonadales; family GWC2-71-9; genus DASYPP01. The sequence goes on from JBDTRF010000215.1 coordinate 2,855, forward strand.
CGAAATCACCCCGGTTCCGATTCTCAACCGCAAAACCAAGCAGAAGGAAGCATGGGCCGCGGACGAACACATACGCCCGGAGACGACGGCCGCGGTGCTGGCCAAACTGCCTCCCTATTTCAAGAAGGACGGGGTGGTCACCGCCGGAAACGCGTCAGGCATATGTGATGGTGCCGCCGCCGTGGTTATCGCGGCAGAGGATGCGATTCCCGATGGCGTCAAGCCGCTGGGGCGGCTGGTGTCATGGGCCGTGGCGGGGGTCGAACCCAGGTACATGGGAATTGGTCCCGCGCCGGCCGCGCGAAAAGCTCTCGCCAAGGCTGGGATGACGATCGAGCAGATGGACCTGGTAGAGGTGAACGAGGCTTTTTCTGCCCAGTACGTCGCCGTTGAGCGTGAGCTGGGCCTCGATCGCGAGCGGACCAACGTGCATGGGGGTGCGATCGCGATCGGTCATCCGCTTGCGGCCAGCGGGACACGCATCACGCTCCACCTTCTCATGGCCCTGCGACAGAGCGGGAAACGGTTTGGATTGGGAAGCGCCTGTATCGGCGGGGGACAGGGAGCGGCGGTTATCGTGGAGGCATTCCAGGGCCTGAATGAACACCGATAAGCCCGCAAATCATGATTTATGACTATTGATTGATGCTGAAAGGTGTTCGCAAAAATCACCAGTCAGCAATCATTATACAAAATCAGAAATCAACTTAAGGAAACCCGTGGCTGATGGTCTTCCCGCCCGGATTGATCGGGCCACACTCGAACGCATCATTCAGCGAGCCACCGAGCTGCAGACGGGCTCGCATGATATCGGTGAGAACCTGACGTCCGAGGAAGTGCTCAAGCTGGGGAAAGATGTCGGGATCGACGAGGGGTACCTGCAGCAGGCCCTGCTCGAAGAAACCACCAAGGCTCACCTGGAAGAAGACGGCGGCTTCTGGAATCGACTGGTCGGTCCGGGGATCGTCAGCGCCCAACGGGTGATCATGGGCGACGTCGAATCTATCGAGCAGCAGTTGATCCGGTGGATCGACGAAAACGAGCTTTTTGCCATCCAGCGGCAACAGCCGGGACGCATCTCCTGGGAGCCGGTCGGCGGGTTCCAGGCCGCCATCCGCCGTTCCACTTCGATGCTTGGCGGCGGCAAACGGCCCTTTATGCTGGCCCGCGCGAACGGCGTCACCGCTACAATCCTGCCGCTTGAGGCCGGCTACTGCAACGTGGTTCTAACTGCGTCACTGGGGAAAGAACGCGCGAGCTATGTTGGAGGTGCGGCGGCCATGGCGTCAGTAGCTGCCGTGGGCGCCGCCGCGCTGGCGGTCATGTCGCCTTTTATCCTGGTCGCCCTGATCCCGCTTCCCTTTGGCGCCGGGCTCAGCTGGGTCATCGGCCGCCGGTACCGCCCGATCGCCGAACGGACCCAGTTGGGTCTCGAACGCATGCTTGACCAGATTGAGCGTGGTGCGGTCAAGCCGTCCCATCAACTGCCAGGAAAGAACCCGGGGCTGATCGGCATCATTGCGGATGAAGTGAAAAAGGCGTTGAAACCGTAGTAAGCCGGGCCGTTGATACGCCGCGCACGTCCGGGCCGGACATCAATCATCTCTCATCAACAAAAAGGACTCGGTGAATGGCGGAGATCAAGACAGTCGGTGTATTGGGATGCGGACTCATGGGCAGTGGCATCGCACAGGTCGCCGCCGTGGCCGGTTACCCGACGATCGTGCGCGAGGTCGCCCAGGCACCGCTCGACAAGGGAAAGGCAGGGATCACCAAGTCGCTCGACAAATTTGTCGAGAAGGGAAAGATGACGCAGGCCGAGCGCGATACAGCGCTCGGTCGACTGTCTTTCGAAACGGACATGAAAGCGCTCAAGGGCTGTGACATCATCATCGAGGCTGTCACGGAAGACCTTGAGCTCAAGAATGGGATGTGGAAAGAACTGGACATCCTCTGCTCCGATCGGACGATCTTCGCCTCCAACACATCGAGCCTCACCATTGCCGCGATGGCGGCCGCAACCTCCCGCCCCGATCGGTTTGTCGGCCTCCACTTTTTCAACCCGGTTCCCCTCATGCCGCTGGTCGAGGTGGTCCGGACCGTGACCACCAGCCCTGATACGTTTGAACAGGCGCTCAACTTCGGGCGCAGCCTGGGGAAAGAGGCGGTCAAGGCCAAGGACAACTCCGGCTTTATCGTGAACCTGCTTCTCGTCCCCTACCTGCTCGATGCAATCCGATCGCTGGAACGCGGCGTAGGGAATACGGTGGACATCGATAACGCCATGAAACTCGGCTGCGGTTATCCGATGGGACCGTTTACCCTGCTCGACTTTGTCGGGAACGATACGACCTACAAGATCGCCGAGATCATGTTCGAGGAGTATCGGGAAAGCCGATATGCGCCGCCGCCGCTGCTCAAGCGGATGGTCCTGGCCGGCATGTATGGCCGGAAGACCGGCAAGGGTTTCTACGATTATTCGATGAACCCGCCCAAGCCGATCGACCTGGGGCTCTAGTGGCGACTGCGAGCGGTGAACGGCAGACCAGGCACCAGCGGGCGACCCTCGCACGAGACTGTACCCGTTCGTTCTGGCAATCGCCCCTCGTGTTGGTGGTCATGCTGGCCGGAGCCTGTCAGGCCTCGACCACTCGTCCGACCTTTGGTCCGGTCACTGGTGCCGCGAGCGTGGTCCTGGAAACCGAAGGTCCTCGTGCAACCACCCTGCTGGCGGAGCGGCTCAAGGCAGAGAGCCTGCCAGTGACGGTGATTCAGCCTCGAGATGGCTTTCTGGAAACGCCGTGGTTTGATACCACCGGTCATCCGACCGGAAAGCGGCCGCTCGGACCCGGCGTGGTCCGAATTCGCGGCTGGATTGACCCTGAAAAGCCTGGCTTCAGCCGGCTCACAGTGGAAACCCTGTACCGGGACATTGCTGATCCATCTCTGCCAGAACGGGAGCTTGATCGGGAAGTAGCCCCTGACCATCCAGTATCGAAGAAGGTTCGTGCGGTACTGGACTCCCTGAGGATACGATATGGTGAGCCTGAGCCTGCTGGATCTCAATGAGACGTTCCTGCCCGTCGGGCAGATGCGTCAGATTACTGCGGTGACCGCATTTTATGAAAACACGATTGTTTGTGAGATGTCGCTGGGTCACCACTGGACCTACCCGATGCATTTTCCCAATGACCCTATCCTTCCGGGTTGTCTTATAATCGAAGCGGCCGGTCAGGTCACGGCCCTTTGGGCATGGCTCAATGGGCAGCGTGGCAAACCACGCCTGGTGAAGACGGCGGCGGATTTTCGTGCACCGGCGGGTCCCGAGCATGAGGTGCTGACCTTCCGCGCGAAGATCAAGAAGAAACGATTTCTCAACTTTGGATCCATCTCCGTCCTGATCGGGGATA
>JBDTRF010000216.1:0-6248 GCA_039931815.1 Gemmatimonadota bacterium
ACGGGGGGGAATGTCATGGCGTCCGCACCCCGTCCACGGCCAGCTCCCAATACCAGCTGCTCGGCACCTTTCTGTACCAGCTCTCCCCCCGGACGTCTGTATTTCTGACCGGTGCCGCCAGCCAGGAGCAGTTCAGAACTTTTGACTATGACCTGCTCTTCATCCCCAAGGACCAGGCCGCGGCTCGAGGATGGAGCCGCATGGTCACGCTGGGTCTTCATCACGAACTCGCGGCGGCAGGGCATCCACTCAGCCTGGACCTGGCACTCTCCGTTCAAGGCGATCGGGCGATCAGTGGCGGACTGACTTCGGAAAATGAAGCAAGCACCCGTGACGGGATGCTGACCTCCGCACTCCAGTTCGCCTTTGATTTTGACAACTTCCCGCTCGACGACGAGTTAGTGACCAACATCCGCAATAACACGCCGGGCAGTCGTCGCACACCGCTGGATCTATCAAACGCGAGCCAGTACGACTACGTCGATCAGTATCGTAACAGCCCGTACGGGCTGGACGGTGGACCCGAACAGGGCGGGCCGGCCGGGCGAATGACCCTGTTCCGGGAGAACCGGACCGTTGCCGTGGGCAACATTGGATGGCGGCCGGATTCGCGGCAATTGCTCGAGGCTGGTTTCGAATTTAGCCGGTTCACCACGGCCGGATATAACAGCTTCCTCACGACAGAGGCATTTATCGATGCCTTCATCGAATCGCCCACTCGCTCAGGATTCTACGCGCAGGATCATGTCACCCTCGACCGCTTTGTGTTTACGGCCGGCGTTCGCTACGAACGCTTTCACAGCAACGCGGCCCGGCCCTTCGTCCTTGACACCATAAGCGGCAGTCCCCGGTTTGGAACCTACAGTTATTTCCCGACTCCCAGTAGCTACGGCTCGGGAGGCATCACATTTGGTGGTGACCCGTTGCTCAAGTTCGTGCAGGATGAATCACGTTCCGCGCTCAACCCGAGCGTGCAGGTGGAATTCGAGCCGTTCCCCCGGTCGGCCATCCGGGTCGGCGTCGCCCGGCAATCGCAGATGCCGCCCCTGGCAGCGGTGTTCAGCGGCATCAATACTGACTTGCGCGTCACCAACACCAATCAACTATTCGGAGGCGACCTCGACCTGGAAAAGACGACGACCTACGAGATCGGGTTCCGTCACGAGTTCACCCACCGCCTCTCCTTCGATGGCGCATACTACTACAAGGACCTCCAGTCCCAGGGAGAGTTCCGCCTCGTCTCGCTGGCAGATCCAAGCCGGTTGGGGGAGAGCGTAGACATTCGCCAGGCCACCAGCCTGGGCCTTGCAACCATCAAGGGCATTGAGACAAGACTGGATCTTCGAACGGGGCCCCTGGAGGCGACGGTCGGATACTCTTATCAGAAAGCGGAATCCGGCACCGGGACGCAGCTCGCCGGGAGCCATCCCCATGGCCTGACCGGGATCGTCGCCCTGAATGTTCCCGACACGTGGCGCCGCGGAAGCCTGCTCGGATCGGTGCTGCAGAATCTTGGTGTCTATGCCGGCTTCCGGTACACCAGCGGGGCGGCCTATACCGCCTGCCCACCCGAATCGGGGAACGAGAGCGTGCTTGCCGGCGAGACGTGCGCCGGGGCATTTCAGGGCGACTTCATGGGGGCTCGCCTTCCTTCAGTCAAGCAACTGGATCTCAGACTGACCCGCGGTTTTGCCATCGGAGGCCACCAGGTGATGGCATTCCTCGATGCGCGGAATCTGCTCAACGTCAGAAATGTCCTGAACGTCTTCGCGGTCAACGGTCAGACGACCAATCCCAGCGAGCGTGCCAGTGTCTTGTCCGCGGATAGCAACTCCTTCGCCATTGAAGCGAACCAGAATGGCGCGCGATTAGCCAACGGCGACATTGACCTGAGCTTCAACATCGCCGCCTGCGAAGGATGGGTTGATGTTACAGCGACACCTGCGGCCCCCAACTGCGTCTACCTGATCCGCACCGAAGAGCGGTTCGGAGATGGTGACCACATCTTTACCGTAAGCGAGCAGCGTCGCGCATCAGCGGCTCACTACGACGCACTGCGGGCGGAGAATAACTTCCTCGGAGCACCGCGCCGACTCCGGCTTGGCGTCGAAGTCCGGTTCTAATGCTGGCCGGTCACAGGCGGAACGTGACAGGTCGATGCAGCAGGCTGTCTTCGTCCCCGATCAGAAGTGCTTCCAGTACCCTGTCGACGCCCCGGGCGTCCGTGACCATCATCCGAAGATTGGTCGCCCCGGTCGGGATATCGAATACGACGGGTTTGGTGAATGAGCCTCCCGCCACGACCGGGCGGGAGAAGGTTCCCGAGTCACGCGCGAGCTGCTCCATTTCACGCTCGGCCGCGGCATCCCTCCGGTAGCGCGTGCCCCCGGCATCCACCGCGAAAATATCCGGGTCGCCCATCCAGAGCGTCGCACGCCGGGCATCGCTGCTCACCCGCACGTTCACCACGTAGTACGTACCCGTCGCCCGCACGCCGCCAATTGCCGGGGTCCGGTCGACACTTTCGACGGCCGCGGCCATGTGACAATCGAGGTAGAATCCACAGAACCGTTTGGGCACGCCGTGATTCAACACAATTTCCCGGCTGGTCAACGACACTGCCAGCAGGACACCTCCATAGACAACGAGCAGGCCGAACATGAGAGCGCGCATGATGGTGGCACCCCGCCGGTAACCCCACCGCGGCAACAGTCGCGCGAGCACCTCACCGCCAGCCAGGCCGCCGACCAGGAGCACCAGCAACAGAACCGCCAGACCTTCACCCATATGGATATTCCCCTTTGCGTGCTCCAGGCGTGTGTCGCTAGTCGTGGTGCGCCGTTGCGGTCACGATCTTTTCGCATTCGGCCGACCTCGCCGGATCCCGGGACAATGCATCGCGGATCAAAGGCGCCGCCGCGGATCGCGCCAGATTCCAGCTCCGCCAGTCCGGCACAATTGTGAGCCTGCGTGGAAGCCGGCCCAGCACCTGGCATTGGTCGTCCGGAAGCAGTGTCGGGAGACTCTGAATCAGGTCGGGCATCGCCTCGCCGCCGAGCATCGCGGCATAGGCGGCGTCAAATGGGCGACCGGCCCGGGCGCGCTCCAGGTTTGTTCGAACGATGAGCCGGTCCGGGTTGATCAGATGGAGAACGAGGAGACAGAGAAGTGCGAGAATGGCAGCACCCGGAGCGAATCGTTCGCGCTGGTCCCGCAGCACCGTCCACCCGAACCAGGCGAAGACACAGGTAAGCCATGCCATGAACGCCATCGTGTACAATCGAAGTTCGGTCAACCCATAACTCTCCTGATAAATCCGCATTCGTTGCACGGCGGACAGGAGGACCGCGAAGAGGAAGACGAGAAGCAGGTAGGAAAGAGCGCGAAATATGGCTCTCTCCTTTTGATTTTGCCGGCTGCTGCACCAGTCTGCCAGCAGGATCAGTGGAAGCACGAAGGCAGCGACGGCCACCAGGTCGAAGAACCCTTCCCGGGCATACTCCGCGTAGGACACCCCGGCGTGCGCCTCGACAAATGCGCTGCCACCGAAAAACACTCCGATTTGAACGGCAAGGAATGCCGCGAACACGGCGTTGACTGACCCCATCAGAATCAGGGTTTCGGTGAAGCCCCATCGCCCCTTTCCTGGCGCGGATGTGAGCATCGGCACGACCGGGCGGGCCAGCAGCAACTCCCTCCCATACCCGGATGCCACCCAGAAACCGAAACCGATAACCATGACGTGCGTGATGATGGTATCGAAGTCGAAGGCAAAGAAGCTGCCGAAAACGGGATCAGCCGAGGCGAAAAGCGAAGCGATCAGGACCACGGGCGGAAGTGCGAGGAGCAATCCCCTTCCGACGCTGACCCAGAGACGCGTTCCCGCCTGCTCTTTCCTGCTCCAGGTGACGTCCAGCAGAAACAGCGGCAGTATGCCGAGGCCGCATCCTATCCCGTTCCGGGCGACGGCACTGAGATACTGAAGACTCCCGGACCTGGACCAGGAACCACCCTGGGCGACGTAGGCCGCCATGCTCAGGCACCCGAAACTCATCGCCAGGGCAAGCAGGTTCAGGGCATCGGAATCCCGCCACCCGAACGAGGCAAGGCTGAGGATCGCCAGTCCAAGAAACCATCTCGCGGATGGCGGAATCGTGACCCGACCCGCCAGCTGGAGGAGAAGCAGGGTTGTGCCGAGGACCACGCCGAAGAGGAGGATGTTGATGCCCCAGCTCTCACTTCGGAGAAGTGTGTCGGCAGCGAGGCCAGCCACGGCGGCGGTGACGATCGCGGCCTGGGCCTTTCGCCCGGTCGCCGTCGCCGCATCAGGGACGTCGCTCATCCGGCCGCACTCACGGGGATGCGGCCAAACCTCCGCTCCCGCCGGCGGTAGTCCTCCAGCGCGAGATGAAGACCCTCTTCGTCGAAGTCGGGCCACAGCGCATCCGAGAAATACAGCTCGGCATAGGCACACTCCCAGAGGAGAAAATCGCTGAGGCGCCGTTCTTCGCCAGTCCGGATGAGGAGATCAATGCCTGGAATATCCGGAAGGCTGTGCGTGGCATGCTCGATGTCACGGCTGAATTGCTGGCGTGTCGTGGCATGCCCCGATGTCGCAGCCGCCAGGATCGCATCCCGCGAGGAGTAATCCAGGGCGATGCGAACGATCAGCTTACCGGCCGGCGCCGTGAGTCGTTCTGCCTGCCGGATCGCGCTGTCGAGACCTGCGCCGAGGCGATCCCGACGACCGATCACATTGAGGCGGACTTGCTGGGCGAGGCAATTGGCAGCCTCGGTCGAAAGAAATCGACGGAAGAGCTGCATCAGCACCTGCACTTCTCCCCGGGGACGCTCCCAGTTGTCCGACGAGAAGGCATAGAGGGTCAGCACCTCGATGCCCAGGGTCGGCGCGGCTTCAACCACCCGCCGCACGGCCTCGACCCCGGCGCGATGTCCTTCCGATCGCGGTCGACCTCGCCGTGAGGCCCACCGCCCATTCCCATCCATGATGATGGCGACGTGTAATTTCTGTGAAGTGCTTTGAATCACAAAGTCCCTTTCCCGAAAAGAGGGGCGACGATATCGCCCCGGGTATTCCTGCGATCGGAGACCTCACCCCGTCATTTTGTCCGAGCCTTGGTAGTCCGGATCAGCGCTTCCATGTGATCGAGGTAGCGTCCGAGCGCCTGCCGACCCTTCGGGGTCAGGGCGAATTCGGTCTTGGGTATCCGGCCTTCGAACAGCTTGGAGCAGCGGACGTATCCGGCATCCTCGAGTTTTCGCGCATGGACGCTGAGGTTGCCATCCGTGGTTCCCAGCAGGCGCTTGAGATCATTGAACGTGAGCGAAGCATTCACGGCAAGCGCGCTGACGATGGCCAGCCGGATGCGCTCGTGAATCAGCCGGTCGAGCTCCATCGGTTCGCCCGTCTTTCCATCGCCATCGATCCCGTGCAACCGACCGGCGGCCGGCTTGGGCCGGGCGGTGGAAGGCCTGGGCACCGCGTTTGATTTAGCCACCGTATCTCCGCGCGATGATGAAACCGAAAATGATATGCAGCAGGCCGAATCCGAACGCCATGATATAGTCGCGCCAGGCCGGCGGAGAAAAGAGCGCTACGGTTCCGGCCAGCATCAGGAAGAGGCCCTGGGCGGGAACGATGGGGACCGAGAACGCTCCCGCGGCAACAATGCCCGTGCCATACATGAGGAGCCAGGTTCCGGGAATGAGTCCAGTCATTCCGCCCCGAAAAAGCGCCAGCGTCAGAATTCCACCCACGATCATGGCTGGCGCAAAGTTGAGCGCGAAGCGACGACCCGGCCCGGAGAGGAGCGTCACCCCCGCCCGCCGGGCCTTGCGACTGGTGGCCCAGCCCGCAAGCGTGACAGCGAAAGCCGCTTCCACGAACCAGACCCGGGACCAGAGATGGAACGAGAGCTGGCGCGATGCAATCCACGCCGCCAGCACGGCGCTCACACCAATGAGTACCCCGCCCCACCCGGGAACCGCGGTAAACGACGCGGCCCGTTCCATGGTGTCCCGAATGAACTGCAGATTATCCATGGCCCGGTCCGAGAGGGCCGGGGGTTCCTCGGGAGGAGTTCGATAGGCAGGGACGGGCGACATGGACGGACGATACTACGGAGTCCGATTTATGTCAAGTACTTTGTGATATAAAGTAGTCGGGGGAGTTCATGGTCGTCGTCTTTCGATCCTCGCCAACGTTCACGGCTCGTGCAGGGATGAAT
>JBDTRF010000217.1:0-6208 GCA_039931815.1 Gemmatimonadota bacterium
TTAGGGCCACGGGGTTCACCAGTTCGACGGCTAAAGCCGCACTCGGCCACGGGATTTTTAGGGCCACGGGATTCACCAGTTCGACGGCTAAAGCCGCCACTCGGCCACGGGATTTAGTTCGACGGGATTCACCAGTTCGACGGCTAAAGCCGCCACTCGGCCACGGCTTTTTAGGGCCACGGGGTTCGCCAGTTCGACGGCTAAAGCCGCCACTCGGCCACGGGTCGCTAAAGCGACCTGACCGACACAGAAAACTCACAATACCTGCGGTAGGATAGTGCTATCGCTGTGATGCGCGCCTTACGAACTTCGAATCACCTTTCACCTTTCACCTTTCACCTTTCACCTTTCACCTTTCACCTTTCAGATTCCTCCCCCGCATCAGGCCCCCAAACAGGATCGCCATTCCCACCGTAACGACGGCGCACACCGCGGCGCTCACGATCAGTGACTGGGTGAACGCTTCGCGCGCGGTGCCCAGCAGGGCCGCCGCCGGTGCCGCGGCGATTCGCTCTGACGCCGCTAGCGCGCCACCGAGCGTGTTGCGGGCGGCCTCGATTCCCTCCGGAGTCATTCCGGGCGGCAGCTGCCCGGCCATTCGCCCTCGGTAAATCGCGGTCCCGATGCTGCCCAGGATTGCAATGCCCAGGGCTCCGCCAAATTCCGAGCCGGTTTCGGAGAGCGCGGACGCAGCCCCTGCGCGCTCCACGGGCGCGCTGGTAATGACGATATCGTTGGCCAGGGTGAACACTGGCGAGAGGCCCATCGCATAGATCACGGAGGCGATCACAATGACGAGCAGTGTGTGCGGTCCTCCCACCTGGGTGATCAATCCGAATCCAAGAGCCGCGACGAACATCCCAGTTGTCATCAGCGTCACCGGATTGAAGCGTCGCACAATGAGGGGTGTAAGGTTCGAGCCGATAATAAAGGTGATCGACCAGGGCAGGCTCAGAAACCCCGCGTGGAGCGGAGTCAATCCAAGAACCAGTTGAAAGTATTGCGACATGAAAACGTAAATCCCGAAGACCACGAAGGTGGCCAGCAGGTATGAGACGAGCGCTGCCGTAAGCGCCCGGTTCTGAAAGAGGCGAAGGTCGAGTAGCGGGTTCGACAGTATCTTCTGCCGCAATACAAAAGCCACACCGATCGCCAGGCCGATGATCATCGCCAGGGCGGCCCCGACCTGCAATCCATCCTGCGCCAGCCGCTTGAGGCCATAGATGACCAGCAGCACCGCGACGAGGGACATGGCGGCACTGCGGAGATCGAGCGTGCCGGCGTTGGGATCGCGGAATTCGGGCAACAACCTCGGCCCCAGGATGAGCAGCAGGATCATCACCGGTACACCGATCAGGAACACCGACCCCCACCAGAAAAACTGGAGCATGACGCCGCCGATAAACGGGCCGATGACGGCGCCCACCGAATAACTCGTGATCCAGACTCCGACCGCCGTGGTGCGTTGCCGTGGGTCGTGAAACATGTTGCGAATGAGCGAAAGCGTGGACGGAGCCAGGGTTGCCCCGGCGATGCCGAGGAGGGCTCTTGTCGCGATGAGCATTTCGGCAGACCGGGAGAATGCCGCGGTGACCGATGCGACTCCGAACGCGGTCGCGCCGATCAGCAGAAGCCGGCGTCGGCCGATGCGGTCTCCCAGCGTACCCATGGTGATCAGGAACCCTGCCACCATGAACCCGTAGATGTCTACGATCCACAGGAGCTGGGATGCACTGGGTTTGAGGGCGGCGCTCAAAGCGGGCAGTGCCAGATTGAGCACTGTGAGGTCCATTGAATAGAGCATGCAGGGAAGGGCGATCACCGCGAGCCCGATCCATTCGCGGCGCCCGGCTTTCGCGTGGCCCGTTTCTGCGGCCACTTCTGCCCTATCGGCCGACATTCGCGTCTCCGAACCTGTGTTGCAGCTGACTTACGCGAGACAAGGGCACGACACGCTTTCCCATGGTGTTCCGAGTTTGCCGGGATAATGTCTGGGACGGCAGAATGAGTCTGGACTGCGGCGGGAATGCCATCTCCTCCCTGCTGGGATGGCGTCACGCTGGACGGCGGGAGCTATGACGTCTTCCTCGCATGAAGGTGACACAGGGATGGCCAGGTTGAGCCATCCCGGCAGAACTCCCCATCGATGACGATGTGATCTCCAGCTTCACGGAATTGGGATTCGCTCGTTCCCACGCTCCGGCAAAGGCCACGGCTCGAGGAATATGTCAAGGAGTCTGTCTCCACTGGTATCGCTGAAAGGTTATGGGCAGCCCGGCCGGTCGCAATGTTCGACGTCGTCATGGTGGGTGCCGCAAATAAACGAATCGCCTTCCGAGCGGTCTTGATCGCTCGAAAAGCGAGCGTTGTGTCGTTCGAGACAATGGCAGAACTATGCTCTATTGGCCCACCGGATGACTGTTACGATCCCTGTTTCTGACTGAACTCGGTCAGCGATTCGTTTCCCTCGATCCGGGTCATGTCCGGCCGTGTTGGCCTTCCTGGTCCGTGGGTCGAGGAGGTTGGTTCTGTTCCTTGTCCAGGCTGCTGTATCGCCACCCCTGGTAGGTGTAAAACGCTATCATCATCACCACAACGGTTAATATGCCGAGGAGGACCGCGAGGCTCAATCGTTCCTGGCCAAATACGCCTCCGGCCAGGAGGGTCACCCCGGCTCCCGCCACCAGGCTGTTGATGAATGCAACCATGCTCGCGTTGGTCGTCAGCAGGGCGACGATTTTCCCCAGCTTGAAAACCGGCGTGGTCGTCACCTCCGCTTCCGGCCAGCGCCCGAACCGCGGCGCGAAGTATTCTCCTGCGCCGGGTGCGAGTGTCCGATAGTAGGCATGAACCCGGGCAATCCCGGTGAGAAACCCATTCACCTCGAGGGCGGAATCGACCAGCCGGAGCACGGTCAGCAGTCCCAGCAGAAACACCGCCGGAAGGACCGTGGCGACAAACGGAAGAAACACGCCCTTCCCTGACGTAAAGCCCATCGCGATCAACGAGCTGGAAAGGGTGAATACGTAGAGCGAGGCTCGCGACTGTGATTCGCTGACCAAGGCATTCGCCGCCGTCTGGAGGACGAAGTGCTCCGTCGTCATGGCCGTTAACAGCGCCTGGTGCTGCTGGCTTTCATCCATGGCCAGTCCTCAAGGCACGCTCGAGCTGAGCCGGTAGATCGTCCCGCTCTGGTCATCGGAGATGAAAATTTTTCCCGCTGGCCCGACCGCGACATCCACCGGCCGTCCCCATGCCGATCCTCCCACCAGCCAGCCCGTCACCAGATCAATCGGTGTCACCGGGAGACTCGTCGCATTGTCCCAGGCGAAGAAGATCACCTTCGATCCCGTCATCTGCGAGCGGTTCCATGAACCATGCAGCGCAACCGCGGCACCGGTTCGATAGGTGGATGGCGCATTGGTGTTCTGGAAGAATTTGAGGCCGAGCGGAGCCGAATGGGCCTGGATGCCCATGTTGATCCGGGTCATGTTCCCGCAGTTGACAGTGCCAGTGGCATTCAGGTCGTAGTCGAGATCAAACGGCATATCCACCATGCCGCCGGCCAGGTCGGGATTGGGATTGCAGAACGGCCAGCCGTAGTTGGCGCCAGACGCGACCCGGGTGAATTCGTCGGGTGGATGATTGTCCACGAACGACTGGATCACCTTGCCGTAGTTGCCGCTCGCGTCGTTGAAAGGATATGGAATATTGTCGCGGTTGTTGACGACCACCCAGAGCGTGCTGGTTCCCGGTACAAAGTCGAGCCCCTCGGCGTTGCGAAGGCCGCTGGCGAAGAGCTGTCCGCCGGTTCCATCTGCGTTATAGCGATAGATCGCGGCACGCTGGGGATTGCTCTGCGAATCCCCCGGGCACACGTTGCAGCTTGAGCCGATGGAGACGTAAAGGTTGTGGCTCGGGTCCAGCGCCAGGTTCTTGAGGTTGTGCCCGCCCTGCGGAAGGTTGGTGACAATGACCTGGCGTTTCTTCGCCGTCAGGTCCCCCTTGGTATAGACATACCGATTGACCTGGTTCGCCTCCGCGATGTACAGATACGTTTTGGTCCCGATGACATGAAAAACCATGTCATGGGGAGAATTGAGTCCGCTCGCGAAGGTCGAAACCAGCGCCGGGTTGGTCCCGTTCTGCCGCAGGATCAGCACTTTGCCGGTGTTGGGCTGAGACACGAGGAGATTGCCGTTCGGCGCCATCGCCATGAAGCGGGCACCGCTGACCCGGGCGTAGACCGCCACCGAGAAGTTGGGCGGCACCGTGAGCTGGCGCGGCACGTCAAATGGAGCGCTGCGAAGGCCGCTCGGCACGGTGACGGTGACGTTGACGGAGGCCGGTGGTGGAATCGTGGCTGACAGGGATGGTTTGGCGGACGGCTCAGCAGGTTGCTTTTCGTCCTGGTTGCAGGCGATGATCGGGAGTAACAGGAGGCCCAGCAGGATTCGATTGGACATAGAACTTCTTCCGGCGACGGGGGGAGGACGCTATCGTTTAATGAGGATCGGTCCATAGCGCCCGTTCAAGTTGGAGGACGGGGTCCCATCCCTCGGTGAGCCGGGTCACCCGCGCAGAAAGGTCTCGATGGCCGTCGTGGTCGTTCGGTCCTATTCCAGTGATTTCGAGGCCCAGATGGGGCAGGCCATCCTGGAAGCCAATGGCATTTCCTCGATCGTGCTTCGGGACGACGCCGGGGGCATGCTCCCTTCTCTCAATATTCTGGTCAACGTGAAGCTGGGGGTGAACCAGGAGGACCTCGACGAGGCGCGTGAGATCCTGTCAGGGGGAGAGTGAGCAGAGGCCGGATAGGCCGGAGGTGTCGTTGCCCGTGATGAGGCGTGAAACCAGAATCACGTTAAAGATTACCGGGGGCGTTTGACTTCTCACATCCGCTTACCCAGATTACATTAACTGACCAGATTCAAATTATGACTTTTCCGAATGAGATTCTCGACGAATGGCAACTCGACTCCCTGCCCCCGCGCTCGGCGATCTCGATTTACTGTTTAGGGGGTTTGCCGATCCTACCCGCATCCGGATCCTGAACGTCCTGGCTGCCGGTGAGCTTTGCGTTTGTGATATCACGGAAATCCTGAAATTGCCGCAGTCTACCGCCTCTCGTCACCTTGGCTATCTGCTTCGGTCTGGCCTGGTCGAAGTACTTTACGAGTGGAAGTTCTCTCACTATCGCCTCGCAGAGCCGCAGCATCCCATACAACAGACCTTGATCACCTGTGTGCGCACCTGCTTCAGAGGAATTCGGTCTCTTGACCGGGAGCGAGCCAAGGCTGAGCAGCGGGTTGCCGCCCGCGAATCCGAGCCATGTTGATGGACGGATTGGGCCGAAGGGACCGGAGATGATGCGAGAAAGCGTGCCGTCCTTCATGAACAGCCTGACGCTGATCAGCCGAAAGACTGACCTCTGGCTATGCCTTGTCATAAACTCGAAAAGCCGGCACTGGAAAATCGGGCCCGGGATATTGGAGACGAGGGCATGATTAATTCTGAAGCACGTAACTGACTATGCGTTTTGCGCTCATATCCGATATTCACGCGAACCTTCCAGCCCTCGAAGCCACACTCGCCGATATCGCGGGGCGTTCGGTCGCGGCATCGTATCACCTTGGTGATCTCGTGGGGTACGCGCCATGGCCCAATCAGGTTGTCGAGTTACTGCGCGAAAAGCAGATAGGCGGCATCTCCGGAAATTATGACTCCACGGTGGCCCTCGATTACAAGCACTGCGGATGTAAGTATGAGGATCCAAAACAGGAGGAGCTGAGCCACATCAGTTATGGCTGGACGAGAGAAAATGTCTCGCCCGAAATAAAGTCATTTCTGGGACAGTTGCCCTTCCGTATGGACATTCGCCCAAACGGTGGGCACCTGCCAGGCCCAACACTCATCATGGTCCATGGGACACCGACCCTCAACACGCTTTACTGGACCGAGGATCGACCTGACGATTTCAGCCTCAGGATGGCCCGATTCGCGGGCGCAAGGCCCGGGGACGTCATTGCGTTCGGTCATACCCACAAGCCTTGGACCCGTGAACTGGAGGGTATCCATTTCGTGAACACCGGTAGTGTGGGCAGGCCGAAGGATGGTGATTGGTGATCATCATATGTTCTTCTGACCATGGGGGAGGGCGGAGTGCACTCCGAGGTTGTTCGGGTCGAGTATGACCTTGAACGAACGA
>JBDTRF010000218.1:0-6203 GCA_039931815.1 Gemmatimonadota bacterium
CAAACAGAGAACTAAGATTGAAGTGGGCATCGGCGAAATAGGGATCGCTTTCTACCGCGCGACGATAGGCCTCGATCGCTTCATTGGTTCGCCCCAGGTCTTCCAGGGCGATGCCCAGGTTGAATGCCGCGGTCGAGTGGCTTCGCCTGATCGCCAGCGCCTTGCGATAGTGACTCACCGCCTCTTCAACTTCACTCAGCCGATAGAGCAGAAGCCCCAGGTTCACATGGGCGTCGGCGTGCCGAGGATCCATGGCTATGGCACGCGCATAGGCATCTCGCGCTTCGGCCGGCGCCCCGGTTTCCAGGTCGATTCCCAGGTTAAACCAATGGTCCGCCGTCGTATTCGCATTCTGGCGGCTTTCCCGGGCCGCCCGTCGCGCGAACGGTGTCACCCTGATGGCCAGGCGGGCCACCTTGAAATCCATCTGAAGCTGGCCCGATTCCGGGTTCCATGCCGACACGCCGTCCCACACTACAATGCGACCGCCCTCAGCGGTGATTCGGATTTCGCTGAGCGACCGCCCCTTGGGCAATTCGCGCGTCAGTTTCCGCAGGGCGCGGCGAATTCGTCGCGAGGGAATTTTCGCGGCGGCCAGGCTCCGTGCTGTTCGGAGCAGCACCAGATCCTGAAAGGAAAAACGATAGGCCCGGCGCGGGCCTCGCTCAGGACGGAGAAATCCTGCCCGCGCCTGGGCGCGAACCTGGGGAACCGACATCCCCAGCAAGTCCGCAACGTCGCGAGAGGAGTAGACTTTCATTCACAATGAATTGTTCACCGCAGCTCGCGGAACACGAACGGTAAACCAGGGTGTGGTGTCCCCGATGCGCATCAGCCGGCCTTGGATTTCTTCCTGGTCCGCGCTGGAGCAGCGTCAGCCTCCTCGGCTTTCTTGCCCGCTCGTTTGGGTTGCTTCCGGTCGCCGCTCTCTTTTGCGCTGCCCTTGGCCAGGCTCGCCTTGAGTGCCTCCATCAGGTCGATCACCTTGGTCTGAGGTGCGGCATCGGGCTCGGACGTGATCTCCTTGCCTTCCACTTTCTGGTTGATGCTTTCGAGGACCCGTTCCTTTACCTGGTCGTGATAGGTCTCAGGGCGGAATTCCTCGGTTGCCCCCTGTTCGATAAGCTGTTTGGCGAGCGCCAACTCGTTGGGCTTGACCGTCGTGTCCGGGATGTCGACCTCAGTCGGCTTGCGGACTTCGTTGGCATAATGAAGCTGCTCCATCACCAGCCGGCCGTCCTGGGGATAAACCAGCACGAGATTCTGTTTCCCCCGGGCGGCATATTGTCCCAGGGCGGCCCGACCGGTTTCCTTCATGGCTTCGCCCAGTAACTTGTAGGCTTTCTCTCCGCCTTTGTCCGGCGCCATGTAATACACCTTTTCCAGATAGACCCGGTCGACTTTGTCCATGGGAACAAATTCATTGATGTCGATGGAGTTGGTGGCCTTTTCATCCAGGGCCTTTATCTCTTCGGGCGTGAAGAGGACGTACTGGCCCTTGCTGAATTCATAGCCTTTTACCATTTCATCCTTGTCCACAGCTTCCTCATCCTTGGGGCAGATGTACTGCTGTTTGAGTCGGGTACCACACTTCTTGTGGAGCCAGTTGAAGCTCACGTTGGCCGAAGACTCAGCGGCGGAATAGAGCTTGACCGGAACCGAGACGAGTCCAAAGGAGATGCTGGCGGATGCAATGGGACGGGGGGCCATACGTGATGCCTTGAAGGAAGAGGAACCGTACTATAGGAGATTCCCGGCAGTCGCGTCAAGAGTGGTCGTGACGTAAGTCACAGTTGCGCAAACACTTCTGACATTCCTTCCGGGGCCCTCGTTGCTCTGGTCAGTCGGAAGGAGAAAAGGCTCTGCGGAGGTTGGCCGATACGCGGAATTCTCGAGCTGGACTGCCAGGATAAATTGCAGACAGGAGAAAGCCAGCGAGCAACCCGACTTCTCGCTGCGGCTCCGGCATCTGCCGTTCCACGCTTAAGGGAAGAGAATGGAAAATGCTCGGGCGTACCATGGCACACGGCTAAACGTGATGAACCTGCCGTGAAAAAATCCAAGGCTGACCGCAACGGGCCAGGTGTGATTCTCGCGGCGATCGAGGCAGCGGGTGCCCCGCGTCGGCGCGTCGAGGCTGCGCAGGTTGAGATGATGCTGGCGGAAGTGCGGGAGCACGCCTTCAGTCGGGAAGGGTGGATATTCGAGGTCAAACTCGATGGGTATCGTCTCCTGGTCGAGCGAAACGATCACTCGGTCCATCTCCTCAGTCGAAACGGGAATGAGCTCGCGGGCAGTTTTCCCGAGGTCGCTCGTGCCGCGGCGGAGCTTCCCTGGAAACACATCGTCCTCGATGGCGAGGTCGTAGCGATGGACAGCAAGGGCCGACCCAGTTTCCAGCGGCTGCAGCAACGTGGGAAGTTGACCAAGGCTCCCGACGTTGCGCGGGCCGCCGCGGAGGTCACCGTGTTCTTCTTCGCCTTCGACCTGCTGGCACTGGAAGATTTCGACCTGCGCCCGTTGCCTCTTTCCGTACGGAGCGGGTTTCTGCGTGAGGTGATTGCCGGGAGCGGGTCGATTCGACTGCTCGACCAGTACGAAGGGGACGGAGAAGACCTTTTCACGAACGTCGTCGCGATGGGTCTCGAAGGCATCGTGGCCAAGAGGGCGGAGGCCCCGTATCGCGGCGGACGATCGCCGCACTGGCTCAAGATCAGGGCCGATCGAACTGACGATTTCGTGGTGGTGGGATATACTCAGCCCAAAGGCACTCGACATGGCTTTGGGGCGCTCCATGTGGGCCAGTACGTTGCGGGCAATCTGGTCTATTCTGGCCGAGTGGGAACTGGCTTCAACGCCCGGTCTTTGACTGATGTACGCACGAGTCTCGATAGAAGCGAGCGGAAAACCCCGCCCTGCAGTGGCCCGGTCCCTCCAGGGGAAACCATCGGGACGCTCCCACTGAGCTCGATTCCGGATTTTCGGACCGCCACCTGGGTCACCCCGGAAATCGTCTGCGAGATACGATTCAAGGAATGGACGGATGAGGGGTATCTTCGTCAGCCGGCGTTTCGTCGTTTTCGCACTGACAAGGATCCGAGAGATTGTATCCGGCAGATTCCTTCGGACCTTCCCGAAGGCAAAGGCAAACCGAGGCTCGCGAAGGTCGACTCCGACTCTCGCCCGCCTAAAAAAACAACGGTCACCCGGAAAATCTCATCCCCGTCGCCGACCAGCTCCTCGACCAATCCTGGAACCGCGAAATCGAAGGTCCCGTTTACCAACCTGAACAAGGTGCTCTGGCCGGAGGACGGCTACACCAAGGGTGATCTGATCGATTATTACCGGGACATTTCCCCATGGCTTATGCCGTACCTCGATGATCGGCCGGTGGTGCTGACCCGCTTTCCCGATGGCATCCATGGCAAGTCGTTTTTTCAAAAAGACGCGCCGTCGTACGCGCCCGAATGGCTCCGCACCCTGCGGATGTGGAGCGGGCACGCGGAGCGCGATATCGACTACTTCGTCTGCAACGGCGTGGATTCCCTGCTGTATCTCGCGAACATGGCCGCGATTCCACTCCACATCTGGGCGAGCCGGGCTCAAACGATGGAATATCCTGACTGGTGCAGCCTGGACCTGGACCCGAAAGGCGCCCCTTTCAGTCATGTCGTCGAGGTTGCCCAGGCCGCCCGGGAGCTTTGCCGCCGCATTGGGCTGCCGGCATATATCAAGACCACCGGATCTTCCGGCTTGCATGTCATGATGCCCCTGGGGCGGCAGTGCACGCACGACCAGGCGAAATCACTGGCTGAGGTGCTGGCCCAGGCGCTGGTGAAACAGTTGCCGGCCATCGCGACCACGGCGCGGGCCGTCAACAGGCGCGAGGGTAAGGTGTATGTGGACTACCTCCAGAACGGTCACGGCAAACTGCTGGTTGCGCCGTACAGCGTGCGTCCTCTCGCCGGTGCTCCCGTGTCGATGCCACTGGACTGGAAGGAAGTCGATAGTTCGCTCGATATTCGCGCGTTCACGATCAGGAACGCGGTGGCGCGGTTGAAAAACCTTGTCCGTGATCCGCTGGTTGAGATTATCGCGGCCACCCCGGATCTCGCCCAGGTACTCGCAGCGCTACACCAGGAATTCTGAGGGACCACTGTGGATATTACGATAGACACCGGCACTAAAGCGGGACCGGTCTCCGGCCTGTATGACCGCCCGGACAATGCGCGGGCCTTGCTGGTCCTGGCCCATGGAGCTGGAGCCGGGATGCGGCATCCATTCATGGAGATGATCGCCACTGGGCTTGGCCGCCGTCAGGTCGCCACCCTCCGCTACCAGTTCCCTTATATGGAGGCGGGGCGCAACGGGCCGGATTGGCCGACCACGCTGGAAGCCACCGTTCGGGCGGCGGTTGCGAGGGGCCACGAACTGGCACCCGACCTTGCCCTGTTTGCGGGCGGGAAATCCCTCGGCGGTCGGATGACCTCCGGGGCCGAAGCACGGGAACACCTGGCCGATGTCCGGGGAATCGTTTTCCTCGGATTCCCCCTTCATCCTCCGAAAAAGCCTTCCATCGCCCGGGCGGATCACCTGGCCTCAGTATCCGTCCCGATGCTTTTCATTCAGGGCACCCGGGATGACCTCGCGGACCTGGAGCTTGTACGGCAGGTTCTGATGCCTCTGGCGGGCACGGCAACCCTGGAAGTCGTCGAAGGCGGAGATCATAGCTTCAAGGTCTTGAAACGCTCAGGAAGGCACCCAGAGGAGGTCTATGGTCAGATACTCGACACTCTCGCCGAATTTATGGAACGCCACTCGCGTGGTTGAAGATTGAAGCATCATCCCGGCAATCGCCCATCCACGGGAACAACGGGCCATCTCACTCGAACCATTGACTTTCCCGGTCCCTACCGGTACTTTGCGCCCGCTTCTAGACACGCAAACCTGCGGGTCAGTTTCAAGAGATGCCAATGGGGGCCTGGCCTCGGCCGGTCCCCTTTTTCATCCAGGTAGACTCGAAGCGTAGACCGTCGCTACCGCGGCGGACGAGCCCAGCGCGGGGGCATTGACCGCGAACACTGTCGGCAGGTACGGGCATTCCGGACTCCGACACACACACAAGGAGTTAGGCATGCGTACCACCGGCACCGTGAAATGGTTCAATGACGCCAAGGGCTTCGGCTTCATCACCCCCGAAGGCGGCCAGAAGGACTGTTTCGTCCATCACTCGGCGATTCAGGGTGAGGGATTCAAGTCCCTTTCCGAGGGCGATCGGGTCGAGTTCGACGTCGTGCAGGGCCAGAAGGGTCCCGCCGCGGAGAACGTACGGAAGATGTAAGTTCACAACGGGCCTGCGTTCACAGTGAGCGCAGGCCCGGTCCGTTCCACCAGGAGAAGCAATGATCGAAGTTACTCTGGGCGAAAACGATAGCATTGAATGGGCGCTCAAGACGTTCAAGCGCAAAATGGTCCGCTCTGGCATCCTCCGAGATCTCCGAAAGTACCGGTATTATGTGAAGCCGGGTGAGGCTCGGAATCTCAAGTCTGCGGAAGCCGCCCGCCGTCGTCGTAAGGCGAAGCGGAAAGAGCAGCAGTAGGCCACACGCTGGTCCAGCCCGAGAAGACGGCCCCGAAGGGGCCGTTTGTCGTTTCTGCCCAGTCTCCATCAGCCTGTCAGCCCCGAAAAGAGAGTGGCGGCTCACGCTGGAGCCGCCACATGTCCCCCCCGATCCGCTACCCACACTTCTAGTTGCGCCGCTCCTGGGGAAGGCGCGTGTTCCCGATCGACTTGATGGCCTGTCTCAGGGTTCCCGGCAGGGCCGTTTCTCCCGAGCCGCCATAGCTATCGGCCTGCTGGTTGAGCCAGGCACGAAGGGCGCCATACTGTCGCGCGGCGTCGCCATCGCTAAAGGAGATGGTTTCCCCGGAGATCTGGTACTTGCCGTCCTGGTCCTGCAGCAGACTGAATACACTGTCCATCTGGCTCAGCAGAAGATTGGTGAGTCGCAGCGTCTCGGGAGTCTCTCGCTGAGACGGCTTGGTATTCCAGGTCCCGAGGTCCCGCGCCGTCCAGTTCAGGGCGCGGCCTCCGGTGCCAACGGTATCCTGATAGGCCTTCTCGATCCGGCTTTCCTGGCCCCGATATTGTCGAAGCGCGCTGGCGGCGGAACCGATCAAACGGCGCGTATCCTGGAGTCCGG
>JBDTRF010000219.1:0-6180 GCA_039931815.1 Gemmatimonadota bacterium
GAATGCTGGCGGGAGAATCGCTCACCATTTACGGCGACGGCAAACAGACCCGCGACTACGTCTTTGTCGGCGATGTGGCGAGGGCTAACGTCGCCGCCAGCAGTGCCACACTCCCGCCCGTGGTGGATCACGATTCCCGGGCGTTCAACGTCGCCACGTCGGTTCAGCAATCGGTGCTCGATCTGGCCAATGCCGTGGGCGAGGTCATGGGCACCAAGCCGAAGATCGACCTGGCACCCGCACGCGCGGGGGAGCTCAATCGGAGCGCGCTGGACATTGCCAAGGCGAAGTCGATTCTCGGCTGGTCCCCCCAGGTGAGCTTTAATGATGGGTTGCGGGCGGTTGCGGAGTGGTTCCGCGCCGGGGCCAGCTGATGCTTCAGGTTGGCGGAGCGGTTCCCACCTCATCGCTGGAGCTGGTGCTCAATTCCAGCACGGAAACCAAGGTCGTCCTCGCGATAACCACGGTATTTTCCCTGGTCTCCTGGTTCATCATCGTCCATAAGTGGTGGCAGTTCCGCCGAGCGCGCCGTCAGGCCGATCGTTTCTTCGCCGAGATGGAGCGCACCACCCGGCTGGAAGAGGCCTATCACGCAGTGATGCGGCTTCCACCTTCGCCGTACAACCGGATTTTTCGCGAGGCCATGTCGTTCGTTTCCGACTTGCGGCCGTCTCAGCCAGGCGAGGGAAAGCTGGCGCGAGGCTCCATGTCGGTGACCCAGCTTGAGGCGTTCAAGATGGTGCTCGCCAAGGACATTGCCGCGGAACGCGATGCCATGGCGCACTTCATCCCGTGGCTCGCCACCATTGGCTCGGTCGGACCGCTGCTTGGATTGTTAGGTACGGTGCTTGGGGTGATGGATGCCTTTATTGGCATCGCGTCGAAGGGTTCCGGCAATATCGGGGCAGTGGCCCCCGGTGTCGCCGAAGCCCTGGTAACGACGGTCGCGGGACTGGCTGCCGCCATTCCGGCCGTGATCGGCTACAACATTTTCGGAAACCGGCTCGGCGTGTTCACCGGCGAACTGGAAGGATTTGCCAACGAGCTGATCGGCACGATGGCCCGGGAGGGCGTGCTCTAAATGGCGGGAGGAATCGGCGGGGGAGGGCTACAGGGACGGGGGAACCTTCCGCTGTTGGCCGACATCAACGTTACCTCGCTGGTCGACGTCGCGTTTGTCCTGCTCATCATCTTCATGATCACCGCACCGCTGATGCAGGGCGGCGTCGATGTTCAGCTCCCGAAGGCCGCGGCTCGCCCGCTCTCGGCCAAGGATGGCATGGTGGTTTCGGTCGACCGCGAAGGCCGCATTTTCATTGACCAGACCCCGGTGAGCTACAATGATTTCCGGCTGACCTTTCGCGCGATCGTCACCAGTCGAAACCCCACCGGCGTGTATCTCCGGGCGGACCGTCGAGTGCCCTATGGCGATGTCGTGCGAGTCCTGGCGGTGATCCGCACGGCCGGCATTAACGACGTGGGGCTGGTGGCGGAAGAAGAGCAGGCCGCACAGTAGGCGATGATACCATGGATGTGAGACGCAATCGTCGGGTCGGAGTATCGGGCACCGCCTCCATCGGGCTGGCGGGGACGGTCGTGGTACATGCTCTCGGGATCGGGCTCCTGTTCTTCATGGTAAAGACTCCCGAGAATTTTCCTCCCGTGTATGCCGTCAACCTGGTTGCCGCGCCTTTGCCGACTGCGAACAACAAACCGGCGCCGGAAGCGGTGCAGCGACCGGTCGAAGAGCCCACGCCGCCGGCCCCCACGCCCAAACCGCCGAAGAACGAGCCCAAGCCGGCGCCGGTCGCGAGCAAGCCAGCGCCGGACCAGCAGCGTGAACCCGCCCCACGGACTCGGAGTGCGGAACCTCCGGCCAAGGGTGCCACCCCGGGCACCGGCAGCGACGCGGTCACCGTCAAGACACCGGGTCTCAACTTTCCGTACCCCGGTTATCTTGAGAACATCTACAACCAGATATACCGCCGCTGGGAAGTTCCCCTCGGTTCGAATCTGACGGCGGAAGTCACTTTCCTGATAATGCGGGATGGCTCTATTCGAGATCTACGGTTTACCAAGTCATCCGGAAATTTTTCCTTCGACCTGAGCGCACAGGGCGCAGTGGAAGCAGTCGGAAACGCCAAGGCGTTCGGTCCATTGCCCGATGGTTTTGAGGCAGACGTGATCCTCGTAAGCTTTTTCTTTACCCCGGCAGGCAGGCGATGAGACTCCTTCCTCTCGCTGGTTTGCTCCTGCTGGCTGTGCCAGCGATGGCCCAGGACACCCTCGGTGTGCGACTGGGCATTACCTACACCGCCGGGACGCGACCCGGGCTGGTGATCCTGCCCGGCCCGGGGCTCGACTCCATCCGGACGATCATGGGTCGGGATCTCGACTATAGCGACCGGTTTGAGGTCGTTTCGCTGCCGGCGTCAGAAGTGTCGCGAGGTGGAAGCACCCGGAGCGGAGCACTCAACTACGCGCTCTATCGTACGCTCGGCGCGAGCTACGGTCTCGAGGTGGCTTCCACCCCGACTGGCGTGAGACTTCGCCTTCATGACCTCGCCGCGGGCGCGGTCCGGCGGGAACAGGACGCACCCCTCCCTTCGCCGGAATCTCCGGCTTTCCGGATGGAAGTGCACCGGATGTCCGATGAGGTGGTTCGCTGGATCACCGGCCTGCCCGGGATCGCGGCGACCCAATTTGTTTTCCTGGTCGACAAGCAGGCGTACCGGATCGATAGTGACGGCTACAACCTGACGGCCGTGACGGGATCGAGCGAGCAGGTCCTTTCCCCGGCCTGGGCCGCGGACGGCTCGCGGGTCGCGTACACCCGATTTCACGAGGGCAGCGGCCCGGTGGTGATCGAAGACCTGCGGACCGGCGGGACCACCACCGTTCCGGGCACGGGTCGTGATCTCAACATCACTCCCTCGTTTTCGCCGGACGGCCAGTGGCTCGCCTTCGCGCGGGTGGCGGAGGACGGCACGGATATCTTCAAGGTGAATCTGACTGGCGGCGGTGCGCCCCAGCGCTTGACCGCGGGGCGCTTCGCGGATAACCTATCACCCACGTTCTCACCTGACGGTCGTCGCATCGCCTTTGTCTCCACCCGCGCTGGTTTGCCGCAGGTGTATGTCATGAGTACCGATGGCACGGACCAGGAACTCCTGGCTCCTTTCGACTATGGTGTGACCGGCAGCTCGAATGCTCCGGACTGGTCGCCCGATGGCGCGAGCCTCGTGTTTCACCGGGATGTCTCCCGCTCTCCCCAGATTTTTGTCCTTGACGTCAATAGCCGGCGCGTTCGGCAGTTGACGTCGTCAGGGCGCAACGAGGATCCCACATGGGCGCCTGATGGGCGTCACGTCGCCTTCATCTCGGATCGCAGCGGGCGGCGGCAGTTGTGGATCATCGATATGGAAACTGGTCGCGTTCGGCAGGTACGCACGACCGGTGCGGTGCGATTACCATCATGGTCTCGACGGATGACCGGGACCACAGCTCAATAACCCCAGATCAGGAGTCACAATGCGCCTTTCCTACCGGTTCGTCACACTGGTCGCGCTTTCCCTCGTTGCCGCCGCGTGCGGTGGCAAACCCCCGGCTGAAACGCCGACTCCCATGGCCTCGGATACAACGGGCAATGGCGCCCGCGAACGAGCCCGCCAGGATTCCATCGATGCAGCCAATCGTGCCAGGGCTGAAG
Organism: Gemmatimonadota bacterium; assembly: GCA_039931815.1. Lineage (GTDB taxonomy): Bacteria > Gemmatimonadota > Gemmatimonadetes > Gemmatimonadales > GWC2-71-9 > DASYPP01. Next base: position 3,710 of record JBDTRF010000219.1, read on the forward strand.
CCGATCGCCTCGCACGCGAAGCGGCCGACCGCCAGGCCGCCGCTGACCGGGCCGCGCGCGATCGTCAGTCGCTGATGACGGACATGGCTGCCATGGTGCACTTCGATTATGACAAGGCCGAAGTTCGGTCGGATGACATGGCGAGCCTCGACCGTAAAGCGGCGATCCTCAATGCCAATCCGAATGTGCGCGTCCGCATTTCGGGCCACGCCGACGATCGCGGTTCCGATGAGTACAACCTGGCGCTCGGCAATCGTCGCGCGGCCGCGGCCAAGCGATACCTGGTCAGCAAGGGCATTGCGGATGGCCGGATCGACATCGTGTCCTACGGTGAAGAGCGCCCCCTCGCGTCCGGAGCCGACGAAAACTCCTGGGCCCAGAACCGGCGTGACGAATTCGAGACTGTCGCGGGTGGCGATTCCATGGTAGCACCGAGGTAACAAAGGTTGCGATCGATGAATGCGTTGACCACCAGGGGCGGGGCGCGCTGCGGTGCGCCCCTGCTCGCGCTTTCCCTCCTGGCCGTTCTGGGAGGATGCGCGCTCAAGAGCGACGTAAAGCAGGTACAAAACGAGCTGGCCGCGCTGCGGCAGGAATCGGCCGAACGTGATTCGGTTCGGGCGGCCCGGCTCAACGAGGTCATCGAGCTGCAACAGCGGCTGATGGACTCGCTGGGAGGGAGCATCGCTTCCACCCAGCGCGCGGTCACGTCCATCCAGGGCGCGCTCTCCGGCGATCTCTATCGAATTCAGCAACAGCTGGTGCAGGTCCAGGAACTGACTGGCCAGAGCCAGCAGCGCCTGAGCGATCTCCGCTCCCAGCTGGAAAACCGGAGTCAGCAGGTGACGGCCCAGCCGACCGATTCCGGTGGAACCGCACCCGCGGGGACTGGGCCATCGGCGGATCAGATGTATGATGCCTCGCTCCAGCAGCTCCGGCGGGGAAGCGTCGCCACTGCCCGGATGGGATTCCGGCAGCTGCTCCAGGCGCACGCGGAGAGTCCGCGGGTTCCCGATGCGCTCTACTTCATCGGGGAGAGTTGGGCGGCCGATGCGCCCGATTCAGCCGCTCGTTATTACGAACAGGTCGTTACAACCTATCCCACCTCCACTCGGGCGCCGGGTGCGCTCTACAAGCTCGGCTTGCTGGCCGAGCGGCGCCACGATGCCACCGCCGCCCGCGCCTATTTTACCCGGGTTGCGCGCGATTATCCTCGGTCCGAGGAAGCGGCGCTGGTTCCTGACAAGCTGAAGGTGCTCGGGCAGTAGCCCGGGCGGTCGGTACAGCGTATGGCCCGCGTCGCTGGAGAGATGCCATTTCTCGATCACCTCGAGGAATTGCGTTTCCGTATCATCAAGTCAGCGGGCGCTCTTGCGCTGGGGCTCGCGGTCGGGTTCTGGATCGTGCAGCACCTCAATCTCCTGATGGTGCTCAAGCGGCCAATCGAACCGTACCTGCCCGCCGGTGGCAAGCTCATCGTGACCAGTCCCACCGAGCCGGTCATGATCGTGCTCAAACTGAGTTTTGCCGTCGGGCTGGTTCTTGCTTCCCCCATCATCATCTATCAGATCTGGGCCTTTCTCTCCCCGGCGCTGTATGCCAGGGAGCGGCGGGCGCTGATACCCGGTCTCCTGATCGGGCTGCTGCTTTTCCTGGTTGGCGCGGTCCTGGGCTACGTCTATGTCGTCCCCCAGACTCTGCGCGTGCTCTTCAGCTTCCAGTCCGAGGCGTTAGCACCGTACATCAGCTACGACAATTACTTCAGTTTTGTACTCCAGGTTGTCCTGGCGCTCGGCATATCCTTCGAATTGCCCCTGGTCATCATTCTCCTGTCCATCTTCGGGGTACTCACCCCGACGATGCTCAACCGCTTCCGGCGGTTCGCCATGGTGCTGGCGTGCATTGCGGGGGCCATCCTGTCACCCGGAACCGATGTCATCTCGATGATCATGATGACGGTTCCGCTCATTTTCCTTTATGAGATAGGCGTCGCCGGGTCGGTCATCGTGCACCGGAGAAAGAAGCGGCGCGCGATGAGTGCATCGACCGCCGCCATCCTGGTGCTCTGCCTCCTCGGCGGGGCCGGGAGCCTGGAGGCGCAGGTTCCCGTCGTCCCCCGGCCCAAGCCGGTTCCCCGGGATACGACGCGACGCCTTCCGGGCGACTCGCTGGCTCCCCGGTTTCCCGGCGATACCACGCGGGGACGGCGCGCGCCGGGTGGGCTGGATAGCGCCGCCGCCGGGCGACTCGGGCTTCCCACCGGACCCACCCGAACCTTCCCGGCCGCCGACTCCATTATCGAGGGATTACTGGCGCTCCCCGGATATCAAACGATTCGCTACCGATCGGATTCGGCGACCCTGCTCGCCGAAGAGAAACGAATCCAGCTTCGCGGAGAGGGGATGACACAGCGGGGCCAGTCGATCATGGAGGCTGACAGCTCCATTACGTATGACGACGATGATTGCATG
>JBDTRF010000220.1:0-6127 GCA_039931815.1 Gemmatimonadota bacterium
CCAGCCTGCGCGCTCGACATCGCCACGCTCACGGGCGCCATCGTGATTGCGCTGGGACATAGCGCGATGGGTATCATGGGGACGGATGACGAGCTGGTCGAACAGGTTCGCCAGGCGGGTGAAAGAGCGGGCGAGCGCGGATGGCCTTTGCCGCTCTGGGACGAGTACCGGGACCTGATCAAGTCCGACATCGGTGATGTGAAGAACAGCGGCGGCCGGCCCGCCGGCAGTATTTCCGCCGGATGGTTTCTCCGGGAATTCGTGGACGGATTCCCCTGGGCCCACCTCGACATTGCCGGAACGGCATATACTGAACGAGAGCCGGCGGACATGGTGAAGGGGCCGACGGGAAGCGGCGTGCGTCTCTTTGCCGAGTTTCTCCTGGCGAGGCAGGGGTGAAGTTCGGGTGTACTGTCGCGCGCGTTGCCCTGGCCGGATTGCTGATCGCCACGACGGGTCGGCCCGCCTGCGCCCAGATCCTCGATACGCTCCCCAGCGATACGCTTCCCTCTGATACGGTCGACGAAACGGCGCGTTTCCTCGATGCGCAGAAAAACAACACCGTTCCGATGAGTGTGCTTCCCTACATCGGGCTCGATGGACCTCGTGCTCCACTCTCCCGCATCGTTCTTACTCGCGACTCCATCGACTGGGCTATTAACGAAACCCTGGGTGACCTGCTTCAACGGGTTCCCGGGGTATTCGTGTGGCGAGGCGGGTGGCTGGGGCGCCCTGAGTATCCCAACTACGAAGGACGCGGCGCAACATCAGTCGAGTATTTCCAGGATGGTCTGCCACTGCTTCCGGTGGGACGCGACAGCGTCGCGTTCGATCCGTCGCTGGTCCCGCTCAGCTTCATCGAGCGAGTCGAGATCGAGCGATGGCCGGGCCTTCTCCGGGTGCACTTGTTCACCTGGCGGGATGACCGCCGGTCGGCTCGTTCGCGGATCGGACTCGCCTCGGGTGACAAGAACATCTCCCGGTACATCGGTGCGCTGGAACGTCGGTTCGGCAAAGGGTTCGGCCTCGCGGTGGCCGGGGAATACTTCGACGCCCCGACTGGAAGCGGGTTCACCAGCGATCACACAAATACGAGCTACTTCTTTCAGTTCGGCTACGTGCCCTCGGACCACTTTGGCGTCCAGGTTCAGACCCAGCGCATGTCACCCAACCGACGGGCCTTCCTGAGAGCGGATGCTGACACGATCGGAGATTTCCTCAAAGGCGATCGCGCCGATGACCAGGTCAGGCTGTTCTACAAACGGGGGCCACTCGAGCGAGGGCTTCGCGTCGATCTCCTGTATGGTCATACCAGCTGGCGGGGCAGCACGGTCGACCAGTCGATAAACCAGGCGGGGGTCTTCGTTTCACTCCGCGGGCCAACCATCCAGCTGGGTGGATCGATCCTTCACCAGTCCCTGTGGACCACATGGGAAGGGCGTGCCACGGCGGGTTGGACCGGACTTCGCGGACTCACGGTAAACGGCGAAGCTGGCTACCGTATTCATGAAGGCGATCGAACCAGTCGCTGGCTGGGTGCGAGGGCAGGGCTCACGCTTCCCCTGGGCGTCGTGCTCTCAGGATCGGCCCGCGCGGGATCCATTGTCGCGGCGCCCGCGATCGAGGCCGACACGGCTCAGACGATCCTGGACCTCCAGGGACTGCTCAACTGGGAGCGCCGAGTGGTCGGACTCCAGGTCGGCCTGAGTCAGACCCATGCGTTTCAGCCATTCGCCTACCAGCCTTTCCTGCTGTATGACTCGTTGCGCGCCCTGGGGACGACCCAATGGTTGACGGTGTCAGGCCGGATTTCACCGCGCCAATGGCTCACCGTGGAAGGATGGTATAGCGATCCGATGGGGACGGTGGTCGAAGGTCTCCCGCCCAAGCATTCGTCCATTACCGGGACGATCCGAAGCAAGTTTCTGCGCACGTTTCCCAGCGGCATCTTCGATCTGAAGCTGCAGCTCGGCATGGAGGCCTGGAGTGACGGGATCATTGGCCGTGATGCGAGTGGTGCCGCGATCAAGCTTGGCGGCGCAACCTTTTTTCGGAGCGTCGTGCAGATGCGGCTGGGTGGGCTGATTCTGTTCTGGGATCGGCTGAATCTGTCTGGCAACAAGCGGTCCTACGTCCCGGAATATCTTGTTCCCCGGTTCGGGAGCACCTTTGGAGCACGGTGGGAATTTTCCAACTAGCCGGCCGCGACCCGCGCCGGGTGGACGATGACGAAATCCGGGCGGCCTTTTCGCCTTGAAATTGACGATCGACGATTCCCGATAGTCGATTGCCGGCCTGACGCCGTCCCCTACCAGATCCCTCCTTCCAAGGGTAACTTCCCCGGCTCTTTTCCGCCTCATTTTGGAGGAGCCGTTTGCCCCATAGTATGACCGGATTCGGGGCCGCTGAGGGGCCTGTGGGCGGAGGTCGGCTGCGGGTTGAGCTTCGCACGGTGAATCACCGGTATTTCAACCTTTCGCTCAAACTGCCTCAGGAGATGTCTGCCCTGGAGGTCGAGTTCCGCGAGGTGTTGCGCCGGGAGTTTGAGCGAGGGCATGTCACCGTCTCGGTGCGCTGGGTCGAACGGCCGGTAGAAGAAGTCGCTGTCGCAATCAACCTCGATCGTGCCAGGGCGGTGGTGGCGCGATTACGGGAATTGAAAGCGGTTTTCGACCTTCCTGGGGATGTGGACCTGCCCCTTGTCGCCCGTCAGTCCGAGGTGTTTGCGGCCCCGCAGGACGAGGCCTCGACCCTGGAGTGGAGCGCGATTGGGCCCGTCGTTACCGCCGCGGCGACTGCCTGCAAGCTGATGCGGGAACGGGAAGGAGCCGCCCTGACGGAGGAGCTCCTGCTTCGCCTTTCGCTGATGGAACAGTCGGTTCACATCGTCGAGGTACAGGCTCCGACCCGTGTGGTGCGCGAGCGTGATCGACTGACCCTGGCCGTGCAGACGCTGCTCAAGGGCAGCGCCCCCGACGAGCCCCGCATGGCGCAGGAGATCGCGATCCTGGCCGACAAGCTCGACATCACCGAGGAGCTGGTGCGGTTCCGAGCGCATCTCGCGGCCTGTCGCGGGGCCCTGGCGACGGTGGCCCCGGGGAAGCAGCTGGGATTTCTCGCGCAGGAGCTGGGTCGGGAAATCAACACCATGGGCTCCAAGGCCAACGACGCCGTCATCACGCAGCAGGTGATTCAGATGAAAGGCGAGCTGGAAAAATTCCGGGAACAGCTCGAAAATCTCCAATGATTCCGTTCCCGCTGGTGCTGTCTTCGCCCTCTGGCGGCGGCAAATCGACCATCGCGCGGGAGCTGTTGCAGGGGCGGCACGACCTGGGATATTCGGTGTCGGCCACGACCAGGAAACGACGGCCGAATGAAGTTGACGGCAACGACTACTTCTTCCTGAGCAAGGAAGAATTCGGGAAGCGGCGGGAGCAGGCCGAGTTTATCGAGTGGGCCACCTATGCCGACGAGCATTACGGAACGTTAAAAAGTGAAATGGTACGCCTGTTTCGCGAAGGCAGGCACGCCGTTCTCGACATCGAAATCGAAGGGGCTCGGCAGCTCAAGGCGCACTATCCGGACGCGGTCACCATCTTTGTGCTGCCGCCCAGCGGAATTCAGCTGGTGGAGCGCCTGAGAGGTCGGAACACCGAGACGGTGGCGGTGGTGCGAAAACGGCTGGAGCGGGCGGCGGTCGAGCTCAAGGCGGCGATGGACTACGACTACGTCGTGGTCAACGACAGCATCCAGGACGCGGTGGGGCAGGTCGCCGCGATCATCGAGGCGGAGTGCCGACGGGTCAAGCGGCAGGACGACTTATCCGCGGTGGTTGAGGCGCTGCGCACCGAAGTACTGGCCGAGGCGCAGCGAGTCGGATAAACAATCAGCCGGGACGCGAGATCGTCGGCGAGAATGTAGATGGAATCGGTTATCCATTAGCGATTACACTGAACCAGGGAAGAGGTTGCGATGCGCATTTACACGCCCATGGAAGCCGCTGCACAGGCCGGGAACAAGTATCTCGGCGTGCTGGTCGCGGCCAAGTTTTCCCGCTTTCTCAATGAGCTTCCCAAAGAGAAGCTGACGGACAAGGAAGAGAAGCTCACCACCGTGGCGCTCGATAAGCTCTGCTCGGGCGATCTTGACTACAAGCTCCTCCGGCGGCGCCGTTCCGAAGCGTGAACTGGTCCGGCCGCCACGTCGTGCTTGGCGTGTCGGGCGGGATCGCGAGCTACAAGAGTTGCTATCTCGCCCGGCGGCTCACTGAAGCTGGGGCTCGCGTGGATGTCATTCTCACGCAGGGAGCCTCCGAGTTTGTACGGCCGGTCACCTTCGAGGCGCTCACCGATCGGCCGGTGCTCTCCTCCCTCTGGGATCGAAACCAGGCTCTCTCCCATGTTCGACTGGGACAATCCGCGGACCTGATCATCGTCGCGCCGGCGACCGCCCATCTGCTCTCCCGGGTTGCCCAGGGGCTGGCTGATGATTTTCTCACCACGTTTCTGCTCGCCCGCCGGGCCCCGGTTCTGTTCGCCCCCGCCATGAACGACTCGATGTACGCGCACCCGGCAACCGAATCGAACATCGCCATACTCCGGGAGCGAGGCTGCTACTTCGTTGGCCCCGAGCGCGGGCCACTGGCCGAGGGCCCCTCCGAGCGACCCGGTCGCATGAGCGAGCCCGAGACCATCATGGCCCATGGCGCCAGGCTTCTCGGGAGGGGTGGTTCGTTTGCCGGCAAGCGGGTCGTGGTCACGGCGGGCCCGACCCGCGAGCCCATTGATCCAGTTCGGATCGTGTCCAATCGCTCGAGCGGCAAGATGGGCTATCGCCTCGCTGAAGCCGCCTGGGAACGGGGGGCAGACGTCACCCTGATCAGCGGCCCGGTGGAGATTCCGGCGCCGATTGGAGCCACGGTAGTCCGCGTGGGCACGACGGCCGAAATGGAGCGCGCGGTGCTCGCGGCGGTCCCGAACGCGGATGTACTGGTCATGGCCGCTGCGCCGGCGGACTATCGCCCGGCCCAGCCCGCCTCCGCGAAAGTTCCCCGGTCCGAAGGTGCCCTCTCCATCCAACTCGAGCCAACCTCCGATATCCTGATCGCCACGGTGAGTACCCGCAAAAAGGGGAGTGTCATCGTCGGTTTTGCCCTCGAGACGGGGGACGCGATCGTGCGGGCACGGGCGAAGCTCGAGCGAAAAGGTCTTGACCTCATCGTGGTGAATGATGCACTCGAGCCGGGAGCAGGATTCGAGGTGGAAACCAATCGTGTCACCCTGATTGCACGGGGAGAAACTCCGGTGGAGCTGCCCCTTCAATCGAAGCGTGATGTCGCCGACGCCATCCTCGATGCGATCGAACGGCGCCTTGTCTGATACGATTCGGCGGTATCTCGAGCAACAGCTGGAGCTGGGCGGGAGTGAAGTGGTCGTCTCGCGAACACCGTTACCGGCGAGCGAAGCAGCACCCGCCCCGGAAACTCCCGAAGCCGGACGGTGGCGGAAGGACGCCCCGCCGATTCCAGGTCCCGGGTTGGTGATCCAACCCCTCCTCGCCGAGGATGATCCGCGCGCGGGCATCCATAGCCTGGCGGCGCTGGCCCAGGCGATTGACGAGTGCACTCGATGCCCCCTGCATCTTACCCGGACAAAGAGTGTGCCCGGTGAGGGTGATCCCAAGGCGGGACTGTTCCTCGTCGGTGAGGGGCCGGGTGAAACGGAAGATCGGTTGGGTCGCCCCTTCGTGGGTCGCGCCGGCGACCTGCTGGATAAGTTGCTTGCCGCGCTCGACCTGCCACGGTCCGCTGTTTATATCGCCAATATCGTCAAGAACCGGCCGCCGCAGAATCGGAAACCATTGCCGGACGAGGTTGCGGCTTGCATTCCGTTTCTCTATCGGCAAATTGCGATCGTACAGCCCAAGGTGATCCTGGCGATGGGTGGCACCGCCGGCGAATCGCTCCTCGGCGTCAAGAAGAGCCTGGGAGAAATTCGCGGCAAGGTCCATCGGTTTGCCGGGATACCACTAATCGTGACGTACCATCCCGCCGCCCTGCTGCGAAACCCCAACTGGAAGAAGCCCACCTGGGATGACGTTCGTATCGCCCGCCAGCTCCTCGACCTCT
>JBDTRF010000221.1:0-6110 GCA_039931815.1 Gemmatimonadota bacterium
CGGGTTCAACTCGAGCGGCACCTGGCGCAGTGTGCGGAGTGCGCCCGGATCCTGGGGCAGATTCGAAACGTCGTCGCCTGGGCCCCGACCTATCAGGGCTCGCAGCCGTCTCGCGATCTCTGGCCCGCCGTCGAGTCGCAGCTTCCCCCGCTCGGTTCATCAGTAGAGCGACGGGCTCGTGATAGCTGGTTTGGCCGCCGGATCTCGATTCGGGTTCCTCACCTTATCGCGGCCGGCATCGCCCTCGTGATCCTGAGTTCCGGCGTCATGTGGCTTGCCCGGGAGAAGGAGGCCGCATCGGCCGCCCTTGCAACGACGACGGCGCCGCGGGAATGGAGCACCTTCAAGGCGGCCGCTACCGAGGCGCAATATGACCAGGCGATCGCCCAGCTCGAGTCTATCCTCGCCGCCGGCGACAGCGCGCTGGAACCGGGAACGCTCAAGGTGATTCGTGAGAGTCTGAACACCATCGATCGAGCCATCCTCGATGCCCGGCAGGCCATCGCGCGTGATTCGAACAACAGTTATCTGAACGCCAGTATTGCGATGAACATGCGCCGCAAGCTGGACATCCTGCGGACCGCGGCCCAGGCCGTGGCCGCGAAATCCTGACAAGGAATCGCCATGCTGCTCACACTCCTCCTCGGCTCCCTCGTCGCCGCGGCACCGCAACAGACCGACACGATCATCCCCGTCACCGCGGGGACCCGGCTGGAGCTCGACAACCCGGGAGGCGAGATCAACATCCACGCGTGGGACAAAAACTCGGTCCAGATCAAGGCCCGCCACTCCTCCCGGACCACCGTATCCATCAGGAGCACGGGCTCGGTTCTCCGGATCACGGCCAGCTCCAATCATGGTCCCGCCAATATCGTGGATTACGAGATCTCGGCCCCGGCCTGGATGGCGCTGAGCCTGAACGGGATGTACAGCGACATGCTGGTCGATGGAACGCAGGCCGAGGTCAAGGCGGAAACTCTCAATGGCAACATCGTGGTCAAAGGGGGAACCGGGACGCTCAATCTCCACTCGGTGCAGGGGACGATCTCGGTGCAGGGAAGCAAAGGGCGGCTGGAGCTCAACTCCGTCTCCGAAGGAATTACCGTGGTTGATGCCGAGGGTGACATCACCGCCGAGACGATCAGCGGGAACATCGACCTGAGACGCGTCCGCTCCAAGTCGGTCGAGCTGGGCACGCTCAGTGGCGAGATTCTCTACGATGGCACGTTTCAGGAAGGTGGACAGTACAGCTTCGTGAGCCACAGCGGTGACATCATGATGGGAGTTCCGGATGGCGCCAGCGCCACGTTCAATGTGGCCACACTCGATGGTGAGGTCGAAACCAACATTCCAGTGACCGGCATGGAACATCCCACCAAGCGTCGCACCACGTTCCGAATCGGGAGCGGCAGCGCCAAGGTGGACGTCGAAAGCTTCAACGGCAACGTGAAGATCGGTCGCCCCGGCACAATGACGCTCGACGCTGATTCCGACGACGAGAACTAGGACCATGATTCACGCCGCTCTGATGGTCGTTTCGCTCCTGGCCTCACGGCAGGAGCGGGGCGACACCGCCGGCGGGGCCTATTCCTGGCGGGAGGTGATACCGACAGGAACCACGCTGGAGATTCGCGGTGTCATCGGCAGTATTTCCGCCCGGGCGGCCTCCGGGAAGGAAGCCCAGGTTTTCGCCACTCGAACGCGAGGTCACCGGGGAGACCCGGCGCAGGTGGAAATCCGCATCATTCGCCAGCCCAACCGCATCATCGTCTGCACCATCTATCCCAGGGATGACCGCTGGAACCGAAACAACGATCATGTCGAATTCAAGGATCCGTGTGAAGCCGCTCAATGGGAAAAGGTTGGCCGGGGCGACAACGACACCCGGGTGGATTACGAGATTCAGGTTCCGGCCGGGGTGCATTTCATCGGACAGACCGTGACGGCGAATGTGCTGCTTGCCGGGCTCCGCGGCGACGCTGAAGGCTATAGTATTGCCGGCGATGTTCGTGTGAGCGACGTGCGGGGCGGAGTGATCGATGCAGCGTCAATCAGCGGAAACATCACCTTCGACCGGGTGGACGCGGCCGACGTGTATGCCGGAACGCTGAGTGGTGACGTTCACTTTACCGGCGCGCTGCGAGCGGCAGGGGAATACAGCTTTCTCAGTCATACCGGGGAAATCACCGTCAATATCCCTCCCGCGGCCGGCGTCACCTTCAATGTGTCCGCGCCGAAGGGCCAGGTGACCTCCTCGGTTCCGCTCACCCCCTCGAGCCACAGCTGGCGACGATCGTCCGGCCGTCAGGGTTCGGGCAGCGCCGGCATGACACTCAATTCTCTGAACGGCGAGATTCATATCCAAAGCCTTCGCTGATCCTCCCTCGTATCCTGTCCAGTCCCTCCTCGAACTCCGCGGCATGAACGGCGCGTCCTTGCAAAAGGGCGGTATTTCTCGTCGTGGTGTCTTGAGTTTTGATGGTGAATGCCGGATCTGCATGTGTCAATAACACATTGATACGTAATAACTTAAGTGTTTAACACGCATCCGACAAAGGCTCAGGCACGTACGTTGCCAATACACCAGTCAGCCTTATCTCGTTGATCCCACACACCACGCTGGAGACTGACTGTGCGCGTGCTCGCCAAGTACCGGGGTTTCACCCGGGTGGTATCGGCTGCTGTCATGGGCCTTGTTCTCGCGGGCTGCGATGCAGCGCTCAAGGAAAACACCTTTCCCCCAATGTCCGATGTGGTGACCTCGGTCAGCACGGTCGATGGGACCGTGACGGCCTCATACCTTTCTGGCGACCGCCCTGTCGCAAGCACCGGCCCCACGGTCACCGTCAATGGTGTTCCGTCGGCGATTAACGGCGGAAGCCTCCGCTCGACGGTGACGTCGGCGACCCCCTTCACCCGGGTGGTCGTGTCGATGCAGTATCTTGACGGCTTTTATGAAATCAATCTTCCGGCACCGGTCACTTCGGTCGACCTTCTGATGACCTTGAGCCAGCTGGCATCGCGGCCGACGATCGGCCTCCTGTACGGAGCCGCCGCATCTGGCGGACCCCTGGGAGCTCCGCTGGCGCGCAATGTCACCATGATCCAGGTCGGCGCTGGCGATGTCCAGGTGAGTGTGGCCTGGGACGCACCGACCGACGTGGACCTTCATGTGACCGATCCTTCGAGCGAAGAGATCTATTTCGGGAACAAGACGTCGGCGAGCGGCGGGACCCTCGATCTCGATTCCAACGCGGCATGTACCATCGACAATGTGAACAACGAGAACGTGACCTGGCCGGTGGGTGGAGCGCCCACGGGGCAGTATTCCGTGAACCTCGTCTACTGGTCGGCCTGCAGCCAGGCGGCAAGTAACTATACCGTGACGATCGTCGTCCGGGGTCAGGCGCCCCAGGTGTTCAGCGGGACGCTCACCACGGCGAACTCGAGCCTGAAAATCCCGATCGGAACATTTACCAGGTAAGATCATGGCAGAGCGTCGACGGTTGGCGACTGGTTCGATGGTCGCTGGAGGAGTCGGTGAGTCTGCCGCCACTGACAAACGAGGGATCGACGCATTCGCGGCGATCCCTCGTTTGTTTCCCATCCAGGCGGCGGATCCTCCTATCGCTTCACGCTGCTCACGCCTCCCTTGAGTGAGTTGACCGTAATCGTGGCCTCGGCGTTTCCCCGTACCAGCCACCGCACCGTCACCGTGCTCATGCCCGCAATATTGGGCACATCGATGCGACTGGGGTGAAGCTTCTGTTCCCGCGCGATATTTTGCCGGGGATCTTCGACGATGAAACCGGCGACGACATCGGGGCCGGCGATAGTCACCTGGTCCGGTCGTGAGATATGGTTCTCGAGATCCTGCTGGGTATGGGTGCCGACCACCCGGGTGTTTGCGATGATCGCCGTGATTTCACGGAGCCCACCGGGCAGGGTTCGTTGCTCCACCGAATCGACTCGAACCAGCGGCATCTGGCTCGCCTGATAGATCGTAAAGGCCATGTTCCGGTGCGCTTCACTTCCCAGCAGGAATCCGGGCACCGCCCGGGTATACTGCTTCTTCACGCCTCCCACCTCGATTCGGCCGAACTGGGGATGTTGAACCGGAGTCCAGGGAACGACCGCCTCTCCCAACAGGAGAAGCCGGTCGAACTTGTAATCGATGTCATCGTACCGTTCGTCGGTCGGTTCGTGCTGGAAGTAGGTGAAGGGAGTCCAGACCTCATTACTGAACGTCACGATCCCGCGCGCGCCGTAAAACCAGTCCAGCTCGCCGCCCCATACCGTGTAGAGATCCTTCCAGACGACCAGGTATTTGTAGCCCGGCAGAATCTGCTCACCCGTGTGTCCGATCTGGTCAAACATCCGGATATCCTGCGGCCGGTAATTGTCCTGGGGCACACCCGGGCCGCGCAGGATCTGTCCGCCGTTGTTGTGATAGCTCTGGGCGCCGGCAATGTTCGGGTGTGACTGAACGAACGCGATAATGGCCCGGGTTTCCGGAAGCGAGGTGGGATAGTAGTCGGCGCCGCCCTGGATATACTGCGGCTGCCATCGCCATGGCCAGTTCCGATTGGGGTCGTAATAGCCGACGCCATCTTCATTGACCTGGCCATCGCCGTCGTTATCGAATCCTTCGTAGCCCAGGAGCTCGTATTCTCCCGGCTTGTCGGGTGCGGCCTGCACCATCAGTCGAGGATCCTCGGGGGAGACAATCCAGCGCCCGTTCGGATTGCGCCGGCGCATCATGGTGATAAACCCGTCGCCGTTCAGATCATCAAATCCATCTTCGTCGACCAGGCCATCGCCGTCGTTATCCCGGGGCGCGGCACCACTGCGTGGCGAATGCGGCGTATTGGGCTTGTGAAGAAAATCCTCCCGGCCGTCCGGGTTGACGGTGGGGATAATGTAGAAGACCCGGTCATTGAGCAGGCTATCGACGAAAGGGACGCGATCGGCCATTTCGCAGAGATACCACGCGGTGTAAAGCGAGATCTCGGTTCCCTGGATCTCGTTCGAATGGATGTTCCCGTCGATATACATTCCCGGTTTCTGATCGGGATCGCCATGCGTGAAGTTGGTGACGGTCATCATCCAGAGTTCACGGCCCTGCACGCTTTTTCCGATCGAACTGAGGCGACAGCGGTCGGGATAGGCGCTTTGCAGCTTCCGTCCAATTTCGCCGATGCCGGCGTAGTCGTAGTACCGGTCCCAGCTGAGCGGAACCTTTGGATTGGGAGGCGATCCCAGCCCAGCCAGGGCTCCCGCCTGGGCCGCGGCGGTGCCGAACGCGAGCGCGACGAATCCGCTCAGCGCGAAAAACGAGCGTACGATGCGACGCGCCCACGGACGCGCAGGGATTGAGAGTTGGCTCATCGAAGTGTGATGGACTGGGTGGCAGTCCCGGCGACGGGACTCGAGGCGGTGAGCGTCAGCTTCGAATCAGCTGTGCCGACGACCAACCAGGTGAATTCGCGCGACCCACCGTTACCGGGAATGGGATCGAGCAGCTGGATCGCGCGCCCCCCGGCGATCTGCTGCCCGCTGGTCTTGAGCTCGAGCCGGACTCGCTGCGGCCACCGCACGCGAACGCCCAACTGGGAAACAGTGGGCAGGTATCCCGAGTTTGCAACCTGGGCAGTGACCCGGAAGACCTGGGCGCCGACCCGTTCCACCTTCACCTCTCGAATCGCGACCGATGGCAGCATGTGGGCCAGCTCTTCCACGAAGCGCGCCTGTCGAATCAGGACCGAGTCCAGCAGTGAATCGGGCGGATTCATGAGGACAAAGGGTCGAAAGCCTCCGACTTCTACTTTGCGCCCGGGAAAGTCCGGGTGGGTGATCTCGGTCCATTGGATCACGGCGTCCGGCCGATTCTGCCGGATCCAGCGCAGGGTGTTTCGCTCCTCCTTGAGCGGGTCCTTGGGGTCCGGTTTTGGCGCGCTCTTCGATGTGTCCGCTGGCATCTCGGGAATGGACCAACCGGGTGAACCCCATGCCCATCGACCCATGTGATAGTATGCGAACGAGAGTGGATCGCCCTTGAGGTCGGCGGAAGCGGGTCCCTTGTCCTGGTGAATGATCCGTTGAAACCGCTG
>JBDTRF010000222.1:0-6099 GCA_039931815.1 Gemmatimonadota bacterium
GCGGCATCTTCGATAACTACGCGATGGTGCAGGGCATCGACACGATCATTCCGGTCGACGTCTACGTTCCCGGTTGCCCCCCCCGGCCGGAGGGACTCATCTATGGTATCACGCTCCTGCAGAAGAAGATCAAGGGCGAGAGCTTCACGGATGATTCGCTGCGCCAGGAGCACATGGTGAGTGAATCCGGGCTCTTCCTTCCTGCCGAGCGGGTGGACGAGCTCTCCGAGCCTTTCGGGAACTCCATCCACCAGACGCGTTCGTCCTGATGACCGCCGCCCACTCCCCCGCCACCGGCGAGCGCCAGGGAAACGCCAGGCTGATTTCACCGTCCGTCGGCGCGTTGCGCTCGAAATTCGGATCGGCGATCGAGCGGCATCTCGTGAGTTGCGGGGACACCATCGTGTACGTCTCCCGCGAACGCGCCCATGAAGTTCTCGCCTGGCTCAAGGACACACCGGACCAGGAGTTCAACTACCTCACCGACGTCACGGCCGTGGAGTATCGTGACGCGGGTCTGCCGCTCGAAGTGGTGTATCAGCTCCGATCGCTGACTCGCAAGGCCGATCTCCGGATCAAGGTAGCGCTGAACAAGGAACACGCACTCGTCGTCGACTCCATCATCGACCTATGGAAAGGCGCGGACTGGCTCGAGCGCGAAGTGTACGACATGTTTGGCGTCACCTTCACCGGTCACCCCGACCTTCGCCGGATCCTCATGTGGGAGACCTATCACGAAGGCTATCCGCTGCGAAAGGATTTCCCACTGCGAGGTCATTTCAGCCGCTCGGAGCAGACGCGCCAGGCGCTCGACGCCAATCCTGAGGCGCACTACTCGCTCGAGGAACTCTCGATTGCGCAATCGTATTCGGAGTTGCCGGAGGACATGAAGCAACGGCTGGCCAGGGGTGAACGGGGGACCGTCGGATGAGCACGCGCACTGTTGAATTCGAGCTGAGCACCTCGGGGATGGATGTCGCGGGGAATCCAACCCGCGTTCCCATCGGGATCAAGGATCCGGACGAGCCGGTTGATCACCTGGGCGGCGAGCACATGCTGGTGAACCTGGGACCCCAGCACCCGGCCACCCATGGCGTGCTTCGACTGGTGGTCGAGCTGGAAGGCGAGGTCGTGCGTCGGGTGATTCCGCATGTCGGGTATCTCCATTCCGGTTTTGAAAAGCTGGGTGAATACCGGCACTACAACCAGATTATCCCGCTGACGGACCGGACCGATTACCTGGCCCCGATGGCGAACAACGTGTGCCTCGCTCTCGCGGCCGAGAAGTTGATGGGCATCGAGATCACCGAGCGATGCCAGGTGCTGAGGGTGATCGCCTGCGAAATGAGCCGGATCATCTCGCATCTCGTGTGGCTGGGTACGACCGGAATCGATCTTGGTGCCTTTACGCCTTTCCTCTGGTCATTTCAGGAGCGGGAGCGGATTTACAACCTGCAGGAATCCTGGACGGGGGCCCGTCTGACCACCAGTCTCACCCGTATCGGTGGGATGATGGCCGACATTCCCGAGGGCTGGGAACAGGGCCTGCGCGACTTCTGCCGCACCTTTCCGGGAACGCTCAGTGAAGTGGACACCATGTTCTCCCGCAACGCGATCTGGATCGGGCGGACCCAGGGCGTCGGACAGATGAGTGGCCCCGAAGCAATCAACTATTCGCTTTCCGGCCCGATGCTCCGCGCCAGTGGCGTCGATTACGACGTGCGGAAAGACCGGCCGTATCTCGGGTACGAAACCTACGATTTCGATGTCCCCATCGGCGAGCACGGCGATGTTTACGATCGCTACCGTGTCCGGCTGGAAGAGATGTCTCAGTCGACCCGCATCCTGGAGCAGGCGCTCGATCGGCTCGAGGGTCTCAAGGGGGCGCCGGTCAATATCAGCGATCCGCGCCTCATCCTTCCGCCCAAGTCGCGGGCGATGAGCGACATGGAAGCCATGATCTTTCACTTCAAGCAAGTGATGGAAGGCGTGAAGGCCCCGCTGGGTGAAGCCTACATGGGGGTTGAAAACCCCAAGGGCGAGCTGGGCTACTATTTCGTCAGTGACGGGACGGCCAAGCCGGTCCGCTGGCGGATTCGTCCGCCCGCGTTCATTAACCTGGCCTGCCTGCCCAGGCTCTGCGAAGGCGCTCTCCTGGCCGACGTGATCGCCATCAATGCCAGTATCGACATCGTGATGGGGGAAGTAGACCGATGAGCACGAGGACACCCGCCGGCGCGCACGCGAGTGACGCGCATGAGAGCGTTCCGTACGAGCCTGTCTTTGTCGGAGAGGCACGCGCCAGGCTGGATCGGATGGCCGGCAACTACCCGACGCGACAGGCGTTGCTGCTTCCCGCGCTCTGGATGGTCCAGGAAGCCCGCGGCTGGATTCCGGAGCAGGGCATCGCGGAAATTGCCGACGTGCTGGGCCTGACGCCGGCAACGGTCAAAGGCGTCGTGACGTTTTACACGATGTATCACACCCACCCGGTTGGCCGTCACTTCATCCAGGTCTGCACCACGAGCCCGTGCAACCTTTGCGGCGCCGAGGACGTGCTCAAAACGATTCTCCGGGAGACCGGTTGCCAGGAGCTGGGCACGACCAGTCCGGATGGACGCTTCACGGTGATTGAAGTCGAGTGTCTCGGAGCCTGCGGGTTTGCGACGCCCCTCCTGATCGATGATGACTTCGTCGAGAACGTCACCCCCGAACGGGTGCCCGGCATTCTCCAGAGGTATCAGTAATGGGATATCCCCATCCGAGTCATCCGAAAGAAACGGTTGTTCTCTCCAAGCATTTCGGGGATGCCGCGGCGCGCACGCATGACGGCTGGGTGCAGCGGGGTGGCTACGCCGCGCTGAAAAAAGCACTCGGCATGACTCCCGACGCGATCATCGAGGAGCTCAAGGCGTCCGGTTTGCGAGGACGCGGCGGGGCCGGGTTCCCCACCGGTCTCAAGTGGTCGTTCATGCCCAAGAACGACGGCAAGGCGCACTTCCTCGTCTGCAACGCCGACGAATCGGAGCCGGGAACGTTCAAGGACCGGGAGATCATGCGATGGACGCCGCATGGCCTGATCGAGGGGTGCGCCATCGGGGCCTACTCAATCGGGGCGGAACGATGCTACGTCTACATTCGCGGTGAATTCACCGAGCCATGGAAGGTGATGAACCGCGCGGTCGAGGAGGCGTATGCCAAGGGCGTCCTCGGCGCCAATGCGATGGGAAGTGGCAAGCGGATCGACATCGTGCTGCACCGCGGAGCGGGGGCCTATATCTGCGGCGAGGAAACCGCGATGCTCAACTCGCTCGAGGGCAAGCGGGGGAACCCGCGAATCAAGCCGCCGTTTCCGGCCCAGGCCGGCGCCTTCGGCCTCCCGACCACGGTGAACAACGTCGAGACGCTGGCCGCGGTGCCGCACATCCTGAACCGCGGCGCTGAATGGTACAAGTCACTCTGCCTCAATAATCCGAAGAGCACCGGCACCAAGCTGATTTCGGTCTGCGGCCACATCCAGCGTCCGGGGAATTACGAAATCACGATGGGTTTCCCGATGAAGGAACTCATCTACGACATGTGCGGCGGCATGCGTCCCGGCCGGAAGCTCAAGGCCGTGATTCCGGGCGGTTCATCTGTCCCCATCATGACCGCGGCCGAGACGGAAGACTGTCTCATGGACTACGAGGGGATCGTTGCCAAAGGCTCCATGCTCGGCTCGGCCGGATTCATCGTCATGGACGATTCCACCGACATGGTCTACCAGGTCTATCGCCTCGCCCGGTTCTACGCCCATGAATCCTGCGCCCAGTGCACCCAATGCCGGGAAGGCACCGCGTGGACCGTCAAAATCATGGAACGGATGCTGGCCGGCAAAGGTAAAAAGGAAGACCTGAAGCTGCTGCTCGATCTGTCCGACCAGATGACCGGCAAGACGATCTGTGTGCTCTCGGATTCCTGCGCGGCTCCAGTAGTCAGCGGAATTCAGAAGTTCCCCGAGGAGTTTGAAGCCTATGTGACGGGGAGTCGGAAACCCGTCATGGCCGCGGTATGAACAAAAGGTGCAGCGTGCAGGGTGCGGGGTGCCGGGTGGCAACGCGGTGCGATGACCGAAGCTTCCTTTTCTTCCGAGCCGCGAACTTCGTCGATGCCCACGCGCGGCACGCTGCACGCGGCACGCGGTCCGTTTTCTCACGAGCCCAATGACTCAAGAACTCGTCCACGTCACGATCGACGGCATGCAAATCGAAGTGCCCAAGGGCACGACGATCATCGAGGCCGCGAAGCAGGCCGGCATTCTCGTGCCGCATTACTGCTATCACCCTTCATTGCCATCACCGGCGGTCTGCCGCATGTGCCTGGTGGAAGTGGAGAAGGCGCCTAAGCTGGCGCCGGCGTGCGTGACAACGGTCGCCGAAGGACAGGTGGTGCACGTGAACAGTGCCAGCGCCAGGAAGGCACGGGAGGGCGTCCTCGAGCTCCTCCTCATCAATCACCCGCTCGATTGCCCAATCTGCGACCAGGCCGGCGAGTGTGAGCTGCAGGATTATGTGTTCCAGGAGGGCCGCGCGTCGACCCGATATAAGGAATACGCCAAGCGCTACAGTCCGGTGGAAGAGTTCGGGCCGGATGTTCTCTACGTGCCGAATCGCTGTATCCTCTGCACCCGCTGTGTCCGCTTCATGGACGATGTCGCGAAAGATCCGGTGCTCAACGTATCCGACCGGGGAGATCGAGCCTACATCGGCATTGACCCGGAGCACGAGCTCAATCACGTGTGGTCGGGCAACGTGGTTGATCTTTGTCCCGTGGGATCGCTCATCTCCAAGGATTTCCTGCACAAGGCGCGGGCCTGGGAGCTGGACAAGACGGCGAGCGTGTGCCCTGGTTGTACCCAGGGTTGCAATATGATGATCGACACGCGGGAAAATACCGTGGTGCGGCTCAGGCCTCGGCCCAACTATGAAGTCAACCGCCACTTCATGTGCGATGTGGGCCGGATGGACTACCGGTGGATGAACCGGGGAGACCGAATCGAAGCGCCGCTGATCAAGGACGGCCCCCGGCACCAGGCCGTGGACTGGGATGCGGCCGTTGCCCGGCTGGCGCAGCTGCTCAAGGGCGGCGGCTCCGCCGTGCTTCTCGCCAATGGCAGCAGTTCGACGGAAGACCTGGGGCTGATCAAGCAGATGCTGAACGGCCATCAGCTCACCGCCGCAGTACACGTACCCATGGGCGATGAGCACCCTCTGCCCGGGGTTCCGAACCTGGCCCTCCGGCCGGAGCGAGCGGCGAACGTAGCGGGCGCCAGACTGCTGGGGTACTCCACTGACTTCGCGGCGGGGTTGGCCGCGGTCGACAAGGCGAGCGTCGTGGTTTTGCTCAACCTGGAATTGCCGGAAGCGGACACCACGCGCCTGGCTCAGCACCCGGGCCTGGTCATTATCGGAACCGTCACCAGCGAGATCGAACGATTCGCCCAGGTGGTCCTTCCGACGACCAACATGGCTGAGGAGAACGGGACCTTTATTAACCGGGATCTCAGGGTCCAACGCTACAACCAGGCGAAATCAGCGAGCGGGATGGCGCGGCCAGCCTGGTGGGTTGCCGCTGAAGTCATATCCGTGCTCCAGAGTGGCTATGAATCTCCCGCCTCGGTGGAAGAGGCGTTCGATTCGGTGGCTCAGACGGTTCCGGCCATGGGCGGGGTCCGGTTCGCCGAGCTGGGACTGACCGGCCGCACGATGAAGAATCCGAGCCCATCGGCGGGAGTCGCCTCGTGACGCCAGAGCTCAAAGGGTTCCTGCTGCTCGCCGTGATCAAGATGATCCTGGTCTTCACGGTGGTCATGATCGGCGTGGCGATGCTCACGTTGATGGAACGCAAAGTCTCGGCCTGGATGCAGAATCGGCGGGGGCCCAACCGTGTCGGCTATGGCGGGTTGCTGCAGCCGGCGGCCGATGGCGTCAAGAACATCCTGAAAGAAGAGACCAACCCGCCTTTCGCAAGCCGGGTGCTGTTCAACCTGTCACCGGCGATGGCGTTTGTTCCGGCCCTGTGTCTATCGGCGGTCATTCCTTTTGCCGCGCCACTGCCGGT
>JBDTRF010000223.1:0-6039 GCA_039931815.1 Gemmatimonadota bacterium
GTGACCAGCCCGCTAACAGCCGAAAGGTTCATGGATTCCTCGTCGTTGACTACTTGGTACTCCCACGCGCACTTCTGCTCATACCTCCGCCACAAGGTTGCTCTCATTTTCTAGCGGCAACGGGACGCTTCCGCGAGGCAGCGTAATTGTGAACGTGCTGCCTCTCCCCGGCCGGCTTTGCACCGTGATTCCCCCGCCATGGGCCTCGGCGATCCAGCGCGATATCGCCAGCCCCAGCCCAAAGCCCGGGCGTTCCTCGGTGCGCGCTCGTGCCAGGTCGGCCCGCCAGAATCGGTCGAAGACGTGGGGAAGATCTCCCGCCGCGATGCCGATGCCGGTGTCTTTCACCCGGACCGTCACCAGCGCACCGTCGTCCACCAGGTCGACGGACACGGCCCCGCCAGCCGGCGTGTACTTGATTGCGTTCGTTACCAGGTTGAGCAGCAGCTGGCGCATCCGTGCCGAATCCATCTGCAGCATGACGGGGCCGTCAGGCAAGCTCGCCGTCACCGCGATGTTCTCGGCCTCGCCCAGCATCCCCGCCGTTTCCACCGCCTCGGCCACCAGCGGACGGAGGTCTTTCTCCACCACGGCCAGGGGTGCCCGGCCCTCGTCCGCCCGCGCGAGGGTCAACAGGGTTTCCACCAGCTCACTCATCCGGTTGATCTGATTCAGCGTTTCGTCGAGCGCCTCAATACTATCCGCCGGTGCGCCCGGGTTCGTCAGCGCCCGCTCGACGCCGGCGCGCACAACCATGAGAGGAGTCTTAAGCTCGTGACTCGCGTCGGCGGTGAAACGGCGAAGACCCGAGAAGCTCTGTTCCAATCGAGCGATCATGCCGTTGACCTTGATCGCCAACCGAGCCAGCTCGTCACCTGAGCGCGGCACCATCAGGCGGCGGTGAAGACTTCGTCCGTCAGTGATAGCCTCCAGCTCATCCATCATGTCCTGGATCGGACGCAACGCCCGCCCCGCCAGCCAGTATCCCACGCCCACCGATAACAGGAGAACCAGGGGCGCGATGACCAGCATCGAGCGCACCAGCTGTTTCGGCTCGAATGTCACTGTCCGTGTCGGGGTTGCGACCATGATCGCGGCAACCCCGGAACCCGCATCGGCCAGCGGAGCAGCGAGGTAGCGAAAGGTTCCCACGTTCAGATCGAGCTTGGCGGAGCCGGTGACCTGCACACTGGGAAGCGGGCGCAGTAGTGCCACCAGGGCTTCCAGCGAGGTGTAACTCAACTGTCGTGCTTCCTGGGAAGCGTACAGCAGGCTTCCCTGTGAGTCGACTACGATGAGCGGGTCACGCATCCCCTCGAGATAGCTGCTGACATCGGTCGCCAGCACCGTCATCCGGGTCCAGCCCTGCCCCCCTCGACCGGGAACTGAATCGATGGCGGTGAGCTGACCACCCAGCACTCGAGCCGATTCGGTGATATACCCTGCGGCAACCCCGGCCTCGAGCCCGAGACGCTCATCCAGTTCGTCGTAACTTGGATGCCTGCGCTCGATCACCAGCGCCGTGCCGAAGGCGAGGATGACAACACCCATTGCCACGGTGTACCAGACGGTCAGCCGAGCGCGAATGGTGGTCATCAGGCGGCGTGAAAGAGAAAACCTGAAAGGTGAGCGGTGGAAAACGAAGGGTGCAAGGCGACTGGTGAAATATGAGAAGGTGGTGAATTATCGCGACGCTCTGCCTCCCTTTTTTCGCCACGCCGTGCCCGCATGTGAAGCCTCCCGTGTGCGCCCCAGTCCGGAGGTTCGGGCCGGGAATCATCGCAACTCGCGAACAACATCATGGCCGGTCTCTCACCATTCACCTTCTTCACTTTTCCCCGGGCTTCACCACGTACCCGACGCCGCGAACCGTGTGGATCAATTTCAGAGTAAAACCGGTATCAACTTTTTTCCGAAGCCGGTTGATCACGACATCGACGATGTTGGTTCCCGGATCGAAGTGATAGTCCCAGGCGTACTCGGTAATGAGCGTGCGCGACATGACTCGGCCAGGATGGCGAATCAGGTATTCCAGTACCGCGTATTCCTTCGGCGTGAGGTCGAGGAGCTTTCCTCCGCGACGCACTTCCCGCGTTCCGGTATCCAGCTCAAGGTCGGCGACCTTGAGGATCGGTGGCGCCAGCTGCTTGGGCCGCCTTCCCAGCGCCTCGACCCGGGCCAGCAGTTCTTCGAAAGAAAATGGTTTGGTCACGTAATCATCGGCGCCGGCCCGCAAGGCCTGGACCTTGAAATCCACGGAGTCCTGCGCCGTGAGCACCAGGATCGGCGTCGTGTTCCCCCGGTCTCTCAGCGTCCGCACCAGTTCGATGCCGGACATGCCAGGCAATCGAAGATCGAGCACCAGGAGATCGTAGAGGCCTCCCGAAGCCAGGCGGAGTCCTTCCAGCCCGTCCGCTACCAGGTCGGCGTGGTAGCGCTGCTCGTCCAGGCCGCGCTTGACGTACTGCCCGACGGTTTTGTCGTCTTCAATTACGAGAATTTTCACGGGAACCTGTAACGATTGGTGACTGATCGCGAATCGCCAACCCTCGGCGAATGGCACATGGCGTGTGGCAAGATGCAACCGTTTCGGGGCACGCTGGCTTCCTCAAAAGTCTGTCGATCAGGTCGTCACTGTTTAGGCAAGTCTACGATGGGGCAGCCACTGGCAGGAACACTCGAAAAGTCGCTCCTTTGCCCGGCAGGCTGTCGGCTTCGATCCTCCCGCCGTGCTGCTCGATGATTCCATAACAGATCGACAAGCCAAGGCCGGTCCCCCGACCCTGGGGTTTTGTCGTATAAAAGGGTTCAAAGATCTTGGACAGCTCCGCCCGGGGAATGCCGGCACCCGAATCATGAAACTCGATCATGACTTCGTCTTCCCGGTGGGGATTCATCACGGCATGCACGCGGAGGTCACCGCCGTCCTCCATCGCGTCAATCGCGTTGAGCATGATCGCCATGAACGCCTGGATCAGCTGTTCGTCGTTTCCATGAATATCGGGGAGCGCGGGATCGACTTCCAGCCGCACATCGAGTTTACGGAATCCCTTGTGGTGCTTGAGCAGAAACAGCGTGTCTTCAAGCAGGGTGGCGATGCGGACGATCCGCTTGGCCTTGCCCTTGGGCCGGCTGAAGTCGAGGAGGCCGTCGACGATCCGGGTACAGCGCTGGACCTCCTTGTCGATGATATCGAGATATTCCTGGGTCCCCAGCTTGATGGCCACCGGCGCATCCGCAATCTGGTTCTCCAGCGCGGCCACACAGGCACCGATCGTCGCGAGCGGGTTGTTGATTTCATGCATGATTCCGGCCGCCAGCTGTCCGATCGCGGCGAGTTTTTCACTCTGGAGTATCTGCTGCTGCACCGTGTGCCACAGGGTGACGTCTTCCCCGATCGTGATCACGTGGGTGATCTCGTCTCCATCGAGCCGCATGGGGATCTTGCTGATCCGGTAACTCCGGCGTTCATCATCGGTCCCGACCTCAAGCTCGACCTGCTGAATCGCCCCGGTGGCAAACACCTGGTCGATTTCGGCCCGCAATTCCTCGCTCGACTGGCGGGTCAGCACATCGAAGATCGATCGGCCTACCACTTCGTCCCGCCTGAGGCCCTGGGTGCCCATCTCCCGTTTCCGGTTCCAGATCTGAATCCGGTATCCTCGATCGACCACATAGAGTCCCACCGGAAGTGAGTCGATGACCAGGGTGGTGAATCGGCGCTGCTCTTCGATTTCGTGGGACCGAAGCGCGACCTCGTACGCGAGGTCTTCCGACAGTTCCAGCGCACCGAGAAACGGCGCCAGCAGGTCGCTCACGATCTGCATCACCTGGAGGTCTTCGGCCCCCTGTTGATCCCCCCGGATGACTTCAACCACGCCGAGCCACTCGGCCTCATGCACCAGGTGAAACCGGTCGGCGTCCGGATGTCGCTCCGGCACCTCGGCCTGCTCTCGAAGGGGTTCTGCATCTTCCGGTCCCGCCACGACTCGTGAAAAGGTGGTGGCGTGCCCTTCGCGAAACCAGATCGCAATGCTCCGGGCGTTGACCCCGTCGCGCAAAAGCGCGGCAACGGCGGAAACGGTTATCTCCGCCGCATTCCCCGCCTTGAGCAGTTTGGCCACTGCCCCGACAAGCCCGAGCCCGGTTAGTTCCCTGGATGTAGTCATCGGATCAGCAGAACAGTAAGCCGGTTGCAGTTTGGCTTACAGGGCGGGAAGGGTCAGGGAACAGGGGGCTCACTTGAATCCAGACAGCACAACGCCGCGAATGAAATAGCGTTGCGCAAACACAAACACGATCACCAGCGGGACGACAGCCGTGACCGCGGCGGCCATCTGGTAGGGCCAGTTGGAATAAAAGAATCCGTGGAACGACGCCACGCCAACTTCGATCAGCCTGCGATCGAGAGAACGAGTGGCGATGAGGGGCCAGAGGTAGGCTTTCCACGCGTCGATAAATGCGAACAGCCCGAGGGTGGCTATCGCCGGCTTCACGGAGGGCAGTGCCACGCGCCAGAAGACGTTCCATTCACTGGCCCCGTCCAGCCGAGCGGCATCCTCCAGCTCCCGCGGGAGACCCAGGAAAGCCTGACGCAGAAGAAAGATCCCCCAGACGGAAACCAGCTCAGTCACCACCAGCCCGTGCAGGGTATCAACCCAGCCCAGGGCATTGATGAGCAGAAACCGGGGAATCAGGATGACCACGACCGGTACCATGAGAACAGAAAGAGTGAGTCCGAACAGCCGATCCCGGCCCGGAAACTTAAGGCGCGCAAAGGCGTACCCCGCGAGAGCTGCCGTCAGGACCTGGCCGGCGACGACCAGTGCGGAAAAAACCAGGGAGTTCAGAAAAAACTGGCGGAAGGGAAAGGCCGTCAGGGCATGCGAATAGTTGGACCACTGAGGTTGCGCGGGTAGAAGCACCGCCGGTTGCTGGAATACCTCGAATTCGTCCATCAAAGACGTGGAAATCATGACGGCAAACGGCAACAGGGATACGAGTGCCAGGCCCAGCATCAGGATTCCACCCGCCGCCCGCCCGGCGAATCGCCCGGCCTTTCTCCCCGTTGCCGTTCCCAGCCTCATATCATCTCCACCTTCCGGCCGAGCCAGCGGAACTGGAGCCAGGTGGCGACGAGCAGGATGAGGAGAAGAGCCAGGCTCATCGCACTCGCGGTGCCGAAGCGGAGAAACTCCCAGGCCTCCTGGTAGATCCGGTACACGATGACCTCAGTCGAGTGAAGGGGACCACCCTCCGTCATCACTGAGACATAGGTAAAGACCTGGAAGGAGCTGATGGTCCCCGTGACGAGGACGAACAGGAGTGTCGGCCGGAGGAGGGGAAGCGTGATACGCCGGAATCGTTGCCAGCGCCCGGCGCCATCCACCCGGGCCGCGTCATGATATACCGAAGGAATTCCCTGGAGGCCGGCGAGGAAGATCACCATCTGGTAGCCCAGCTGAACCCAGACGGACAGGATCATGATCGCGCCCAGCGCGAACCTGGGATCGCCCAGCCAGTCGGGGCCACTGACGCCCAGCAGGGCAAGCCCCTGGTTGATCAGCCCAAAATCCGCCTGCAACATCCATTGCCATACCAGCGCGACGGCTACCACGGAGGCGATGAAGGGAAGAAAAAGGGCGCTTCGGGCCAGGCGCACCCGCACACCGCTTCGATCGAGCACCAACGCGGCCACGAGGGATAGCGCCATGGTGACGGGGACATAGAGCGTATAGAGGGCTGTGACACCCAGCGAATGCCAGAACCGTGGATCGCCAAGGATCTCGCGAAAGTTATCGAGCCCGACGAATGGCCGAACCGGTTCCAGCAATCCCCAGCGATGAAACGAGAGGTACCCGGCGAAAAGCAGAGGGGCAAAGGAAAAGATCGCCAGGTGCACCATCGCGGGTCCGATAAACCACCAGGCGGTGAGGGTCTCCCGAAATCGCCGGGGATTGCGCTGTGCCGCGCCGGCCCAGGCGGAAAACCCCAGCCCCATTCCCATCAGTCCCACCCAGCCGAACAGGGTCGCCCACA
>JBDTRF010000224.1:0-6036 GCA_039931815.1 Gemmatimonadota bacterium
GGGCCTGACATCCTCGGCATGTGGCTGTCAGTCACGATCAGGTCGTAATTCTTCGAGAGCGCCAGTTGCCATGCCGCCAGGCCGTCTTCAGCCTCATCGACATCATACTCTGCCGCGCGAAGCATGCGGACGAGGAGTCGCCGAATGGCGGGCTCATCATCCACGACCAGGATTTTTCGTTGCGTGCTCATCAGAACGGATTCGGGACGGGTGTCGCTGAGAATCATCCGGCGCTTACTTCCTGAGGACGATTGGGAGAAGCAGAATGAAGGTCTTCCCCTGCTTGTACGGGATTTACCTTACACGTCGGACCGCGCTTTCGGAGTGATCACGCTCACAATGAAAGGCCGGAGGTCCGAGGTCAGGCAAAACACCACATTGAAAAGACTCCTGCCAGACAGTACAATGATCTCATCTTGCGGGTGTTGACCGCCGGCGGCGTCCGCCGCGGAATTTTCCACCTGCCCTATCCGGGACCCAATGGCCTCGCCCACCCTGCCTGACGACAGTTCCTCACTGGCCGCCGCTCGCCTGGCGGCCATTGTCGAATCCTCAGATGATGCGATTGTCAGCAAGGATCTGAAGGGTACCATCCTGAGCTGGAATCGCGCGGCCGAACACATCTTTGGGTACACCAGCGAGGAGATGATAGGAAAATCCGTCTACCTGCTGGTCCCGCCCGATATTCATCACGAAGAACGGTACGTCCTCGACCAGATCACCCGCGGAGAACGGGTTGCCCACTACGAGACACGACGGCTCCACAAGAGTGGCCGAATCGTGCCGATCGCTTTGACTGTTTCCCCGGTACGCAATGCGGCCGGTGTCATCGTGGGCGCGGCCTCGATCAAGCGGGATATTTCCGAACGGCGTGCCACCGCGGAAATGGCCGCGCGCCTCGCGGCCATCATTCAAAGCTCGGATGACGCCATCATCTCCAAAACCATCGGAGGAAAGGTCCTGACCTGGAATCCTTCGGCCGAGCGGATGTATGGATATTCGGCTCAGGAGATGATCGGCCAGTCGATTTTTACAGTGGTGCCCGCCGACCTTCGCGAGGACGAACGGCGCATTCTTGAGCAGGTCGCCGGCGGTTCTCACCTCACCCACTATGAAACCCGAAGGGTCCGAAAGGATGGCCAGGAAATCATCATTTCCCTGACCATCTCGCCGATGCGGGATGCCGGTGGCCTCGTGGTAGGCGCCTCCTCCATCAAGCGCGACATTACCGCGCAGAAGCGGACCGAGGAAACGCTCCGGCAGACCGCAAAGATGGAAGCGATTGGTCGCCTCGCGGGGGGACTGGCGCATGACTACAACAACCAGCTTCATGCGCTGCAGGGGCTGACATCGTTCATCGCGTCTGATCCCGGTCTTACCCCCAGCAGCAGGGGAGACCTGGCCGAGATCAAGAAAACCCACGAACGGATGGCCAGTCTCACCACCCAGCTTCTGGCTTTCGCGCGCCAGCAGGTACTCAACCCCGAGACCCTGGATGTCAACGCGACGGTGGAAGACACAAAGCCGCTGCTTCAGAGACTGATCGGAAGCAGTGTCCAGATTCACCTGGGACTGGCCGAGGAGGGCTGCTGGGTGAAAGTGGACCGAGCCCAGCTGGTCCAGGTGTTGATGAACCTGGTGATCAATGCCCGGGATGCTATGCCGAGGGGCGGCACGATCAATGTCGAGACCAGGATTGTCGACATCCCGCCAGACACACTGGACCAGCGCCAGCGGGTGACTCCGCCCGGTAAATTTGTTGAACTCCGGGTCACGGATACTGGTGAGGGTATCCCACCCGACATCCTGAACCGAATTTTTGATCCGTTTTTCACGACGAAAGCGGTAGGGCGAGGTACCGGACTCGGACTGGCGACCGTCGAAGGTATCGTTTCGCAGAGCGGTGGCATCATCGACGTGGAAAGTCAGGTGGGCTCCGGCACCAGCTTTCGGGTGCTTTTAAGCTGTGTCCACCCGCTAGCAGAAACGAAAGACAATGGAGGCCCGGCGACGACCCCTTCGGCGGGGCAGGAACGAATCCTGGTTGTGGATGATGAAGAACTGGTCCGTCGGATCGTCACCCGGGTGCTTGAGGGGCACGGATACAGCGTGCTGGGGGCGGATAACGGCAAGGCGGCGCT
The DNA here is from genome assembly GCA_039931815.1 of Gemmatimonadota bacterium. Classification (GTDB taxonomy): domain Bacteria; phylum Gemmatimonadota; class Gemmatimonadetes; order Gemmatimonadales; family GWC2-71-9; genus DASYPP01. Next base: position 2,142 of record JBDTRF010000224.1, read on the forward strand.
TGCGATACTGGCCGATAGGGAAGTCGACCTGATCATCTCAGACGTCGTCATGCCGATCATGGGTGGGCTCGAGGTCGCAGCGGAACTCGCCCGTTGCAACAATCAGATCCCGGTACTCTGGATGTCAGGTCACCCGCGCGACATTGGAGCGTCCAGTCCGATGCAATCTCAGCCCTTTCTTCAGAAGCCGATTTCACCCGATGTCCTTGTCAACGCTGTCGAGCAAATCCTGCAGGACCACCGCCTCGTACGAGAGTCTTTATCCGTTCGAGAAACTCACTAATTTTGACAGTTGGCCTGATCCACCAGCGCCACGTGAAATGGGGTTGACCTTCCTTACTGTAGTACTTCTTCTCACTTCAGTGCAACACCTGCTGTTTCTATCCACCAATCCAGCTGGCTGATATCTGGACAGCCAGAACTGCAATTGTTTTCGCCTCAACGATCCAGACTCTCAAACTGTTATACACCAATAAGTTACCGCTGCATTTCTGACTCATCGATCCCGCTTTTTACGGGGCATGACAGGTGCTTCTCCTCCGCCACATAAGCCTCAAAGCCTCAGGTAACGCATCCCGCGGCGAGCCGACATTCGCTCGTCAACTTACCGCTTTGGGCTGTCCCGTTTATCGGAGGGTCTGTGTCCAAGCGTCCTGCACTCGTATGCCTTGTCGCACTTTTGTTCGCCTGCGGCCATGATAGCACCGGTCCTGCAAACCAAGCCCCTGCCCCCGTGGCGCTTGTCGAAATATCGGCGGGAAACTCGACGCTTCTGGTTGGCATGAGCGAGCAGCTTACCGTATCGCTCAAGGATGCCAGAAACAACGCCCTGAGCGGTCGGCCGGTAAGCTGGCAGAGCAGCAACATCGCCCTGGCCACCGTTTCAACCACCGGGCTGGTCACGGCAACGGGCCCTGGGCCCGTCATGATTACGGCAACGAGTGAAGGCAAGGCAGGCCAGGCCTCGTTCACGATCAATCCAGTTCCGGTCGCCACCGTCAGCGTCACTCCGGCTACCGGGAACCTTGGGCTGGGACAGACGTCCCAGCTGTCCGCGACTCCGAAGGACTCCGCTGGACACCCCCTGATCGGCCGGGTCGTCACCTGGTCGAGCAGCGATACCAGCGCGATTACGATCTCGAGTGGCGGAACGGTGACGGCCGCAGGATTGGGGTCATCCACCATAACTGCGACTGTCGAGGGCAAGACCGGAACGTCCGCGCTGACCGTAGTTCTGACCGCCGTCAACTCCGTCACCGTGACGCCGCCAACCGCCTCGGTGCAGGTCGGCATTACGACAACGCTGGCCGCAACGGCCCGCGATGTGGGCAACACTATTCTGACGGGACGGGTGATCGACTGGACCAGTTCGGCCCCGGCCATTGCCACCGTAGATCCGAATGGCGTCGTCACCGGCGTCACGATGGGTTCCGTCACGATCACCGCGCAGAGTGAAGGCAAGAGCGGCACGGCCACCGTGACGGTGCTCGCCGGCGACCCGGCGTCCATCGTAATTTCCCCGTCCCCGGTTACCCTGGTCTTCGGCGATTCGACTCAGTTGAGCGCCGTGGTGAGGGATATCGCCGGCGACACGCTCTCCGGACAGAGTGTCTCGTGGAGCAGCTCGGACCAGGGGGTCGCCGTGGTCAGTCCAACCGGACTCGTTACTTCAGTCACCGTGGGCACCGCCATCATCACGGCGTCACACGGCGGAATCACCACGACGGACACCGTCACCGTAAATCCGATTCCGGTTGCATCCGTGGCCGTATCTCCGCAGGCCCTGCACCTTGGCGTCGGATCCGAGGTACAGCTCTCGGCAGTCCCGGAAGACTCGCATGGGCATGCGGTCCTGAATCGACCAATTACCTGGTCCAGCTCCGACAGCAGCGTTGCCACCGTCAGCTCAACCGGGCTCGTGACCGGTGTGGCGCCGGGCAACGTGAGTATCGTCGCCCAGAGTGATAGTGGAAACGGCGCGTCAAACATTATCGTCGATCCGGATGTCGTCGCGACCACGATCGTTTCCCCGGGCACCTCAAGCGTCGGCGCCGGGCTCGCAGTTCAATTGACGGCGATCACCCTGGGCTCTAACGGCGACACCCTCCCAGGGCGCAATATCACCTGGAGCAGCTCGACGCCAGGCATTGCCTCCGTGGACAGTAACGGGCTGGTCACCGGTGCCGTCGCCGGCACGACCACCATCAACGCGACATCCGAAGGCGTGTCGGGTTCCGCGACGATCACGGTGGTCGTCAATCTCGCCTTCCCCGCGTTGGACGGTGGCTATGCGCACACCTGTTCCCTCACCTCGACCGGCGGCGCCTACTGCTGGGGTCTTAACCTGGAGGGAGAACTGGGAAGCGGCGCCTTCTCCACCTACAGCGCGGTACCAGTACTGGTCTCCGGCACCTCTTCGTTCAGCGGACTCTATCCCGGTGGGAAGCACACGTGCGCGCTGGCCCAGGATGGATCGGCCTGGTGCTGGGGTGGAAACGCCCTTGGCCAGTTAGGGCGAGGTGACAACCTCGATAGTGATGTTCCCGCGCCGGTGATGGGAGGTCTGACCTTCACGGCGATGACCGGGGGTTACTCCCACGCGTGCGGGCTGGTGGCGAGTGGCGCCGCCTATTGCTGGGGCAGCAACAGCCAGGGCGAATTGGGCGATGGCACCACGAACCCGCGAAACGCCCCAGTCCTGGTGAGCGGGAACCGGATATTCGTCACGTTGAGCGCTCGGGGATCTCATACCTGCGGCATCACGGCGAATGGAACCACGGTCTGCTGGGGCCGGAACTCGGATGGGGAACTGGGTGACGGGACCACCTCGAATCGTTCAACCCCCGTCGCGGTCATTGGCGGGCAGTCCTTCACCTCCATTACAACGGGCGCGGCGCACACCTGCGCACTGACCGCCGCCGGCACGGCCTATTGCTGGGGCGACAATTCACAGGCCGAACTGGGTGATGGGTCGATGACCAATCACTCCGCTCCGACTGCCGTGACGGGCGGGCTCACATTCCAGTCCATCCGCGCCCGGGGAACGCACACCTGTGCCATCTCCGGCGGCGGCGTCGCGTACTGCTGGGGGCGCAATGCCGCTGGTCAGCTGGGCGACGGCACGACGACCGATCGAACGGCGCCGGTGGCAGTCCAGGGTGGACTGACGTTTACTGACGTCAGCAGCGGTGCCAACTTCAGCTGCGGCGTAACGAACAGCGCCCTGCTCTACTGCTGGGGTGACAATAGCTCCGGGCAGCTGGGCGACGGGACGTTCGTCAACCGCAGCACGCCGGTCAAGGTGCTCGGCCAGCCGTAATAGAACCGAGGATTACCCGAGTACCGGGTAGAATTTCATCAGCGGAACAACAATGGGTGCGGTCTCTTCAACGAGACGCACCCATTCGTTTTGAAATCTCCCGAACAACGGTGGAGTGAGGGACAGTCCACAGTACAGAAGCAAGCACCAGCGGATCCACAAACAGTGACACCAACGAAGACTTTCAGTTCAACACGTGTCGAAAGAAGAAGGACCGATCTCGTTGCGCTGCGTCGATGCAAACCACCCATTTCGATCGCTAGTGCAAGACGTTACCCCCGGATAGAGTCGAGCACGGGATCCGCCTCTGGACCAGGCGCATCTCGCGTTCGCCCGCTGCTGTTGTGGTTCGATCGCAACCTGAAATGATGTGTCTTCTGTGTTATCCCACGAAAAACCGGCAACCTGAAACGGTGGCCGGTTTTTTCCTTCAAGCCGGGAGCCATTACCGACTGACGGTTATCACGAAGCCGTTGGTTGCCTGCTGTGAATACGGGGCCGGGGCCGTGGACCTGGCAGACACTTGTTGAACCGTGGCAACGTAGCTCGAGGCCTTGTTCACGTCCGGCACCTGGA
>JBDTRF010000225.1:0-5993 GCA_039931815.1 Gemmatimonadota bacterium
CTGGCTCAGGATGTCCTGGTAGCAATATAGTTGGCTAAAGTCGCCAGCGATTCCGCCGGGATCCCCGCCCGTTCCAGGTGACCCACCGCCGCCTCGGCCAGGCGCGCGGCCTCCCGCCTGGCGGCATCGACTCCCATCAGTCGAACAAAGGTCGATTTCTGGAGTACTTCGTCCCGGCCGGAGGTTTTTCCCAGCTCATCGCTCGTCGCCGTCACGTCGAGCACGTCGTCCGCCACCTGGAAGGCCAGCCCGATCTCCTCCCCGTACGCCGACAGGGCCTCGACTCGTTCGGGGTCCGCCTCGGCCGCCATTCCCCCCAGCTCGCACGCGGCGCGAATCAAGGCCCCGGTTTTCCCCCGATGAACCGCCGTCAGCTCTCCCAGGTTGAGCGCCCGCTGCTCGGCCTCGAGATCCAGCCACTGGCCCCCGACCATACCCTCGATGCCGCCGGCCTGAAACAGCGTCTCCGCCATCCGGCCCAGGGTCTCGGTCTTGAGGTTCAGGGCCCGGGCGGCCCGGGCCAGGACCAGAGCGGCAGCGGGGACAAGGAGGTAGCCGACCCGCGTCGCGGTCAGCACGTCAAAGGCGCGGTGCGTCGTCGGCCGGCCCCGCCGCAGATCATCGTTATCCATGCAGGGGAGATCGTCATGCACGAGGGAATAGGTGTGCACCGTCTCGACCGCGGCGGCGACCCCCGCAATATCGGGCGAGGCGCGTCCCATGGACCGAAAGGCCGCCAGCACCAGGGCGGCACGGACCCGCTTGCCGGGACTCCGAAGCGCGTACGCGATTGCGGGACCGTCGCGGCCATCCACCTGGGATGCCAGCCGCTCCGCCCACTCTTCCATGAGAGCGTCAGTCGTGAGGCGAGCCTCGGTCAGGAGAGAATCTGCGGTGATCATCCAGGAGTTGGCCTTCGGTCCGTCAATGGTGACAGCTGATGTGTAAACGCGTATCGCACGTTCGCGAAGAAATGCCGAGGCAGAGCACTCACCACCGTCCCATTCGCGTCGTAAGGCGTGGTTGTTCGTCTTCCCTGGCCCTCCTGGCGTCTTCCGCTCTGCGTTTCAGCCGGCCAGGTCAGGGCGATCGCGCACCGTCATGATCGACGCCGTGAGTGTCGCAATGAGGTGTTCTTCATCTTTCCGGACGGCACTCACCTCCGCCTGGCAGACTGTCACCGTTCGGCCGGGTTTCACCACCCTGCCTCGGGCCACGAACGCATCACCCCTGGCTGGCGAAAGCAGGTTGATTTTGAACTCGATACTGAGAACCGCGGCGTCGGCCGGCATCAGGCTGAACGCCGCATAGCCGCAAGCGCTATCCCCGATCGTCGCGATGATGCCCGCGTGAATGAATCCATGCTGCTGTGACAGGTCTGCGCGAAAGGGGAGACGAATGTCTGCCTCGCCCGGGGCCACATGCGAAAGCGCGGCCCCTATTGTCGCCATGACCTGCTGCCGGTCAAAGCTCGCGCGCACCGGTCGGCAAAGGCGGCATCGGCGGGAACCAGTCGGATCGCCAATCCGGATCAGGCCGCCGCGACCGCTTCGATTTCGAGCAACCACTGACTTTCGAGCGTCTGCACGACGACCACGGTCAGCGCAGGACGATGATCCCCCAGCCGTTCGCGACGGATCCGGCCGTTCACATCGGCCTGGCTCCGATCGGTAAGGTAGGTGGTGATCTTGACAAGGTTATCGATTTTCATGTCGGCACTCGCAAGCACCGCACCGATATTGTCCCACACGGCATTGCACTGTGAGGCAAAGTCGGCCGGCACACTGCCGTCCGGAGCCACCGGAATCTGACCACTCACAAAAATCAGCCGGGCACCGGCCGGGAGATCCAGTCCGTGAGTGTAGCCGCCGATGGATGGAGCAACGCCGGCGGGATCGTGCCTCCGTACAATCATTGACCGCTCCTATTCCTTCATGGTCCGCAGCACCAGCGTGCCATCCGCCCGTTCGAGCACCCTCTGAATCCTCACCTCGGCATCGGTCAGGCGCTCGCGGGCCGATCGAAGCCGGCCGATCCCTTCTTCGAATAGCTCAAGGGCCGCGTCGAGATCAAGGTCGTTGGCCTCGAGTTTACGCACGATCTCTTCCAGCCGGCGAAGTTCGTCCTGCAGGGAAAGGGATGGTTCGGTTGGATCACTCATTTTGTCGGCTCCACCCGCGCGGGCACCGTGCCATCCTGCACGCGTAGCGTAAAAGGCAAACCTGGTTCGAAGTCGGCGAGGCGACGAAGAACCTGTCCCTCGGAGTCGAGGGCCACGCTGTATCCCCGCTCCAGCACTCGGAGCGGACTTAATGCGTGCAATTGTGATCCCAATTGGTCCAGCCGCCGCCGGTGATGTTCCTGCATCCGGGTGAGCGCACCTACCAGGCGGTCTGACGTGCGAAGCAGGCGTTCCGTGGTAACCCGGGTATGCCGGGTGAGACCATTGGCCAGCCGAGACGCGAGAACATGCACCCGGTCTTCTACTTCCCGTCGATCGGCCACCGCCATTTCGGCCGCCGCCGAAGGCGTCGCCGCGCGCACGTCCGCCACGAAATCGGTCAGTGTGATATCGGTTTCGTGCCCGACCGCTGAAATAGTCGGCACCCGTACCGCCGCGAGCGCGCGGCACACGGCCTCACGATTGAAGACCAGCAGGTCCTCCTTGGCGCCCCCGCCCCGCCCGATAATGCATACCTCGACCATGCTGATGCGGTTGACCAGGGTGAGTGCATGCACCAGCTCGGCTTCCGCCGTCTCGCCCTGGACCCGGGCACCCAGCACGATGAGCCGAACCGCGGGCCATCGTTTCCGGGTAACGGTGACGATGTCCTTGAGCGCCGCCCCGTCGGTGCTGGTCACCAGCGCGATGCAGGTCGCCATCGGTGGGAGCGCTCGCTTTCCCGCCGGATCAAACAGACCGTCGGCCTCGAGCAGTTTCCTGACCCGCTCGTACTCCTTCGATTGTCCGCCCTGTCCGTCGCTGGGGATCATCCGGGTCACATTGAGCCGGAATTCACCCTTTTCCTCCCAGATGGTCGGCGTCGCGTAGACGAAGGCCTCGGTTCCCTCTTCCGGCTTTGGTCGCACCTGTTGCGAGTACGTGCGCCACATGACGCAGCGGATCTGGGTCTCGGCATCGCGAATCGTGAAATACCAGTGCCCGCTGGAATACGCCTTGAGCCCGCAGATTTCGCCCCGGATCCAGAGCGGACCGAGGTTCCCCTCGACCGAGCGGCGAGCCGCGCGGGCGACAGCGGTGACGGAAACGGCGCCATCAACGGGGGAATCGAAGAGGGGGAGCGTCATAACGATTGATGATTGTCGATTGTTGATTCGTGATTGACAACGGCCATGCAGGGTTCAGACGCGCCAATGACAAATCATGTCAACAACTCGTGAATGCTAGTCAGAAATCCGTTGAGTAACTGCCTGCAGCGTGTTCATCAGCAACATCGCAATCGTCATCGGCCCCACGCCGCCCGGGACCGGCGTGATGGCCGAGGCGACCTCCGCCACCTCGGCGTACTTCACGTCTCCCGCGAGCCGGTATCCCCGGGGCAGGCTCGCATCGTCCACCCGGTTGATCCCCACATCGATCACGACGGCGCCGGGGCGCACCATGTCGGCGGTGACAAACTCGGGTTTGCCGATCGCGACCACCAGGATATCCGCAGTGCGGGTAATCGCGGGCAGGTCGCGGGAGCGCGAATGACAGACGGTAACAGTGGCGTTCCCCCCCGGCCCATCCTGGATCAGGAGATTGGCCATCGGCTTCCCGACGATAGCCGAGCGGCCGACGATGACCGCGTTGGCACCCTTGGTGTCGATGCCGGAGCGGATCAGCATCTGCTGCACGCCGTATGGAGTGGCCGGCCGGAAGCCGCTCTTATCGCCGAGGACGAGCTTGCCCACGTTGATCGGATGGAACCCGTCCACGTCCTTGCCGGGGTCAATACTGCGAATCACCAGGTCGCTGTTCATGTGTTTCGGCAACGGGAGCTGCACCAGCATCCCGTGAATCGCCGGATCGTTGTTGAGCCGATCGACCGTCGCGAGGAGTTCGGCTTCGGTGGAATCTCGCGGGAGGACAATCGTGACGGAATGCATGCCGGCTTCTTCGCAGGCCTTGCCCTTGCTGCGCACGTAGACCTGGCTCGCGGGATCCTCACCGACCAGCACCACGGCGAGCCCCGGCGTGATTCCCCGCGCGTTGAGCTTCGCTGTTTCGGTCGCGACCTCGGCCCGGATGGCCTTGCCGATCGCGACGCCGTCGATAATCCTCGCGCTCACCGGGCGTAATCCATGGAACGGGTTTCGCGAATCACCACGACCTTGATCTGTCCCGGATACTGAAGCTCGCCTTCGATTCTCCGGGCAATCGTCTCCGACAGGGTGGCGGCCGCGGCGTCATCAATCTTTTCCGGGCGCACGACCACGCGGATCTCACGGCCCGCCTGGATCACGCTGGTTTTCTCGACACCTTCGAAGCCGTTGGCGATCTCTTCCAGCCGGTTGAGCCGTTTGACATAGCTTTCAAACGCCTCGCGACGAGCGCCCGGTCGGGATCCGCTGATGGCATCGGCGGCCTGGACCAGGACTGACTCCGTGCTCTCATGGGGAACATCGTCGTGGTGGGCCTGGATGCAGTTGATGACGGCGGCGCTTTCCCCATACTTCCTTGCGACTTCCACCCCCAGCTCCACGTGCGTGCCCTCGTGATCGTGGGTCAGCACCTTGCCTACATCGTGCAGCAGCGCGCCTCGCTTGGCCAGGACGACATCGACCTTGAGTTCGGCCGCCATGATTCCCGCCAGCCAGGCCACTTCCTTCGAGTGCTCCATCAGGTTCTGGCCATACGAGGTGCGGTAGCGCATTCGCCCAAGCAGCTTGATCAGCTCGGGGTGAATTCCGTTGACGCCGGCATCATAGGCGGCCTGCTCGCCCAGCTCGACCAGCTGAACATCGATCTCCGCCTGCAGCTTGGCGACGACTTCCTCGATCCGGCCCGGATGGATCCGCCCATCGGCGATGAGCGCTTCGAGCGCGCGGCGTGCGACCTCGCGGCGAATCGGGTCATAACACGAGATCACCACCGTATCCGGTGTGTCGTCGATGATGACGTCGACACCCGTGGCGGTTTCAAAGGCCCGGATGTTTCGACCTTCCCGGCCGATGATGCGTCCCTTCATCTCGTCATTGGGAAGGGTGACGGCGGCCACAGTACTCTCCGCCGTATGCTCGGCCGCGATCCGCTGGATGGCCATGGAGAGAATACGCTTGGCGTCTTTCTCGGCGGACCGCCTCGCCTGCTCCTTGATGTCGCGGGTAAGCGCTGCGGCCGCCCCGCGAGCCTCGTCCTCCACCTTGTGCATCAATTCCTTGCGGGCGTCCTCCACTGAGAGTCCAGCCACCCGCTCCAGCCGGCGACGCTCCTCGCCCTCCAGCTTCTCCAGCGCGTCACTCCGGGTTTCGAGGTCCTGCATCTTCCGCTTGAGATCGCTATCCCGCACCGCGAGCCGGTTCTCCTGTTCCTTGATATCGGCCGTACGCCGGTCGAGGGACTGTTCCCGGTCGAGCGCCCGCTTCTCCAGCCGGTCGAGTTCTTCCCGGCGTTTGGCTGAATCCCGGTCAACTTCCTCGCGCAGCTTGAGGGTCGCCATTTTCCCCTCGAGCTGAGCCGCGGCCCGCAGGTTCTCGATTTCCCGGCTGGAGTCCGACACCATCCGCTCCGACTCGTGGCGCGCGTCCACCTGCACACGCGCGGCCTCGGCCCGGGCGACGTTGAGGATCCCCGCCGCAGTCCTGCGCTTGCTGCGATGGTAGACAATGGAAATGATGGTAGCCAGCAGGAGGCCTGCGGCGAGTCCCCCCAACAACGGGAGAAGGTCTGGCGTTAGCATTGGATTTATCCCCAACGACGGCGCGTCGCCGTCTGGTGATCATTGGTCCATCTCAACAACGTGGTGCCCATCAGCAACCCTGCGCCCTGC
>JBDTRF010000226.1:0-5982 GCA_039931815.1 Gemmatimonadota bacterium
TTTCAGGACTTATCGCCCCAGCGATGCCAGTACATCCGCATCTCGCCGATCTTGTCCCCATCCAGCTCCGCGAAAATCGCCCCTCGGGCATCGACCCACTCCCCGGTTCGACGGCGGCGGAAGGTGCACTTGAACTCGGTCGAAAACCAGGGTCCCACGATGTAGATCTCGCCGCTCTGGAAAGTGACTTCCGACTGATAGAAGGGAATCTCCTTCCAGTATCCCCGGATCGCCTCGGTTCCAACCAGTGGTGCCGCGAAAGGAGTCTCAATGAAACGCGCGGTCGGAGTGAATACCGAAAGAAGGGTATCCACGTTGCACCGACTCCATCCCTGGCCGAACGTGTCGATCAGCGCGCGTGCGATAGGTGCGGTGGTGGTTTCCGTGGTCATGCGGGGTCATAAGTCCGGGTTGGAGGAAAAATATCGGTGACGGTAGATGAGAATAATCCATCGAGCCGAGCGATGCAGGGGTCGACGTTTCGCATGCCTCGTCAGCCTGGTTTACGTTTCCCCTCAATGCCGCGAAACCCCCTTCAGCCCCAGCAGATCCGCCGAGCCTTGGTCGTGGGCATTTTGCTCATGGGAACCCAGGCCGGGGTCGCCCGGGGGCAGCAACCCTGCCCGCGCCAGGCCGGCACCGAGGTTATGGCCGGATGGAAAGCCTATCGGGCTGATTCGCTGGCAATCGCCGAGGCCCACTTCGCCGCCGCCGACGGCCTCTGCGCCCACAACCTCGATGCGAAAACCGGGCTCGGCTTCACCGCCCTCCGTCGGAACTCGATCGCTCGTGCGGACTCGATCTTTCATGCGGTCATCGCCGAAGACGAGCGGACTGCCGATGCGTGGAGCGGACTCGCGCTCACGGCGAACCGCAAAGGCGACAGCCCTGCCGCGATTCTCGCGGCCAGGCGGGTCATCGCACTTGCCCCCGGGGACTCGACCGCGCGGAGCCTGCTCGATCGACTGGACCCCGGGTGGAACCGCAAGGCTCGCGAGCCCAACACCCGACCGGTACGAACCCAGCTGGTCTCCCGGACAAGGGGATCGAGCTTTCAGGTCCACTCCAGCGCTGGATGGAGTCCCTTTTACATAAAGGGAATCAATCTCGGCGCGGCCCTCCCCGGAAAGTACCCGTCCGAGTTTCCCACCGACTCTGCGCTGTACGACCGCTGGCTTCGCCTGATGGCGGGTATGAACGCCAACACCGTTCGACTCTATACCATTCTTCCCCCTGAGTTTTATCGCGCGCTGAGAGGATGGAACCTGGCCCATCCCGCATCCCGGATCTGGCTGGTGCACGGCGTGTGGACCGAACTTCCGCCGGAGCACGATTTCGACGACGCCGGCTGGAAAAGCGGCTTCCGGGAAGAGATGGCGCGCGTGGTGGACCTGGTACATGGCGCGGCCGACATACGGCCCCAACCCGGACATGCGTCGGGTCGATACGACGCTGATGTTTCCCCATGGACGCTCGCCTACATCATCGGACGGGAGTGGGAGCCCTTTGCCGTCAAGGCGTTTGATGAGAAGCATCCGGGAAGCGGAAGCTATCGCGGTCGATACCTTGCCACCGTCAACGCTCCGGCGCTGGATCGCTGGATGGCCGAGCAGTGCGACTACCTGTTGAGCCGGGAGATGGATCGGTTCAATGCTATCCGGCCGATCGCGTACACCAACTGGCCAACGCTGGATCCCCTGGCCCACCCCACCGAATCCACCACCGACGAGGAAGCGTCCTGGCGACGGAAACTGGGGCAGCCGGCCAACCTCACCAGGGAATACGACAACGATGCGACCGGCCTGGATCCGAACCTGGTCCATCCGACGGCGGCGAACCCTGCCGGCTGGTTCGCCAGCTATCACGCCTATCCCTATTATCCGGATTTCCTGCTCAATGATCCGGGCTACAACCGCGCGCGGTCGAGTGAAGGGCGGTCCAACTACTTTGGCTACCTCGCGTCGTTGAAGCGCCATCACGCCAGGATCCCCCTGGTCATCGCCGAGTATGGTGTGCCCTCGAGTCGGGGAACTGCCCATCTTCAACCGCAGGGATTCGATCACGGCGGCCACGACGAGCGGGAGATGGCCCGCATCGACGCCAGGCTCACCCGCGAGATCCGGGAAAGCGGAGCCGCGGGCGGGATTCTCTTCGCCTGGCTCGATGAATGGTTCAAGAAGAACTGGGTCGTGATCGATTTCGAAATTCCGCTGGACAACACGCGACTCTGGCACAACGTGATGGACGCCGAGCAGAACTATGGAATTCTGGGTCAATATGCAGGGAGAGCGGAAGAGACTCCGAGACTCGGTGGCGATCCGAGCCGATGGAAGGCGCCGGGCCCGATCTACCGGGCTTCGTCTCCGCAAAATCGGCAACCTGGTTCACTTGCGATTTCGCATGACGCATCGTACATCTACCTGGCGGTAACGCTCACCGGAAACGCTGGCCGCCCTTTCTCCTGGGATTCGGCCGGGCTCATGATCGCCATTGATACCTACCTCCCGGACGAAGGGCAGCATTCTCTGCCTCGAAGCCTGGTCACCAGTGACCTGGGATTTGAATTTCTCATCGATCTCAGAGGCCCGCGCGACGGTGAAATCCGGGTTCTTCCGGAGTACAACCCATACGGCGGACCGCCAGATTCAACCCGCGATGATGCTGGAATGTTCTACCATCGGCCGATAACAATCACCGACCATCACGATGGGGCCTTCGACTCGATGTACGTGGGAACCAACCGGGCCCGGTTCGGGAGAGATGGACAATTCTTTCCCGCTTCGGGAATGAACCGCGGCCGCCTTCGCTTCGGTACCGACTCTGCGTCCACCCTTTCCGACTGGTATTACGATGAGCAAGCCCAATTGCTCGAGGTTCGGCTGCCGTGGGCGCTTCTCAACGTAAGCGATCCTTCCACCGGAACACTCCTCTACGAGAAGACGCGAAGCGACGTTATCGGCACCGCGGCCGCGCGAGATTTCCATTTCGGAGTGCTGACGTACCTGAAAGGGCCGGAGCCACGGGCCCTCGGGGCGCTACCAGCCTTGATCAATGGCCGATGGAGCGCGTCGTCCTTCCTGCCCTGGACCTGGAGTCACTGGGACACTCCCGAATTTCATGAGCGTCTCAAACCGGTGTACAATGCGATGAAAAAGACCTGGGCCGATACGGTGGCGCCGAGAACCGGCCAGTAAATCCGGACCTGGCTCAGGTGAGGCAGGCACGAAGGGGTGCTCGCCGATGAGCCAGGTCCAGGAGCGCTTTCGCCTTCGCGCCTTTGCGGTTCGCAGTTTAATAGAATCAGCTAAATGAGTAATTTGACTGAAGCACCGGGATGCCAGATGCCCCAGGATCAAAGGAAGCGACGGATTTGAACAAGACGCGCAGGATGTTTGCCCCGCTGGGATTTCTTGCAATCCTGTCGCTGCTCCGGACTGGAGTCGTGGCTGGCCAGCAATCAGCCGCCGACTCGGCATGGGCGCTGGGTGATTTCGCCTCGGCGCGCCGGAATTACGAGCAGGTGCTCGTCAATGATCCGAACTCGGTGCGCGCGAACTATCGGCTGGGAATTCTCGCTTCGTGGGATAGCAGGTTCGACTCGGCCCTGGTGCTGATTCATCGGGCCCGCGCGGTCGAACCCGACGATCCGGACCTTCATCTCCAGGAGGCCCTGATACTCGCCTGGGCCGACCGATTCGACCAGGCCATCATCCATTACGACAGCGTGATTGCCGCTCACCCTTCCCGCACCGACGCGCTCATGGGCCGAGCGCAGACACTCGCCTGGGCCAACCGATTTCACGAGGCCGATGCGGCATACGAAAGCATTATCGCGCGTGACCCCGGTAACCTCGATGCGGCCACGGGCCGAGCCCAGCTGGCCGCCTGGCGAGGTGACCTGCCCGCTGCCATCCGGCAGTACGAAACCATCCTGGCAAAGGACCCCAGGCACGTCGCGGCGCTCGCCGGCCTGGGCCAGGTCAACCTCTGGCAGGGACACGTGGTCGCCGCCGAAGGATTCGCGCGCCGTGCTCATGAAACGAGTCCCGGCGACCGGGCAGTTCGCGATCTCGATGTGGCCCTCCGGACAGCCACTCGACCGCAACCTGAACTGACGCTGGGATGGAGCAACGATTCAGACCATAATACGGCGTGGTGGCAAACGGTGGCAGCATCGATTTTCGTGGCGGACGGATTCCGCGCGTTCGGGTCAGCTGGCGCCCTCGAGGTCAGTGACCCGGTGCGCAACGCCAGTCGCCTTTCGGCCGAGGCGGGATTGAGCTACGGGATCGGTAACCTGGGTATCACCGGCGCCCTGGGTATCCGGCACCTCTCACCCGACAGCGGATCAGGTTACGCGGCGGGGACGTTTCGAGTATCCTCGAGCTACCGCCTCTCTTCCCGCGCAGGGGTGGGAGTCGCGTTTGCCCACTACTCATTCGACGAGACGGCGCTGCTCATTGATCAACATCTGCGGATCGATGCTCTCGACCTGAGCGCCAACCTGCTGCTTCGACCGGGCCTCAGCGTCGAAGGTGGCGCGGGCCAGGTCTGGCTCAGCGACCATAACTCCCGCGTTTCCGGTATCGTCGCCGTCACGCAGACCATCCGTCGTAACTTCTGGGCCGGGGCGATGGCCCGGGGACTGAGTTACGAATTCAAGGGGATCGGATACTTCTCGCCCGATCGTTTTACGCTGTTCGAGGCCCGGGGTGGTTGGAGCCGTGCATGGCACCCCTGGCATGCGCGGGTGAGCGGAGGCCTGGGCGTGCAGCAGGGCGCGCGTGGCACCAGGTCGCAAGCCGAGTGGCATCTCGAGGGCCGAGTCGGTCGGAACTGGACGCCCTTCAGTGCGGTAGAATTTTTTGCCGGGATTTCCACCAGTGCTGAAAGCTCTACCACCGGCGCGTTTCGCTACCGGACGGCTGGCATCGTGATTCGAGTCGGGCTGTAGCGCGAAACGCTTATCGGAAGGGTCATTCCTGGGAGGGTGGCGTGTGGCGCAGGGAATGGTGAATTCTCAGGTCCGAGGGGAGGGCTCTCTGACGCCTCTTGCGTGGATCTCCCTTCTGAATTATTTCGACGTCATCCCGTAACCTGGCTTCTCCTCCTTTCGCATCGGCTCATGGCTAACAAATTCGTTCGTGGCCTTGGAATTCTCATTGGCGTCGTCCTGGCCATCGTCGTGGCGATCGTCGGGCTCATCTATTTCGTGAGTTGGCGACAGCTCTCGAAGTCCTATGACGTCACGCCCGCCTCGCTGGTGGTGCCGTCCGATTCCGCGGCGATTGCCCGGGGGCGCCACCTGTCCATTGCACGTCTCGGCTGCAGTGATTGTCATGCGGCGGACCTGGGCGGCCAGGTCGCGATCGATGCGATGCCGTTCGGCCGGTTTGTGCCGACCAACCTCACGCCGGGGGGAGTGGGCGGGACGTATACCGATGCTGACTGGGTCCGCGCCATCCGAAACGGTGTCCGACCCAACGGGAGTCCCCTGGTCTTCATGCCCTCACATTCTCTGTCTCATCTCGGTGCGGAGGACCTGGGTGCTGTCATCGCCTACGTCAAGTCGGTTCCCGCAGTCACTCGGGATCTGCCGCCAAGTTCGGTCGGACCAATAGGCCGGATGCTGATGGCAACGGGCAAGGTCCCGCTGATCGCCGCCCGGGTCATTGACCAGAAGGCGCCGATACCACAGGCCCCGCCCGAAGGAGTGACGGCGGAGTATGGCGGGTACCTGGTCGCAACGGGAGGATGTCGGGATTGTCACGGCCCGAGCCTGAGCGGCGGAAAAATCGCGGGGGGTCCCGATGACCCGCCGGCAAAGAACATTACGCCGACCGGCATTGGTCAATGGTCGGAAGCGGATTTCCTGCGGGCCTTACGCCAGGGCACTCGCCCCGATGGAACGCCGATCAATCAATTTATGCCGTGGAAGTCGATGGGTAAGATGACGGACGACGAACTGCGGGCGATTTTTTC
>JBDTRF010000227.1:0-5963 GCA_039931815.1 Gemmatimonadota bacterium
GGGGTGGAGCCGAATACTATGCCCTGCAGGCGGCGATTGCCGCCTGTCACATGCGCGCCCGCACCGCCGAAGAAACCGACTGGGACCGGATCGTTCTGCTCTACGATGCTCTGATGCAAATCACGCCTTTTCCCATCGTGGCGCTGAATCGAGCCGTTGCCGTGGGCATGGCGCAAGGCCCGGCCGCTGGACTTGCCGCTGTCGATGCGATCGCCACGCACGCTGCTGACGCTACGCTGGATCGCTATCATCTGCTTCACAGTGTCCGGGGCGACCTGCTGATGAAAATGGGCTGCTTCCCCGAGGCGCGCGAGGAAACCCAACGCGCCATCGCCCTGACCCAGAACATTCGGGAGCAGGAGCTGCTGATGGCGAGACTGAAGCAGATGGATGAACGAGGCCAGGAACGGTAGCGTTACCCCTCGAGCAAGGTGCAGCAGGACAGGCGCCAGGAGCGCTCAACGGCGCCGGTGTGCCTGGCGCCCGTGACCATGGTGGGGGCCCAGGCGCTCGCAGTCATAAAGCCGGCCGGGCTATCCTCATCCACTTGAAACACCCCTACATTATTAGATCCGTCAACGCCTGGCTAAAGTACGTGCCTGGTCGTTGTCATTGCGTCATCACCGGCATAACCAGTCCTGAGGCAAAAATGTGTGAGCGTGGGACACGGTCAAGCGTCAACGATCAGATCTTCCGCTCGTTTACTTTCACTCTCGGTCGTCATGCTCCTGCTCGCCTGCGCGCTTACCTCAACGTCGCTCAGCCTCGCTGGTACCGTGAAGCCTCCGGTCGCCATTACCATCACCCTGGCCCATGGAACAGCATCCGAGGTCCAGACCAAGTCCCAGCTTGAACGCCTCCTGGCCTCATACGACCTCCGGCGCTGGTACTACACTTCGCACGTCATAATCGATGAGCAGGCCATTCCCCATAGTCATCCCACGTTGACCCTCCATACCCGTCACCTCAAGGATGACGACCTGTTGCTTGCCACGTTCCTGCACGAGGAACTGCACTGGTACCTGACCCAGAACCCGGCGGGTGTTGAATCGGCGATCAGTGACCTCAAGGTCTTGTTCCCCACCATCCCGACCGGCTATCCGGAAGGCAGTGATGACGCCCAGGGCAACTATGTACATCTCATCGTGACGTGGCTCGAGTTCCGTACGACCGCCCAGGTCATCGGCGAGTTGCGCGCCTCCCAGGTTATCGCCTTCTGGGCCACGGACCACTACACCTGGATCTACGGCAACCTGATCGCTCGCGGCCGGGAGATTGGTCGTGTGCTGCGCCAGCGGGGCCTTCTGGGGCCGTTGACTGGAACCCAGGGATAAGGTTGTCTCAGCGTGAAGACTGCACACGCTGTCCTCCGCATGAACCACGGCTTGGCTGATGGAAACACCCGGCTTACGACCCCCTCGCTTGCGCGAGCGAGCCTGGGCCCACAGCTTATGCGATCGCGCCAGCCACTCAGTAAACCGCGACCCACTCACTCTTCCTTTGCCTTATGGCCGTAAACAAGACCCAACGGACCACCGCCAGCGTTCCCGCCTTCCTCAAGTCTCTCCCGGACCCTGAGCGTCGGAAGGACGCGAAGACATTGGCCATGATGATGCGAAAGGCCACCGGCGTCGCGCCAGCGATGTGGGGTCCCAGCATCGTCGGCTATGGCGACCTGACCTATCAAGGCAGCAGTGGACGGACCGTTGACTGGTTTCTGCTCGGATTCGCTTCTCGAAGTGCCGGATTGACAGTGTACCTTATGGGTGGCCTGAAATCGCAGGCCACGCTCTTGAAGTCGTTGGGACGTCATAAGGTCAGTGGTGGTTGTCTCCACATACCGCGATTCGCAGATGTGGACGTTAAGGTCCTCGAGCGGATCATCCTGCGCGGCGCCAAGGCCAAACCGCCCCGGTCCAAAACGAAGGACGCGAAATCGAGGGCGGGCGGAGCGAAGGCCACGAAACGCGCTCTTTAATCACCCTTTGATTCGGCAGGGACCGCGCCGGTGGTGTCCCTGCTTTCGACCGCGAAAGCGCCACTCGCCTCGCTCACGCGGGGGCCGCTCATGGTTCCAGGCCGAGCGGGTGAAAACGGCAACTCGAGGACTCTCCGGTGAAAGCATCGGTATTTATTGCAACCAGCCTGGACGGGTTCATCGCCCGGGCCAATGGTGATCTCGATTGGTTACCGCATGGTGACACTGAACCCCATGGCTACGACGAGTTCATCGCCACTGTGGACGCCCTTGTCATTGGCCGGAAGACTTTCGAGACCGTTCTGACCTTTGATACCTGGCCCTATGGCGACAAGCTCGTTGTCGTCCTCAGCAGCTCGTCGCTCCCTCCAGCTCCTGCCCGCGCCCGGGTAGAGCATATGTCGGGCGATCCGGCTGACATCATGTTGCAGCTCGCGGCACGGGGAATCGGGCACGTTTATGTGGATGGTGGCATCACGATCCAGCGGTTCCTGGCGGGCGGGCTGATTCAACACCTCACGATCACTCGCATCCCAGTGCTCCTCGGCGACGGGATTCCTCTCTTTGGGCGGCTCGAACGCGATATTCCCATGACCCATGTCTCGACGCGACAGTTTGCGAGCGGACTGGTACAAAGTGAGTACATCGTGGCCGTCTAACAGGCTGATGCAGCGATCTACCGCCACCGTCCGCCGGCAGCAACCGTCACCCTTCGAAACCCGAGCGATGTGACCCTCTAAGCGAACCAGATTATGAGCGCGACTCATTCCGACCAGCCGCACACCGTCACCTGGCAGCCCTTCCGCGAAGGTATTCACATCACCCTCATACGAACCGGACTCCTCGGGATCGTGGCCGGGGTTATCCTGGCGTGGGCTCAAGGTCAGCCTGGCGCCTGGCCTCAATGGACACTGTTCGTGCTCTGGTTTTCCTTCGGTGGTCACTGGGTGGAACTCTTCTTTCTCAACCTGATCCGTCCCCGTCTTCCAGCGGCGCGAACGACGCAAATCATTGGACGCCTGCTCACCTGGCTCATCGGTGGGACTCTGTTAATGGCCGGGGCCCGCATCACCGTGTTGGCGTTGAGCACTCAGCCGATGCACCTTCCACCCTGGTGGCTCGGGGGACCCATCTTCGTCGGCCTCGAGCTACTGGTGCACGCCATGCTCTCATTTCGCGGACTAGGAAACGTGTACAATGGACGTGGGTGAGGGGGCGGGCATGACCGAGGCCGTTCGCAGTGTGACGTTTTCAGCATGATCTCGGACGACATCTTCCCGTTAGACCGGGACTTCGCAAACGCGCTCTCTGAGCGAGACTACGAGCGCGCCGCCGAGGTACTCCATCGCGGGGCCGACATCAACCGGGTGATACATCGGATGGAAACGTTCGACCGCGACGTGGTCGACGAAACCACGTCGTACCTGGTTGATGCCGCGACTGCGGGTGACGTCGAAATGGTCACGTTTCTCCTGGAACACGGAGCGGACCCGAACGCCGCCGGCTCCTATTCCGGACGGACCGCCCTGCTTTCCGCGACCAGGTTTGGCCATGCCGGCGTGGTGGATCTGCTGCTCATTCACGGCGCCGATGTCACCACGGTCGACAGCTACAATGGCCAGAACGCGCTCGGGGAGGCCAGCACCATGGTCAACCCGGCGATTGTCAGAAGCCTGCTCGCCGCGGGCGCGCGCGGCTCCTTTCGCCGACTCGGGTTCAGCCTCGATGGCGGGGCGGGGGCGCGCGAGGTCACCCGGCTGCTGGTAGAACACGGGGCCGACATCAACGAGGTGGACGACTGGGGAAGGACCCCGCTCATGTGGGCGGCCCAGTATGCCGACCCGGAAACGGTCCGGTACATGATCGGGCTTGGTGCCGATGTGAACCGGGTTTCCGAGCCGAATATGAACGGCATCCAGAGCAACGAGAACGCGCTCGGCCTCGCGTGGGCGCGAAAGCGTCGTGACGTCGCTGCCGTGCTGCTCGCACACGGCGCTTGCCAAGTCGCATCGACCCGGTCGCCTCTGCCGTCTTTCTTCACCCGCGTCTGGGAGCGTTTGACCCGATGACGGCGAATCCTTTCTGCGCTTGAGCAGGTTTCCCCCGGAAGGCCCACGGCATGAACTCCTCGAGTAGGAACCTCACGTCGATCAACCCGTTCTTCATCGTGGAGAACCTCCAGGCGTCGATCGCCTGTTACATCGAGCGCTTCGGTTTCGCGCTGGATTTCCAGGGTCCCGATGAAGACCCGCACTATGGGAGAGTGAGCCGCGAGGGAATCGGCATCATGCTCAAGGCCATCAGCCGCGAGGTGCCTCCTCATCCCAATCACACCCGGCATGAATGGGCTCGCTGGGATGCGTTCATCCATAGCGAGAATCCCGACGTGCTTTTCGCCGAGTTCAAACAGCGCGGTGCGTCCTTCGTCCAGGAGCTATCGTTCATCGACGATGGCCTGTGGGGGTTTGAGGTCACCGATGGCGATGGGTATGTCCTTGCCTTCGCCCAGGTCCGCAATTACGAGTCGATACGGCCGGACGCCTGATACGAGCACTCACCCCAGACGACAATTGGAGACACCCATGATCCATCACCGCGGCTCGGCTCGGCTCATCATTTCTCTGGCGATGCTCACGCTGCTGGCCTCGCCCGTCGTCGCCCAGCAGCTTGCCCCGACGGAACGCGCCCGGATTGACAGCGCCGCGCTTCAGGTGCTCGCGGGTACCGGGGCACCGAGCGCGTCGGTCGCGGTGGTTCGGGGCGGGGAGATCGTGTACGAGCACGCGTATGGCGAGGGCCGCACCGGGACGCCGGCGACCCCGACGATGCGCTATGCCATCGGGTCGGTCAGCAAGCAGTTCACCGCGACGGCCATTCTGCTCCTGGCCGAAGAGGGCAAGCTGTCCCTCGATGACAAGGTGTCCCGCTGGTTTCCCGCGCTGACCCGTGCCGGTGAAGTGACGATACGCCAGCTGCTCTCGATGACGTCGGGCTACCAGGACTACTGGCCGCAGGATTACGTCTTCACCGCCATGCAGGGGCCGACCACCGCCGAAGCCATCATGCAGCACTGGGCCAAACAGGCGCTCGACTTCGATCCCGGCACGCAATGGCAGTACAGCAATACCAACTACGTGATCGCGGGGGCCATCGTCGAGCGCGTGGCGGGCATGCCGTTCCTGGACTTTCTCCGGCGACGGATCTTCACCCGGCTGGGCATGACGACGGTCGCCGATTTCGACGCCGGTCCGCTCAGCGCGACCGACGCCGGCGGTTACCTGCGGAACGGGCTGGGACCGCTCCGCGATGCACCGAAGGAGGGGCCGCGCTGGCTCTTCGCCGCGGGACAGCTTGCGATGACCGCACATGACCTGGCGACCTGGGACCGCGGTATCATCAACCAGGCGATTCTCACGCCGGCCTCGTACCGGACGCAGCAGGCCGCGATCACTCTCGCCAACGGAACGTCGACCGGCTACGGGCTCGGCATCAATGTGGGCATGGCCGGCGGACGGCGGCGGCTTTCCCACGGCGGGGCGGTCTCGGGCTATACGACGACCAACCTGGTCTACCCCGATGACCACGCGGCGATCGTGGTCTTCACCAACATCTACCCCGGCGGCGCCGGGGCGTCGTCGCAAATCGCGGGGCGTATTGCGTCGATCCTCTTTGCTCCGGCCGATACAGTGGACCAGGCCGCACGCGACCTCGCGCGTCGGGTGTATGACGGCCTGGTTGGAGGTACGATCGATACGAACCTCCTCACCACCAATGCCGGTGCCTTCTTCACCGCCCAGGTGCTGGCGGACTACTCGGCGAGCCTTGGACCACTCGGTGCACCAACCGAATTTATTGCCACCGGCAGCTCACTCCGCGGTGGCCTCCGAATCCGCGGGTTCCGAATCCGGGCCGGCAACGTGACCATGGATCTCACCATGATGTCGCGGCCGGATGGGCGCATTGAGCAGTACATCGTGGAGCGGGA
>JBDTRF010000228.1:0-5916 GCA_039931815.1 Gemmatimonadota bacterium
CAGGAAGACCATGATACTTGCCCGTCAGGATTTTGAACACGAAGGCCGGCTGTATTCAGCCGAGTTGCGCATCGTCGGATTTCCTCTGTCCGCTGGCCGGGGAGAGTCCATGCGGTGGGTGGTGTTCAACGATGCGCTGACGCAGCATTGGACTTTGCCGGGTGAGGGCATGTTGAGCGACAGCGCGGCCGACGTGAAGTTGCGATTTGGCGATCACCTGGCTCGAAGCGCCTGAGTTTCGTTGCGGCGGAGAAGCGCCGATTCAATAACAATGCCCTAGTAGCTCGATCCCCCTCCTCCTCCCGACGACCCGCCCGATCCTCCGAACGACGATCCACCCCCAGATGATCCTCCTCCGCCGCTCGATGAACCGGACGATGAGGTCGATATCATCGGCGTGCTGTGCTGGCTCACGTTGTGCCATCCACAATTCTGACAATCCTTCGTCGTTTCTACCAGCCCGGTCGAAACCGTGGTTGCGGCCCGCAGCGTTTTATTCTTCGATTTCACGGTCCAGAAGTGACACGTCTGGCACTGGCTGTATGCCGTGAACCATTTCTTATACCGAAGTACCAGCCGTTCCTGACAAACCGGGCACTCCCACACATCATAGTCAACCGATTTGAGTGCTTCTTCCTTACTCTGCCCGGTCGAGAGTGCCGCATCATCCGCCCGTTCATCCAGGAGGCGCATGGATCCATGCCCCCGGGGACATTGGCGCGGCCGGCGCCGACGGTACTTACGCCAGCTGACCACCCCGGCGGACAGCAGGGCGACGAACCCGAGCCCGCCGCCAATCGGTATCAGCGGAGACCGCGACGGGTGGTCCGAGACCAGTTTGGCGGATCCCTCTGTTGCAGGAATGGCGGAAAATCTGGCAGCGATCGCATCGATGCCCGCACCCACCGCTGCCGCGTATTCTTTCGCCTTGAGGTGAGGGATAATGTCTTCCCGGCAGATGGTCGCGGCAGCCGCGTCGGTGATGAGGCCCTCCGCCCCGCGTCCCGTCGCAATAAAACACTGACCCTTCTTATCGGGTGCCAGCTCCTTGGGTACGATCAGCAGGAGCGCACCGAGGTCGCGGCGCTCCGATCCGATCGAGTCGATCCGGCCAATTTTCCAGGCGCGAAAGATTGCGGTCCCGATCTCATACGGCGGGTAGTCGCCGATGTCGCGCAGAATAGCGACGCCAATGTCTCCCCGCCCGCTCGATTGAAGCTCGGTGATTCGGGCATTGAGGCCGGCCAGGTCGGACACGCTCAGCACCGGACCGCCATCATAGATGAATCCCGCGGGGTTCGGGCTGGCTGGTACCAACTTGTCGATTCCACCCTGGCCGAGGGCCAGGCTGGAGCTCGAGAGAAGGAGCAGCGTCGCGAGAAAGACAGGTCGGGGCATGGCAGGCCGGGTAGGGGTTTGCCGTTGGTGTGACAGGTGACACATGACAGATAATAACGCAGGGCGGCTGCCGGGGGCTGAAGCTCACCCGAAGGCCGCTTGCAACGGGAAAGGATCGAAGTCCTGGCGGCGACATTTGTGTTACCGCGCTCTCCTCGATAGCATTGCGCACTCTGCGCTCCGGCAGGTCGACATCCTGGCGGCGTTGCAACATCCCTCAAAGGCCATGTCCACCGAAACATGACGGCACCACTGCTCGACCCGGGCCACCTGCATCCACTCTCGGTGTTTCTGATTTTTTCCGCGGCGGCGATCGGCGGGACCATCAATGCCATTGCCGGCGGGGGAACGCTCGTCACCTTTCCCGCCATCGTCGCCCTGGGCGTCCCGCCCCTGATGGCCAACGCGACCAGCACCGTGGCCCTCTGGCCTGGTGCGGTGAGCAGTATGTGGGGATATCGGGGAGAGCTGGCGGGAGCGCGAAACTGGATCGTTCGTTTTACCTTGCCAAGCCTGCTCGGTGGTGGCCTGGGCGCCTGGCTGCTCCTGCATACCTCGGATCGAAGCTTCGCGGAGATCGTGCCGTTCCTCGTGCTCGGTGCCACGGTCCTCTTCCTGGTCCAGGCGCCTTTGATGCGGTGGATGCGAGGTCGGAGCCTGGAACGCGCCATCGCCCCGGAGGGGGTTCCGCCCGCGCCGCCATGGCGGTTTCTCGTTGCGCAGTTTGCCGTGGGCATC
Organism: Gemmatimonadota bacterium; assembly: GCA_039931815.1. Taxonomy (GTDB): domain Bacteria; phylum Gemmatimonadota; class Gemmatimonadetes; order Gemmatimonadales; family GWC2-71-9; genus DASYPP01. The sequence continues at coordinate 2,137 of JBDTRF010000228.1, forward strand.
TACGGCGGGTATTTCGGGGCCGGGGTTGGCATCCTCATGCTGGCCGTGCTCGGGTTCATGGGGCTTACCAACATCCATACCATGAACGGGCTCAAGAACTGGGGTGGACTGTGCATGAACGCCGTCGCCGCGCTCCTGTTCGTGGCCAGTGGAATCGTCAACTGGCCCGTTGCCCTGGCCATGGCCGCGGGTGGTCTGCTGGGGGGATACATGGGGTCGAGGCTGGCCCAGCGCGTGGGCCAGCAGCCGGTACGGCGGGCGATCACGGTGATCGGGTTCGCGTCGTTCGTCTACCTGCTGGCCAGGTGAGGCCGGCGGCGGGGCAGCATGAAAAGCGGGAGCCCGATCCCGCATGCAACGGCCGGGCAATTACATTCAGTTGTCTCATCCTCACACCTGCGCCCGCCCAACGATTGGAGAAGCACTCTATGCGTTCCTGGATCCTGGCAACCTGCCTGTTCGTCGCGATGCCGCTTGCCGCACAACAGAATATTCCGGAACGCGCCGTGCGCCGGACGATTCCCATCTCGCGTGGATTTGAACGGGGTCTCCTGGCGGGGACGCGCGATTCCTCCGGTCGCCCCGGCGCCAAGTACTGGCAGCTGCGGACCGACTATGCGATCAGCGCCAGTCTCAACGCCGCCACGGGGCAGATCACGGGACACGAAGTCGTCACCATCAGCAATGCCAGCGATTCCGCCCTTCGCCAGGTTGGCCTGCGACTGTATCAGAACCGATTTGCCGCCAATGTGGCGCGGGCCGAGCCGGTCAATGAGATCACCACCGGCATCACCATCAGCAAGCTGGTGGCGAATGGTCAGACCATTGATGTCGCTGCGCGCGCCCGCCAATGGTCCACCACGACGGTCACCCCCATCCCCCTGATGAATCCGATTCCGGCGCACGGGTCGGGCACGCTGGAACTCGACTGGTCGTATGTGATTCCCCTGGTCCCCGATAACGAACGGGGCGACCGGCAGGGTCGCTGGGGCACTCGCCTCTTCCAGGTGGCACAATGGTATCCCCAGGTCGCCATGTATGACGACGTGCGAGGTTGGGATCGCGAACCCCATCTTGGTCCGGCCGAGTTCTATAACAACTTTGGCAGCTTTGACGTGAAGCTGGACGTGCCGGCGGGAACATTGATCGGCGCGACCGGGCAACTGGTCAACTCGGGCGAGGTCCTGACGCCGATGGTGCTGCAGCGTTTTGCCACCGCGACGTCGAGCGATAGTCAGATTGTCATCGTTGGTCCGGATGAACGCGGCGCCGGAAAGGCCACCGCCCCCGGTGAGCGACTCACCTGGCACTTCACCGCCGACAGCGTCGCAGATTTCGCATGGGCTGCCTCCAGCGAATTCCTCTGGGACGCCACCCGGGCCACCATTCCAGGAAAGGGTGCCATTCCGATCAGCATTTTTTATCTCCCGGAACACGCCAACTACAAGAAGACCGGCGAATACGCCCGCCACGCGCTGCAGTTCTATTCGGCACTCTGGATGCCGTACGCGTTCCCCCAGTTTACCCAGGTCGATGGCCCCGAAGGCGGCATGGAGTATCCGATGCTGACCATGAGCGGCCCCGGCTTTGGCGTGACGGATCACGAGATCGGTCACCAGTGGTGGCCAATGATGGTGGGGACGAATGAAACCCAGTATGGCTGGATGGATGAGGGTTTCAATCAGTACATGAATATTCTTTCGGACGCAGATTTCAAGAAAAAGCCGGCGGCGCTGGACAGCCTGGGCATGTCGTTTGGGCGGACCGCGGGCTCTGAGGGACTCGCACCCATGATGTGGGACGCGAACTATGCCGGTCCCAACTATGGCTACGTGACCTACTTCAAGGCGCCCCTGATGCTCTCATCCCTCGGAGGCGTGGTGGGAGATTCTGCCGTGCTCCGGGCGATGAGCGCCTACGCCAAAGCCTGGCGGTTCAAGCATCCGACGCCATGGGACTACATGTTTGCAATGAACAAGGGACTGGGAAAGGACCTGAGCTGGTTCTGGTATTACTGGCTGTTCACCAGCGAATCGGTCGATGAGTCGATCACGAAGGTAGAGACCCGGGGAGCCCGAACCCTGGTGACGGTCCGCCAGGACGGAGAAATGCCGTCGCCCGTGGTGCTGCGGGTCGACTTCGATTCCTCCGGCCCCCCCATCCGGCCGATGGCGAATGCGACCATCGAAGGAAACAGTGCGACCATGACCTTCCCCACTGATATCTGGTTCAGCGGGAGCCGAACCTATGTGGCAACCCTGGCATTTGGCAGTCGCCACATCACGCGGATCACACTGGACCCGGGTGGACGTTTTCCCGATCGCAATCCGGCCGACAATGTCTGGCCCCGGGCCGCGACCGCGTCCTCCGCGGGTGCGGGGACACCCCGCTAACGATCTGAAAACGGCGCTCCTGCGGGCGCCGTTTCTCCTTTCTGGACCTGGTGCACCCATGCATGGTGCGATGGCTCACAGGACGGAGGCTGGGGCGGCTTGTAATCTGGAAGGGAACCGAGCCGGGGGGCTGGTGGGTGGATTCAGGGAGAAATGCTCATGCGACGGTTTCGAGCGCAACTGAAAAACGAGTCCGCCCAGTTCTATCCCGCCTTGTCCTGCCGGGTCTGGTACCCGGTGGTGGATCGGCGGAAAACCGGCGTCCTGGTGCTTCATTGCGCCAGGCGCGTGGTTGTGGGCTGGGACGTGCATTTTGATGTACTGCCCGAACGCCGGCAGGTTGAGCGTTCGATCGACGATTCACCGCCATGGATCAGCTCGTCGCATAATTAGGCGGCAGCTGACGGCGCCGACGATGGTGCGGAGTGCGGAACAGATGGTCCCGGCAGTCGCTATCGCGCCGGCAAACGGCAGAGCGAAAGCGCGGATACGCACCGGACCTGGCCTGAGATTCGCCTGCCAAGGGACATGCTTTTGCCGCACCGCCGCCCAGTCTACGGATGCATCTCGTATTCCCGCGGAGGTTCGGCCCCCAGCAGGTTCTTCACAAAATAGTCCCACCGTCGCCGTACCATGTACGCCTCATTGCCGAACCCGTGCAGTCGATTGGGAAGAAGCAGGAGATCGAAATCCTTATTCGCCCGGATCAGCTCGTTGACCAGGAGGAGGGTATTGTAGGGCGGTACGTTGTTGTCCATCGTCCCATGGGCCAGGAGTAATTTCCCCTTGAGATTCTTCGCCAGGTTCTGATTGGCCTGGTCGTCATAGTTGGTCGAGCCATCCGCCTTTCGTTCCAGCAGCCCCTGCCACTTCTCGGCCCAGTCATCTTCGTATTCACGATTGTCGTGATTGCCGGCCTCGGAAACGGCCACTTTAAAGAAGTCGGGATACCGAAGGATGGCATCGGCCGCGGCGTATCCGCCGCCGGAATGCCCCCAGATCCCCGCGCGATCGAGGTCAATCCAGGCATAGCGCTGCGCGAGCTGTCGCATGCCCGCGATCTGATCGGGCAGACCATTATCTCCCATATCACCGTAGTATGCCTCGTGGAATTTCTTGGAGCGCATCGGGGTGCCCATCGCATCCATCGCGACCACCACAAACCCGAGCTCCGCCATGGCGCGAAGGTCGCCGCGGGCCGGTGTGAAGCTGCGCGATCCGACGCTCCCTGATTGGGGCCCGGGGTAGATGTAGTTGACGATCGGATATTTCCTGGTGGAGTCGAACACGGTAGGGCGAAAGAGGAGCCCGTACATGTCGGTGACGCCGTCGCGCGCCTTCACGGTAAACGGCAGGGGAGGTGTCCATCCGGTCGCAAGAAGGCGCG
>JBDTRF010000229.1:0-5910 GCA_039931815.1 Gemmatimonadota bacterium
GCCGCCATGCGAGTTCCTCGTGGGTGGGGAAGCAACTGGGCATTGAAGTGAGGCAACCAAGGTACGCCGTGCGGCTACGCCCGTCCAGCGGCGGTCGGGAGAAGCCGGGGCGGATACTGGGCCAAAACCGCCCCAAAACGACCGTCATCGCGAGAAATCGCGTGACCCACAGCACGAAAGAAAGCGCCGCCTTCTCACGTGTGACAGCAGTCACGGTGAAAAGGTCTCACCGCCGCGACTATCCATCCCCACGGCGCTCACTACCGCGCGCTCATGGTTCGACCACACACTGAAAGGGTTCGGCAATGCTCGAGACGATCTTCGTAGTTCTGCTGGTTCTCTGGCTCCTCGGCATGGTGACCTCGTACACGCTCGGTGGATTCATTCACATCCTCCTGGTACTGGCAATCGTGGCGATCGTCGTCCGGGTCATTCAGGGTCGTCGGCCCGTGTAATTCACGGCGGTGCCGGCCTGGCTGGCGCCGCCCATGATGCTCCTTCGCTCTGAGGATTTCAAATGACAGATCAAGACAGAAAAAGGCGGGGGGATGATCTCGATGCGAATCGTGACCCCCTCACTGGTGCGCCCGGGGCGCACCCGGTCGGAACCGGACTTGGTGCCGCGGGTGGGGCGGCCGCAGGCGCTGCGGTCGGTGGAATCGGTGGACCGGTGGGCGCCGTGGTCGGTGGCGTGATCGGTGCGGTGGCGGGAGGCCTGGCCGGCAAAGGAGCCGCAGAAGTCGTGAATCCTACGGCCGAGGAGGCATACTGGCGGGAAAACTACGCCCGGCGCCCCTACGTATCCGAAGGTACCACCTATGAGGAGTACGCTCCTGCCTATCGCTATGGTTGGGAGTCCCGCGGCCATTTCATCGGGAGCAAGTTCGACGACGTGGAAAACGAGTTGGGCCGTGAATGGGATCGGGTCAAAGGTGGATCCCGCCTGGGATGGGACAAGGCGCGCCATGCTGCCAGGGACGCATGGGATCGAATCGAAACCGCGATGCCCGGTGATGCCGACGGGGACGGTAGATAAAGAGATGCGATACCAGGTTGTCTCCGGCTGGAATGTGGTGTTACCTCAAGGCGATCCTGCCCCCAGGATACAGAAAGGCCCAAAAATGAAACCCTCGGCGATATTCGGCATTGTGCTGATCATCCTGGGTGTTCTTGCGCTGACCTACAAAACGTTCACCTACAAGGACAAGGATAAAGTCGACCTGGGTCCGATCGACATCACCGCCACTCATGACAAGACGGTGCCGATCTCTCCCATCCTGGGCGGGATCGCTATTGTGGGCGGGGTCGTCCTTCTCTTTACATCGAGGAAAAGCGCCTGACCGAAGGCGCTGTTGAATGAAAGGCGCTCACGTGAGCGCCTTTTTCTTGCGCCGGCCTGCCGTGATGGGGGAAAAAGCCGGACGGTGATACATTGTTGAGGAACTCAACACCCCTTCTTCCTGGCTCATGACATGCCTGCTCGCCGGACGCTTACGTTCAACGAATCGGTGATTCGCGGGATGACCCGCCTGGCGCGGGAGCATGATGCGATCAACCTGGCCCAGGGCTTTCCCAATTTTCCTACACCCGAGCTTATCAAGCAGGCTGCCGCCTCGGCCATTGCCGGCGATATCAATCAGTATGCGATTACCTGGGGTTCCAAACGGCTGCGTGATGCGCTGACTCGCCGTTATGCTGAATGGTATGGAATGACCATCGACCCGGAGCGGGAGATTACGGTCACCTGCGGGGCCACTGAGGCGATGGCCGCGACGGTCCTGGGGCTGATCAATCCGGGAGACGAGGTGATTGTTCCTGAACCGTTTTACGAGAACTATGGCCCGGACGCGATCCTGTGTGACGCCCGACCGGTTTTTGTCCCATTCCTTCCTGGCGAACCGCTGGATCTGGACCGGGTCGCGGCGGCGTTTTCGCCCCGCACTCGCGCGATTATCGTCAATACACCGGCCAATCCAACCGGACGGGTGCTCACCCGGACGGAGCTGGAAGGAATCGCCGCGCTCTGTATTCGGCACGACGCGTATGCCATTACGGACGAGATCTATGAGCACATCCGGTACGACGGCGATCATATTCCGATTGCGACCATCCCGGGGATGCGGGACCGTACCATCACGATCAGTGGCGCGTCCAAGACGTTCAGCGTCACCGGGTGGCGAGTCGGCTGGATCATCGCTCCGCCCGGACCCACGGATGCCATTCGCAAAGTCCACGATTTTCTCACGGTTGGTTCACCCGCCCCGCTTCAGGATGCAATCGCGGCGGCGCTCGAAACCTGTGATGCAGCGTTTTATCGCGGGCTTGCCACCGACTACCGCGCGCGCCGTGACTTGCTATGCGCATCCCTCAGCGCGGCCGGTTTCAAGATCACGCCCCCGGAAGGCGCCTACTATGTCCTCTCCGATTTCTCCGGTTTGAGCGATCAGGACGATGTCACATTCAGTCACTGGCTCACCAGGGAGATCGGTGTGGCGCCCGTTCCCGGGTCGAGCTTTTACAGTGAACGGGGGATGGGGAGGAAGTTCGTGCGTTTCGCTTTCTGCAAGACCGATGACATGCTGATCGCCGCCGGTGAACGGCTGCAGGGCGTAAAGACCGCGATAGTTTCCTGAGCTTCGAGATGCATCGTGATCGTACCCTCCCTGCCGGGATCGGATATGCCCCAGACTTCCTTTCGAGACTCTTTGCCTGGTGAATGAATCCCTTCCCTCCCGACCCGCACGTGCCGGCCTGGCGCCCGGGATTCGTCGCGTTATCTGGTGGGTCGTCTGCTGTGTCTTTGCCAGCGCGGTACTTCTTGCTGCCGGGGCCATTTATCAGTGGCAGGCCACACGCTCCGAAATGAAGCGGCAGCCCCCGCCGGGGATCATGGTCGATATCGGCCGATATCGACTTCATCTTTATTGCCAGGGGACCGGCGAACCGACGGTGATTCTGGACGCCGGCCTGGGAGACTCCTACCTGGTCTGGTCATGGGTCCAGCCCAGGATCGCGACGACGAACCGGGTGTGCTCCTATGATCGAGGCGGAGCCGGGTATAGCGACCCGAGCCCGCGCGCGCGAAACAGCGAACAGATCTCCCGGGAGCTGCATACGCTCTTGAGTCGGTCGAACATTACCCGGCCAGTCGTCCTGGTGGGGTGGTCGGCAGCCGGGCTGTATGCGCGCGCGTACCAGTCACAGTTCCCGGCCGATGTCGCGGGACTCGTCCTGGTTGATGCCAGCCATGAAGACCAATGGGCTCGGCTGCCATCCTCCGCCCGGGTAGCTGTCAGTGGCTACTTCAGCAAATTTCGCCTCGCCACACTGCGGATGGCCCTGGGACTCGGTCGGATTCCCGGGCCCGGTGGTCACCGACTGTGGAACAGTCCCTTCGATCCAGCGACCGACAATAACCTTGCGCTGCAGATGCCGGTCCCGGATGACAAGCTCTCGTACGCCCGTGCCGTGGGACATCGCGTACCCTGGTTCACGACGACGCTGCGTGAGTGGTACGATTTTCCAGCCAGTGCCAATTTCGTCCGCCGCCTGCGTCAGCCGCTTCGTATTCCTGTTGCGGTCGTGTCGGCAGGCATCGCGCCGGATTCCTCCTTCGGTGTGGAATGGAATCGGTTACAGGCCGACCTGACGACACTTTCGAGTAACAGCCGCCGGATTATTGCTGCTGGCAGCGATCACCAGGGCATGGGAAGCAAGGGGGCGGATAGCGTGGTGGCGGGGATTCGAGCGGTGCTGGCGGAGATCAAGCGCCAGTAAGGACGTGAATTTACGACTGCCGATGGTCGACTTGACCATCAGGCCTTGAACTTGAGAAGGCCGATCTCTGATGACCCCGCACGATCGGCTGGAAATGGTATCGCAAGGGTGGAGCCTGGCTCCAGCTCCTCCCATTCGGCCTGCCTTACGTCACGCCGCCTTCGAATCCGTCCTGGTTCAGCATCTCCCAGGTGCATCAGTTCGTCCTGGGAGCCCGGTCCCTCGCGCGCGCGACCCTTCTTGAGTTGAAAGATCGTCCGGCGGCCTGGTGAACAATTTTCAGATCGGTGTGTGGCGCTTTGGCGCAGTGGCTCAGGAGCAGCCTTCGACCATCTCCACTTCGGGGACCTGTCCCGCGCGGTACTGTGTCACCTGCTTTCCATCGGTTTCGAACACCACTTCGAATCCACTGTCGGTCGAATCGCTCGGCCCCACAATGAGGTAATGGCCATCCTCATACTTGTGGGGTTCGACGCGGACCCTTCCCGGGTAGGCCTTTTCAACCCGTGACTCCGGATCACCGATGTGGATCCCATGCATCGTCTTCACCGTCGAGTCCCTATAAACATCGACCCGCTTGATTACGCCCCGTATCACCATGAATCGGACCGCACCCGAACTGTCTCCCGCAAACCCGATCATGTCGCAGCTCTCTCCATCGGGCGCCGGGAGCGTGAGTGGCCGCCCTCCGGCAGCAGTCGCCTCAGCGATGGTCATACCCGCATGGATCGGCCCGTACCCTCGAATGGAGACAGACCAGGTCTTTTCACTGGTCGAACGATTACATGCGCCAAGTATCAGGGTCGCCAGGGCGAGCGAGGCGGTTCCGCGAATGCTCATATTTCGTCAGGGGTTGTGGTTGATGAAGGTTTTGCGACCGGGTGAATGATACTCCAGTCCGGACTCGAACTGAGACGTGACCGGTGAATCCTGATTGATTCACCGGATGGGCGTCAATGGTTCAGTCGCAGATGACCCCCGCCCGCCGGAGGCCGATGCGATAGAGATCGCCTGGTGGCCGAATTGAGACTCAGGGTCAAGGCAAACTCGGGAGCGGCGGTGGAGATTACGCCAGGAGCAACCATGGAAAGGCCCGCCGTATCGGCGCGCAAAGAGACGGCGAAATCCGTCCCCGGAGCCGGTGTCCGGCAGGCGATCACGGCGATGCCGGCACAAAGAGCGAGTACGCCGCATGAGAGAGCCTTCGCCTGCACGTCATGACGCATGAACGATGCGCCTCGGTCGGCTCGGTGTCCCGTGGTCTACGCACGGTGGGCACCGTGGTATCACGACGCCGTTGGTTCTTCGTCCCTGCATGCCATCGCCAGCCTTCTCGCATGTTGAGCTACATCGCTCGGCCACGCGGCGATCAATTCATTAAATCGCTGGTGATTCCCGGCAAACAATGCCCGGGTGGCCTCCTCGAACCCTGGTTGGTCGCCGGCCATAACGCTGATGAATCGATAGGTGGACTCTCGCGCCTGGCGCAGCCGATCCCCCGGCGCATGAAGACGACGAGCTTCCTCCACCAGTTTTCGAATCGCGATGGAGGCTCCGCCAGGCTGGTGACTGAGCCATTCCCAGTGCCGCGGGAGCAGCGTTACCTCCCGAGCGACGACGCCAAGCCGGGGTCGCCCCCTGGCGCGGGGCCTGCTTTCATTCGACAGCGGGGTGGGTTCAATTGCGCTCGTCTGACTCTGGTCGATTCGCGCCATCACCTCATTGGCGCTTCCACGGAAGTCGATCTCGATGGTCTCGCTGGAGACGGTGTCGAAGACCAGGATGGAGGCCGTGGGGTTTCTATCGAGGACAAGGCGAGCCGTTCGGGCTACCTCGCCTGGGTTCCCGGTCGCGATGCACCGGGGACCGTCGAAGGCAGTTACCTGGCGATTCACGTCCATTTGGACGCCTCTAGAATGTGAGAGGCAGCAATCTACCCGGGTATAAATACGATTGTCAATATTACCCGGGCGAAAATCTAACTTACCGGTTACTTCTCCTATTCCCCGATTCGGGAATCGAATGCGGTCTGTAGCTCCTCCGTCAGGTCGTTTCGAAGAGTCGGTCGCTCATGCAGGGCCGCCGGTGTGTTTTGATAAAGAGCAATGCGCCATTCGCCTCGTTTCCTCACGG
>JBDTRF010000230.1:0-5859 GCA_039931815.1 Gemmatimonadota bacterium
CGGCAGATGCCAAGGATTGGCAGTCGACGGCTTCGGCCTGCCCGAACCAGCGCGATTTCAAATTCGTCTCGCGGCCGGTCAATCGCCCCGAGGCCGGGAGACGGCGCGGATCCATACAGATCAGGATCCATATCGTGCCCGCCAGTCAGCACCAGCGCGTCCACACGCTGCAACGCATGGGCGGCGCCCTCGACGCCAATGGGGGGTGCCAGGATCACGGGGATCCCGCCCGCGAGCGCAATGGAACGCAGGTACGCCGCATTGACGCTGGCGCGTTCGACGCCGTCCCGGGTCCGGATAGAACCAGTGACGCCTATCAGTGGAGGGTTCACTGCGACGCCAGAGAGTCGGGAAAAAGCGGGCAGCGTGTGTCCTGAATCCGCCCGGCGTCGAGTTGTATGCCAATCAGCGGCACCACGAGAGCGCCGGCTGACACGCTACCGATTCGGGGTGCCCCCTCGACCAGAGATCCTTCGTAAAGCATGACGCCCAAGGCCGTTCCCATCGTATCGATTACCAGCACCCCGAAGCTGATCGATGTGTTCGAAGGCAGTGCGCCGTTGACCCCGATCACCCACTGGCTATCAGTCCGGCCGACGATCGCCGAGAAGGCGGGTCCGGCCGCCAGTCGAGCGACCAGTTTTTCGGGCAGGTGATCCGGCGCGCGGCTCAGCGTCTGATTGGGGGTGCTGAACTGTCCGAGGAGTACCGTGGGTCCGACCACAGCGTTGAGTCCACACGCGGGCGGCGCTTCACGTCCGGAGCAGGCCATCGCGCCCAGGAACAGGAACATCAGTGACCGAAGGGGCATGGCAGGCAGTAAATGGAGGTAGACTCAAGTAACTGCAAGTACCTGCAAAGTAACTGGAAGTGACGGGACATAGCTCACCTCAAAACCGGATTGTTCTTCAATATAAAGCCATCGAGACCTGCCCATGCTCGGTGACCAGCGAAGGGCGAATTCTCTCCCTCCCATCCAGCCCGACGCCGATCCGCCCAGCCCGCGAGGCACCTGAAGACGGTTGACGCTCCCCACTCCGTCCGGTAATCTTTGGTACCTCTTCCACATTGCCATCACGAGCTTTGTATGCCGACTTACGAATATCATTGCCAGGCCTGCCAGCGCGACTTCAGTCGCATCGAGTCGGTGGCGGAGCATGAACATTCTCGAGTGACCTGTCCGCATTGTCGGTCCACCAGGGTGGAACGTACCTTCACGGCGTTTTACGCCAAAACTGGCCGGAAGTCCTGAGTGTTCGAAGGACTTCGTTCTCGAATCGAGCAATTCCTCGCCCAACACACAGCTCCGGCAGACGCGCGGGCATCCATTGATATGCTGCACGCGTCGGTGCTCGATGCCAAGGTGTCCGTCTCGATGATGCGGGACGGCCTTCAGTCCACGGAACGAGAGCTGGTGCACGAGAAAAAACAACTGGACGATGCCGAACGTCGGGGAAAGCTGGCCGCGCAAGTCGCGGATCAGGAGACGGTGAGCGTGGCGGAGCGCTACGCCATCAAGCACGGGGAACGCGTGGCGATCCTCGAGCGTAAGCTGGTGGTGCAGCGGGATGAACTGGTCCTGGCGGAGCGGGAAGTGAATGAAATGACGAGCCAGCTCCGTTCCGCCCGACAGGGCCTTGGCACGGGGGCGGCCTCCGCCGGTGCCGCGTGGCGGGACCTGGAATCTGCCGGCGGAGTGCGTCCCGAAACCGACCTGCAGGACGATTTGCTCAAATCCAATCTCGATCGGGCCCGACGGGAAGCTGCCGCCGATGCCCAGCTTGCACACCTCAAGCGAAAACTCGGCAAAGAACCTCCAACCGACGGGTGATCTGTGATGGGTGACAGGTTTTGTCGCGGCCTGCGCGCGCGGTCAGGTCGCGTCATCCGGACGCTTTTTCTCGGAACCCTTCCCCTGTCACTGCTGCACGGGCAGACTCCTCCCGCCCACTTTCAGAAGCTCGCCCACACCTACAGTATCGTGGCCTATGACTCGGTAACCGGCGACCTCGGCGTGGCCGTGCAATCCAAGTTTCCGAATGTAGGCGGCATTGTCCCCTGGGCCCGTTCCGGGGTCGGCGCTGTCGCTACGCAGAGCCTGGGCAATACCGCGTACGGAGAGTTGGGTCTGGATCTCATCGCCCGGGGTGCGTCCGCGGAAGAGGCCCTGAGGATCATCATGAGAACCGACACCATGCTCCAGGATCGTCAGGTCGGGATGGTGGATGCCCGGGGAAATGCGGCGAGTTTTACCGGTACCCGCACGTTTGACTGGGCTGGCGGACGGGTTGGGACACCCGATGGCAAGGGGAACATGCTGGGAGGGAAGGGGACGGTGATCGTCGGTCGGACCTTCGCGGCTCAGGCGAATATCATGATATCGGACCAGACTGTGAAGCGAATGGCCGAAGCATTCGTCTCCAGCACCGGGCCACTGGCGGATCGTCTCATGACGGCGCTCCGAGCGGGCCAGGCGGGGGGTGGTGACAAGCGCGGGATGCAGTCCGCGGCCCTCCTCGTCGTGCGCAAGAATGGCGGCTACCTCGGCGCGAACGACCGGTTCATTGATATCCGGGTGTATGATGCCCCGAACCCGATCGTCGAGCTTGACCGGCTGCTGACCCTGCACAAACTCCACTTCTTTCCCAGCGAGGCCAGCGACCTGGTCCCGCTTACACCGGAGATCGTTCACCAGCTCGAACCGATTCTGCTGCGCGAGCCGGTGAACCAGCCGGAGAAATGGCTGACGGCGCCTCAATCAAGCGCCACGCCGGTATTTCTGGAGGCGCTCAGGAACTTCATGTACTGGGAGAACTACGATGTGCGGGTGCGGATGGATGGCAAGATCGATCGGGTGGTACTGGAAGACATCCTGAAAAAAAGGAATTCGCCTTGACCAACGCCTCTGACGGTCCGTTGAACACTCCGCTGACCGATCATCCCCAGCCGGGCACGCTGGACGTCAGTTTTTTTGGACATCCTCGTGGTCTTTCCACGCTCTTCTTCACCGAAATGTGGGAGCGGTTCAGCTATTACGGGATGCGGGCGTTTCTCATCCTGTACATGGCCAACGCCCTCAAGTTCGACGACAAGCACGCCGGGTCGGTGTACGGGACGTACACGGCGAGCGTCTGGGCCGCTGCCATTTTTGGCGGCATCATCGCCGATCGCTGGCTGGGCCAGTACAAGAGCGTGCTGATCGGCGGCATCATCATCATGGTGGGCCACTTCAGCCTGGCGCTGCACCCGCTGCCGTTCTTCTACCTCGGGCTCGCGTGCATCGTGGTCGGCACCGGGCTGCTCAAGCCCAACGTGAGCGGCATCGTGGGCTCGCTCTACGCCACGCACGATTCCAGGCGTGATGCAGGCTTTTCGATCTTCTACATGGGGATCAACCTTGGGGCTGCGCTCGGCCCCTTCATTGCCGGATATATCGCCCAGCGGGTGGATTGGCACCTCGGGTTTGCCTGCGCCGGGGTGGGCATGACCTTCGGACTCATCCAGTATGTTCGTGGTCGTCGGCACCTGCAGCCTGCTATCGAACGGCTCGCCAAGCGCGTCCGCGAGGAGAAACCGGCCGTCCGGACCCCTGAATCCGGTCCCCAGTTCCTGGGCTTCACCGGTGTGGAGTGGAAGCGGCTCGCGGCCATGGCGGTGTTCTTTGTCTTTGCGGCGATTTTCTGGGGCGCGTATGAACAGGCCGGCTCGACGCTCAATCTGTTCGGCGACCGATACAGCCGCCTTTCGATTCTCGGGTTCAGTTTTCCCTCGAGCTGGTTTCAAACCGTCCAGGCGATCGTCCTCATTCTGTTGGCTCCCGCGTTCGCCTGGCTCTGGATGCGGCTTGGCAAACGGGAGCCTTCAACCCCCGCCAAATTTGCCCTGGCGCTCTTTTTTATCGGACTTTCGTTCGTGTTTCTCCTGCCGGCCGCCCGTACCATCCAGGCGATTCCGGGGATCCGGGTGAGCCCATTCTGGCTGATTGGCTGCTATTTCATCCAGGAGATCGGGGAGTTGTGCCTGTCGCCGGTCGGGCTCTCCGTGTTCACCAAGCTCTCGCCGATCAAGATCGCCGGCATGATGCTCGGTGTCTGGTTCCTGGCGGACTCGGTCGGGAATTATGTCGCGGGATTCGCGGCTGGCTTTATTTCCAGTGCGCCGTTGCCGCAGCTGTTCGGTGTGATCGCCGCGGTATGCCTGGGCGCCTCCCTGGTGGCCTTCCTCATGATTAAACCGGTGCGGAATCTCATGGGAGGAATACACTAGTGATCCGAGACCGGTCCCGGTCGACCGGTTTTGAAGACGCGGAAAAGGTAGAAGAGTGACGGCAGGAAAAATACAGCGCCAATCGCCAGGATGATCAGGGTGAGGCGAAGGGTGACGGCGGGCGCCGCGGCGGAGGTCACGGTGAGGTCCGGTGGCACCAGGTAAGGAAACTGGGCGACGGCCCATCCCCAGAGAATCAGGGAGACCTGCGCTGCCGCCGCGACGCGGGCGAGGTAGTACGAGCGCCACCAGAGGGCTCCCAGTGCCGTGACTGCCGCCACCCCCGTGGCTGCATGCAGGAGGAGCGCCCAACCTGAATGTACCAGCCCATGCCACATGAGCGGCGCACCCGCCTCGTCATGGGAGGAGAGGAGCAGTGCCCCCACCGCCGCGACAAACACCGCGACTCCAGCGCCCAGGGCCCGATGGCGGTAGTCCTCCCGCAACGCCCTCTCGCGCGCTTCTACCGTCAGGTACACCGCCGCGAGAAATGCGAAAAGACACAGAGCGAACACCCCGACGGCCAGGGCAAAAGGGGTCAGCCACGGGGTGACGAACGCTCGCAGGAAACCCTCCGTTCCATCCCCGTAACGCAGGAGCCTCCCTGACGCCACTGTGCCTATCATGGTACCGAGCAGCAGGGGCGTGATCAGGCTGGCGACGGCAAAAACACTCCCCCACCGCCGCTGTACCGCGTCTCGCTTGCTGTCGTAGCTGCGAAAGATGAAGGCGGATCCACGCAGGACAATACCGATCAGCATGAGCGAGAGCGGGATATGGAGCCGGATGGCCAGGAGGGCGAATGCGGCTGGAAAACAGGTAAAGAGCAACACGACGACCAGGATGAGCCAGACGTGATTGGCCTCCCATACCGGTCCGATCGCCTCCGCAATCAGACGTCGCTGCTGTTCCCGGCGCGGCCCTGTCGCCAGCAGATCCCATACACCGCCACCAAAGTCGGCCCCTGCCAGCAGCGCGTACGCGTTGAGCGCGACAATGATGACGAGCGCGACCGCCAGGCTTCCGGTGATCTCAGGCATCGGCGGTTGCTTCTGACGTCTGCGGGCTTCGCACGATCTGGCGATAGAGCAGCCAGATCACCACGACGGCGAGGAAAAAATACAACACGGTGAACCCCATCAGCGGGACGACGAGACCCGGCATTGGTGTCACGGCGTCCCGGGTTTTCATGATTCCATGAATGATCCACGGCTGTCGTCCAACCTCGGTCACGAGCCAACCGGCTTCTGTCGCCAGAAACCCCATCGGCGCGGCCAGGACCAGGGCCTTGAGGAGCCAGCGCCTGGCCACGACTCCGCCTTTTCGGAACGCAAACCATCCCGCCAGCAGTGAGACCAGCGCCATGCAGGTTCCCAGACCCACCATCACCTGGAACGAGACGTGGACAATCGCGAGCGGGGGCCATTCCTCCCGGGGAATGCTGTCGAGCCCGATGACGACGGCGTCGGGATCATGATGAGCGAGCAGGGAGAGGAGCCGGGGGATCTCGACGCCGAATTGAACCACCCGGCGCTCGGGATCGGGAATACCGCCGATGATAATCGGTGCGCCTGGCTGGGTCTCAAAGAGCGA
>JBDTRF010000231.1:0-5857 GCA_039931815.1 Gemmatimonadota bacterium
GCCCGCCCACCGGGCTGTGGATGTGGGCGGCATCTCCCAGGAGAAACATCCGACCTTTCCGAAAGGCACTCGCTACCCGGTGGTGCACGTGGTAGGTGGAGAACCAGTTGACCCGTTCGACGTTGAGCCCCATTCTGCCCACGAGTGTCGGCTTCACGGAATCCCAGGTCACTGGGCTCGAATCGCCGGCGGCGTTCCGGATGATGCCGATGAGCCGAGCGTTCCCCGGCTCCTTCAGTGGAAACACCGCGAGAAAATCGGCCTCGGCGAGATCGGCGTGTAGTTCCTGGTTCACCATTGGGCCGGTGGCCTGCACATCAGCCACGTAAAACAGGTGCTGGTACGTGCCACCGGGGAATCCGACACCAAGAATCTCGCGCACCCGGGAGCGTGCCCCATCGCAGCCCGCCAGATAGCGAACGTCGCACGTCTCTTCGGTGCCGTCAGCTCGCTTGAGCCGAACGCGCACGTGATCCGCTACCTCGGTCGCGTCCAGCAGCTCGATGCTCCGCTCCACTACCACGCCGGCCTCCCGGAGCCGCTCGATCAGCAGCACTTCGTGACGGTCCTGGGGCAGGATCAGCATATAAGGAAAAGGACTCAAGCCCTTCCCCATGTCGCCCAGCACAACGCGACCGACGTGACGGGCCCGAACCCAGAGGTTGATCGCGGTGAAGCGAATGCCCTGCTCCACGATCAGGTCGGAGAGTCCCATCTGGCGGTAGAACTCAAGTGTGCGGGCGTGGACCACCAGGGCGCGAGAGGTAGTGCCTGGCTCCGGCGCCTTGTCCACGATACGGACGGGAATCCCCGCGCGGGCCAGTCGCAGGGCGAGGACCAGGCCGGTCGGTCCGGCGCCGGCGATGAGAACAGAGGGTTGAGACACGGTGAGGGAAGAATGACCTGCGATCGCCCCCGACGCAAATCACGGAGAGCGGCGAGCGGTTAACGGTGACCGGACTGTTTGCTCCGGATGCGGATCCGGGACTCTGCACGCCGCCAGTCTTGCCACGACCAATGAGAATAAACAGGGCGGGTCAAAGACCCGCCCTGTTAGTTCCTCTTAAATCCTCTGCCGCTTCGCGGGAACATTCATCGGAAATGCCGGGCCTCGCCTCATCTTCCGACGGGATCCGCATCCGCGACTTGTCCTTCCTTCGTGAGATGCACCAGCAAATACCGCTCGCGACCATCTTTTTTCGGCAACCGATACATCCGCACGCTCGCAATCTCGCTCTCGTGTCGCCTGATCTCGCGGCCAGCGACGTCCTCAGTGCCGATATAGGTCAGGCTGTCTACCGCAGTGATCTCGGGGAAGCCCCTCGTGAAGTCACGTTTGGTGCCTGCTGGGACCGGGGCATCCTGCAGTCGCGCTCCACCTTCCTGTATCGCCTTGAGCGACTCGACGATTCGCCGTTGCATCGCGGGGGCCGGATCAGGGGTCGGTCTTACGCTGCTCGGTAAAGGCGCCACACGGGGAACGATGCGCTGGTCACTCTCGCCCGCGCGCCAGGTGAGATCATAGGCTAACCCTGGCTTGTTCCGGTTGAAGGCGATCCTGATGTTGCGTCCGGAAGAACCGAAGTGGGTGCTGTCGACCGCCAGAAAATCCTCGTCCGGCATGCCGTCGGTGAGGGTGACAAGACCGGTGCCCCGTTCGTTGGGCACCAGCGTCACCATCACGTTCTCTCGCAGCTCGTAGTATCCCGCCACATCATTCAGTCGCTCGCCGGACAGGGCTACACCGATCCGCGCCGCCGGCGCGTCCGAGCGATGGCTGCCCTCTGGCCAGTTGAATGCGCGCGCGACGTAGTTGAAAATCCGGTTGGTCATCCCGGAATTCTCATTGGCGTTGATCATGACGGCGATACCCTGGCCGGTCTCCGCGGTCGCGATCACCAGCGCATCAAACCCCTCGTCCCGTCCGCCGTGACTGAAGGTGAGCGCACGTCCGCTACCGCTTATGCCGACGCCGAGGCCGTATCCTCCCTTCACCTCGCTGATGTACTGCCGCGCCATCGCCTGGGAAAGGACACCGTGGCCGCGACCGCCCAGCGTCTCCTGGATCTCGATCGCGAATTTGGCGAGATCGGTGGCGTTGGTCCAGAGACCGGCAGCGGCCATTTCAGGATAGAGATGCCAGCGACCTCGCACCGGCGTGCCATCGGGGTAGTAGCCTGCCGCGGTCAGTGCCGCGCGGGCGGGTGGCAGCGGTTGCTGGTAGGAACTTGCGGTCATGCCGATGGGGCCGAGCACGGTCTGCTGCATGAATTCGGGAAAGGGCATCCCCGTCACGTCCACCACCATCTGCTGCATCACCGTGAACCCACCGCCGGAGTAGCGCCAGATGGCGCCGGGTGTGGTGTCCACGCGAATGGGTTCGCTATTGGTCGGCGCCGATCCCTGGAGCACCTGAACCAGCGAGGGCACCGGTCCATTCACGTCGTATCCGGCGAAGCCGTGGACCGTCATGCCGGCGGTGTGCGAGAGAAGGCGGCGCAAGGTCACGTGCTCGCGAGCGGTGAAGCCATTCTCCGGCACTTTCCAGCTGGTGAGAGAGCGGTTCACGTCTTCATCAAGGGAGAGCCTTCCCTGCTCGACCAGGTGTAACGCGCCGGCGGCAGCCACAGGCTTGCTGATCGAGCCGGCCTGGAAGAGTGTGTTCACATTCACCAGTGTGTGGCTCGAGCGGTCTGCGATGCCATAGCCTTTGGCGAGCACGATCTTCCCGTCCTGGACGATCGCCAGGGAGAGCCCACTGACCTGCCGACGCGCCATCTGATCGGCAATGTACGCGTCAAGGCTGTCGATCGAAGGCGACTGCGCCGCCAGCGGAGCGGCGGCGGCCAGAGCGAGCAGTGTCAGTGCCAGACGGAGTCGACGCATCAGTACCGTTGGTGCGAGAATTTGAGATCGGTCAATGTGCATCACATCCAACTGCTGCCGCCATGTGGGAATGTTCTGATTCCACTCCGACGCGCTAACTCAGCGAGACGCGCCGGCGAGTCCGGTTATCGCCGCCGCCAGTGCCGTGACTCGCTCCGGGTCCCGGGCATTTTTCGCCTCCGCGTTCACCTCGCGGGCCAGTCGTTCCAGAGACGTGCGACGCGCCGGGCCACGCTGCCGCTCCGCCGCGTCGAGCGACCGCGCGATTGCAGTAGTCCGGGCCGACGCGAGGCCGTTGCCGCGAATGAGCTGATCGAGGTAGGCGCGCACCACCGGGAAGGCGGCCGGCCACTCGATGTGTGGCTGGCTCTGCGGGTTGTACTGCTCGAGATGCACGAGCTTCGCCGCGGCGATCTCATTGGCCGAGAGATCATCGCTTGGTATCAGCTCGAAGATGTCAAAGCCGCGGTCCAGCTCCGACGAGTAAATGAAGCCGTTCCACCAGTACGCACCCCATGAGCCGCCGATCGCCCGGGGGGCATGCACCGAGGTATCCACGGGCATCGGATCAATCGGACCCCGGTCGAAATACGCCAGCTCCCTGGGATGATCCCGATCGGTAAAGTCCACGACGCTCACTCCACCCTGGTACCAGCCCTGGACCATGATGTCCCGACCCGGCACGGGAATCAGGCCGCCGTTATGCGAGACGCAGTTTTCCTGCGCTGTCTGGGCCGAGGGAATCTTGAAATAACCGTGCTGCGTGTAGGTCCGGCCGGAGTCGATGGTCAGGATCGTATTGCCACCCATTTCCATCATGGAGGTGGCCTGGCACATCGGGCCCGTGCCGCCGCCCCATTCATCGGTAAACACGACGGAACGACCATCGTTGCTGAAGACGGCGGTGTGCCATAGCGAGAAGTTGGTGTCGGACACGGCGTCCAGGCGAACTGGCTTTAACGGATCCGAAATATCCACCAGCAGGCCGTAACTCCCGCACGCTCCGCCAAGGAGATGCATGGCGGGGTACGCGGTGACGTCGTGACAGTTGCGCGGTCCGGTCGGCGGGGGCGCCGGCTGCCCGGATGCATTGTTGGCGGGACGCGCAGGGCGGCTGGCGGCACGCGGCGCGGGATTTAATCCCGTGAAGATGCGGGCACCGGTCACAACGGAAGCCTGCTCCGGGTGCGCGAGCGGCACTCTGATGACATCGAGCCGGTAGAGCGAGTTCGTCGTGTCCGCGGGGTCCATTCCATTTCGGCAGCCGGCGAGTTCGCTGTCGGGACGCGCCTCCTGGGAACCGGAGACGTAGATGTAGATCACGCTCGAGTCCCGCGGGTCCGGAACGATCGTGTGCGTGTGCGATCCCTTGCAGGTCTGCACATTGGTGATGAGCTGCGGCGCGGCCGGATTCGACACGTCGTAGATCCGGACTCCGGCCATGTGATCCTTCGGATCCTGCACTCCGTTCTTGGCGCAGTCGTTCCGGTTTGCCCGTCCCTCGGCGGAGATGAAGAGCAGGTTTCCATAAACCGAGGGGTCACCCTGCGAGGTGATGCAGGCGACCGCCGCCAGCACCTTCGGAGCCTTGGGATCGCGGACGTCCCACACGGTGAACCCGGCAAAGTTGCCCTGGTAGACGTCATGGCCGCTGAAGGCCAGGTCCGAATTGATGAATGTGAGTCCGCGGGCAGTATCGAAGGCCGCCGGTTTGGGCGAGAATGAGACGAGGCGCATGTTCTTGACGGCAACCCCAGCATCGAGCCGGCCGGCGGCGAGGCTGCTCCGAGGATCCGCGGCGTTGGGATACGTCTGCGCCGCCAGCAGTGATGGTAACAGGGCCAGTGGAGCGAGGAGCGCGACCAGGGAACGGGGGTTGGGCATCGAAGCGTGGCTCCGGGTAGTGTGGAAGGATTACTGGTCGGCGAGCTGCGACAGCATTTGGCGCATCGCACCGATCTCGGCGGTCTGGACGGTCACGACATCATTGGCGAAGACGCTCACATCGACATCCTGCGCTGCGCCCGCGGTCGCGAAGAGATCCCTGACCATCTCGAGCGCGCCCTCGTGATGCTGAATCATGAGAGTCAGGTAGGTACGATCGAACGCCCCGGCACTGGCGGCGTCGAGTTCCTGCAGCTCGGCCGCGGTCAGCATGCCCGACATCTGCATCGTGTGCCAGGACGCGGTATCCGGAACGAACTGCCCGTTCCGGGCGAGCCATTCCTGCATGATGTTGATTTCGGCCACCTGCGACTGCTCGATCTTGATTGCGAGTCTCTGCACCGCGGCATTGGCCTGATGCCGCGCGGCCATCCGGGACATATGGATGGCCTGGGCATGGTGGGCAATCATTCCCTGCAGAAATGTGACATCGGCCACCGTGTAGAGCGCGCCCGGGGGAATCGCGATGCGGGGGTGGTCGCCCATGCCCGCCATCGAATGCTGATTCTGCGCTGTGGCCGGCGACGCGACGACCGACAGCAGCGAAGCGAGCAGGATCCCCACGACAACCCCGCGGCCGCGTTTGACCCCCGGATCAGGGTGATGGGACGTTGAAGGCATAAGAGGACGGTCGCCGGATATCGGCGCCGGCTCAGCCGCGCACCGCCGCTTCGATGGCCGCGACATCGATTTTCTTCATCGGCATCATCGCCGCGAACGCACGTTTCGCCGCGTCGCCGCCTTTGGCCATCGCACCGGTCAACACCCGCGGGGTGATCTGCCAGCTCACACCCCATTTATCCTTGCACCACCCGCACTGACTTTCCTGCCCGCCATTGCCGACGATCGCGTTCCAGTAGCGGTCGGTCTCTTTCTGGTCCTCGGTCGCGATCTGAAAGGAAAAGGCCTCCGTTTGCTTGAACTGGGGCCCGCCATTGAGACCGACACAGGACACGCCAGCGACGGTGAACTCGACCGTCAGCACATCGCCCGCTTTGCCATCGGGATAGTCGCCTGGCGCACGGTG
>JBDTRF010000232.1:0-5820 GCA_039931815.1 Gemmatimonadota bacterium
ACCTATTCTCCAGCCGTCTTGCCGTCGGCCGCCAGGACCTCCCCCACCACCCGAAGCATCTCACTTAAGGTAAAGGGCTTAGTGACGGTCCGAACCGCTCCGAACAACCGGGCGTCGTGCAGGCGGTCAATCGTTTCCTTCCAGCTGCCGCCCGTCATCGCGATGACCCGGACATCCGGCTCCAGGCTCACCATCTCAAACACCAGGTCCAAGCCATCCTTGCCTGGCATCATCAAGTCGGTGATGACGAGGTCCGGGTGGAGGTCCCGCCACCGGCGAACCCCCTCCAGTCCATCCGCGGCCTCCATAACTTCGTGTCCGCTACTTTCGAGCGCCGTACGGAGGAGTTTGCGAATGTCCTTGTCGTCATCAATGACCAGAATGCGGGGCATGGCTCGATTCGCTGAGAAGAACGGATGCTCGAAAGATTGCCCGCTGAGAAGCTGCATCGCCATGGCCAGAGCGTAGATAGGGGAACGGGGGGTGTCTCCTTTCTATATCGTCCGATTCCCCTGAATCTTGAGAACCGGCAGGCTCTACTCCTATTGCCCGGCTCTGAGTTCCATGAGGACCCAGCCGGTGCCATTCGCCCGATAGCTCAGAAGCAACAGCTGTTCTCTGATCTCCTGGGTTCCCCGTATCCGATATCGACGCTTGAGCTCGACAAATCCCCACCCTCCGCCCACGTCCCGGGCGTCGCTCAACACCGTTTCGACTTCCTCAGCCTGGTGGAAATAGTCGCGCAACAGCTCCTCGGCCTGGGGCCGAGTTACCGGGGCAGAGGGATCCGCCCCGGGAAGCTGGATGACCAGTTGGGGACTTTTCTGAACCAGCCCGGCGGCATCCTGCCGGCGCCAGAAGCCTCTCGTTTCGTTGCCGGCCTGGCTCAGCTGAACCTGCTGGCCAGCCAGGCACGGCGGCATCAGCGCGAGACAACCCAGGAGGAGGAGAGTCTTCATCCGGCCGTTCCCGCCAGGGACTGGAACGCCTCCAGGGGATCAACGGCCTCGAGAATCGGGCGGCCAATCACGAGGTGAGTGGCCCCCGCGCGAACCGCAGACGCGGGTGTGGCGGTCCGCTGCTGATCTCCGGCACCGTCCTCGGGTCGTCGGATACCGGGGACAACAACCAGGGCCGCGGGTCCGACCGTTGCCCTCACCGCAGCAATCTCCAAAGGCGAACAGACGACTCCGTCGAGGCCAGACTCCCGGGCGGCGCCGGCGAGACGGACGACCTCCGTCCGGACCACCGTTCCTGGCCGGCCGATCGATTCGCTGTAGGATGTGTCGTCGTGTGAGGTCAGCACTGTCACTCCAACCAATCGAAGCTGTCCCGCGGCTGCACGGGCTGCGGCTTCCATCATTTTCCTGCCGCCAAGTGTGTGAACTGTCGCCAGCGAGACTCCCAGCTGCCCTGCCGCACTGACGGCGCCGGCAACCGTATTGGGAATATCGTGCCACTTGAGGTCGAGAAAGACGTGCAGCCCTCGAGCCAGCAGCGCATGGACCAGTGGCGCTCCTTCCCGGGTCATCAGGACTGAACCCACCTTGACCCAGCGAACCCCGGGAAGTTTGTCGAGCAGCCGGAACGCGGCGTCCGCCGAATCAAGGTCGAGGGCGACAATCAGCTCAGCCATTCTGCTCCAATTCCCGCACGATACGCTCGGGCAGACGAGGATCGACCATTCCCGCGGTTCCGATCGCAACCAGCGAAGCGCCCGCATGAAGGTACTGCCGGACATCGGCGGCGCTTCGGATTCCTCCAACTCCGATTATGGGAAATCCTGGAAGTCGCTCGGCGATTCTCCTGGTCGCGAGGACTCCCAGCGGAAGCAGGGAGGGACCGCTCACACCTCCATTCCCATTTCCCAGCCGGGGGCGCCCGTTCGGATCAAGCAGGAGTCCGGGGAGCGTATTGACGACCGACACACCGTCCGCCCCCGCATCACGAGCGATTTCCGCCATCAGGGGGATATCGGGAAGCGCGGGCGACAGCTTCGCCACCAGGGGAACACGAGTCTGGGCCCGGCACCGTTCGATGACGCGGCGCAACGAAGCGCAATCGGCCCCGAATTCGATTCCTCCCTGTGAAGTGTTCGGGCAGGACAGATTGATCTCGAAGGCGGTAATTCCGGGCGAGGACTCGAGCCCGGCAATGACCGACGCATATTCATCTTCGGTGAAACCAACCACGTTGACGATCACGCGGGCAGATTTCAGGTGAGTGGCCAGCCAGGGCAACTCCTCCCGAACGACATGGTCCAGGCCAGGATTCGCCAGACCGATGGCGTTGAGCATGCCACCAGGAAACTCGGCGACCCGTGGCGCTGGATTTCCGTGACGCGGTGCCAGCGAGACAGCCTTGGTGACGAGACCACCGAGTGACTCGAGATCAACGATTCCCGCAAGCTCGCGACCGAATCCCGCCGTACCGGACGCCAGGAGAACAGGATTTTGGAAGTGGGCGCCGAAAACCTCGCGAGCGAGTGGCCGGCTGGTGGCCATCAATTGTCCGGAACGCCGGACGTCGAGTTGGGACGAACACCCGGCCGATTCGGTGTCGTCTGCCGGACGCGTCGCAGGTTGTTCGAGAATACGAGCAGCGAGTCCTCCAGCGCGGAGAACCCGGGAGACTCCTGGCCCAGAGCGGCGAGAAGGTACGGGCTATCGGGGTATCGGGCGTGGAGTAACGAATCAGTCGATGACGCCGAGGCCGAATCGAGGGCGATCATGGCAAGGAGCGCCTTGGGAGCATAGGACGACGCGGAATAGTTCTCAGTAACCTCGCGGAAGACGGAGAAAGCGAGTCGGTGCATCAGGAGTGAATCGCGGGCGGTTTCTGCCGCGAGGAATAGTCTCATGTCGGGCGAGGTGGCTCCCGCAGCGGCGGAATCGGCAAGATTCAGGATAACCGCCGCCGCCCGGCTCAGGCGACCGAGTGAGAGGCCGGTTGCTCCGCCTGTCTGCGTCAGGCCATCGAGGTCTCCTCGCAGGGCGCGAAGCGAATCGAGATTCGAGGCGCGAACCATTCTCACCTCGAGCAGAATCAGCCGTCCCCTGATGTTGGCCGGCCCGGACGTCTCCAGCCTGATCGCCTCGTCCGCCCGTGTTTCGCCTCGCGCAGGATCGGTGGGCAGGAGTCGTTCCGCGTCGTCCAGCATCCACATCGCCTTCTGCAGACCGGACGCTTGCGGAATGGCGATCAGCCGATCGGCGATTTCCGTGGCACGCGACGGATTCTTCCTGCCGATCAGCACCATCATCGAATCCCAGGGAGCCAGGGTGTCTCCCGCAGCGATGAGCGAATCAGCCAGCAGCGCGGCCTCGTCCACTCTTCCGACCCCCGCGAGTGCCACCGCGAGTTCACCCCGTGCACGGGGATCATCGGTCCGACTCAGCACCTCCACGGCCTGATCATAGCGACCGCCGAGCCGCAACGACCGACCATGCTGGTAGAGCGCTTCCTTGCGGCGGGCGGGATCGCTGCTGTTGATGAGTCGGGCGAACGCCCGGCCGGCCTCTTCGCTGTTTCCGAGGGACTGATAACATCGACCCAGCAGGAACGAGCCTTCCTCCACCAGGCCCGAGTCGGGCGAGGTGGCAATCACCTCCCGCAGAATGGTGACGGCGCTGTTGCAGTCCCCGAGTCGCTGAAAAGACTTCCCGCGAAGCAGCCTGGCATCGTCGGCCCATTTGCTTCCGCTGTGACGGGCCAGCATGGTATCGGCCTTGACCCCCACCTGTCCCCAGAGGCTGGCCGCGTCGAACGTGCGCCCTTCCCGTTCGGCTTTTTCCGCTTCGTGCGCCAGGCGGTTGGCGTTGTACATGCCATTGTAATACGCGCACCCCGGGAGGAGAGCCAGGAGCAGCAGGAGCGAGTATCGCGTCATATCATTTCCCTCCCGGCCCGATTTTGCGCTCGTACTCCAGGAGGTACGCCACCACCGCGTCCGCGATTGCGGAGGCGAGAGACTCCTGGCCAGTTCGCACCGCCATGAGCCGGGCGTCTTCCGGGTTGGTGCTGTATCCCAGTTCGACCAGGACCGCGGGCCTCCGCGCGCTGGTGAGCACCCGGAACCCCGCCTGTTTGACTCCCCGGTTCTGACCGCTGTGCACCGGATCAAGGTTCTCCTGGATCAGTTCGGCCAGGCGCGCGGATTCTCGAAGGTATTCGTTGAGTTGCAGGTCGCGAAGGATGAAATCGAGGCCGCTTCCCGAGGCACTCTCCACCGCGTGATTCTCAAACCGGATGGCCTCGTTTTCCATCCGGGCCACCCGTTCGGCATCTTCGGTCTTGGCTTCGGCGAGAAAGTAGGTCTCGAAGCCGCGGCGCGTGGTGTAGCCCCGCGCCCGGGCCAGTGAATTCACATGGAGGCTGACGAAAAGATCACAGCTGGCCGTGCAGTACCCTCCACGGTCGCCCAGCGCGATCAGCGTGTCGGTTGTCCGGGTCATGCGTACCTGGATACCCCGCTTGATCAATTCGGTGCGAAGAATCCGGGCCACTTGAAGCGTGACGTCCTTTTCGGTGACTCCGCGCGGGAAGTAGAGCCCGGGGTTGCCTGGGTCGGTACCGCCATGACCAGCGTCGACGGTGACGAGGTGACCCGGAAGCAGCCCATTAGGTAGCCGCCCCTGGGCTGGCGGGACAACAGGACGGGTCGCAACCAGGGGACCCGTCTCCACCAGGTGAGAATCATCCTGGTCAAATCGATACCGCTCGGCGAAGACACGGGGCAGGATTTCGGCGACAAACTCGTAGGGGAGAAACACGGTATCAGTCGACATCGAGGCGGCGCCCGCCATGGGCTGGACCGTGCCCTGGTACAGATAGTACGGTGCATCGAGCAGGAACCGGAACGACTGGCGCGCCACCGTAACGTCAGCCCAGGGCTGGTGCAGCGCGAGCACGCCATTCAGGGCGGCGACCAGTATAGGGGCCGCCAGGACGGGCGCACCCAGTCTGGTGTAGCGCACCGCGATGCGAGCTTCACCCCGCGGCGTGGTAATTGTCAGCGTGGCTGGGGGAGGCCCGCCCTCCGACAGCAGCAGGATCCCCAGCAGGGCGATCATCGTACTCCCCTGCCCCGTATGGCGCGCGCCACTTCGCGGTCCGCAATGCGTCGTTTGATATCCTCCCGGCGGTCGTGATCCTTCTTGCCCCGACCGAGGGCGAGCGTCACCTTGGCTCGCCCGTCCTTGAAATAAATTTCGAGTGGGATGAGGGCCAGTCCTTTTTGCTCCACCGCCCCGATCATGCGGCCGATTTCCTTCCGATGAAGCAGCAGCTTGCGGGAGCGAACTGGATCGTGGTTGTACCGGTTCCCCTGTTCGTAGGGCGTGACGTTCATGCCTTCGAGAAAGACCTCACCATTGCGTAGACGCGCGAACGCCTCCTTGATGGACGCCTTTCCATTGCGCAGAGACTTAACCTCGGTTCCGGTCAGCACCACGCCCGCCTCCCACGTTTCCATGATGTGGTAGTCGTAAGTCGCCCGCGGGTTCCGGGCGATCGAGCGTTTGCCCTCCGCAGGCTCTGCTGGTTTCGCCATTGTGTAACTATAAGATAGAAAAGGGGTTGAGCGAGGACAAGGACGGCGGAAGCGCCGAGCGGACGGGAGAGGCCACGAGGAATCATTCAGCGGAAGGAATATCTGGCCCACCGGCTGACTTCCTGGATTGGCCCCTCTGCTTCGAGTCCGGCAGCAGGGCAAGATGCCGGGTCGCCATCAGGCACGCGGGCCACCTTGTTGCTGGCCCTGCACATGGATAGTTTTGCGCTCCCGCCGGAGTGGTGGAATTGGTAGACGCGCTGCGTTCA
>JBDTRF010000233.1:0-5801 GCA_039931815.1 Gemmatimonadota bacterium
GCTTCAACTCAGTACGACGACGCTCAAGAAACCGGCGCACCGCCGGATCGGTTTCCAGGCCGATCGCCATATCGTAGGCGTGACTCGCGCTGTCGCTCTCACCCGCGCGCGCCAGCAGATCCGCCCGGGCTGCCCAGTACGGCTGGTACTCGCGGAGTCTCCCATCGGTCGAGGCATCGGGCATCGCCTGTAAGCCCAGGATGGCACCGTCGACCTCCGCGATGGCGAGGGCGCGGTTGATCCGGACAACGGGCGTCTCGACAATCCCCAGGAGCGCATCGTACAGGTGCACGATCTCGACCCAGTTTGTTCGACCCGTCCGGCATCGAAAGACGTGGGCCGATTGGATCGCGGCCTCAAGCTGGTACCGTCCGATCACGCCAGCGCGACTGGCCCTTCGAAGCAGCGTCTCCCCCTCGCGTATCATCGCCCAATCCCATGTCACCTGGTCCTGCAGGGCCAGCGGCACATACTCGCCACCGGCCGTACGTCGAGCCGGACGCCGAGCCTCGGCATGCAGAATGAGTGCGAGAAGGCCCAGGGCTTCCGGTTCGTCCGGCAGCAGTTCCGTCACCAGGCGGGCCAGGAATATCGCTTCACCGGTGAGGTCGTCGCGGCCCTGGTCGGTCCCGCCCTGGTCGGACCAACCTTCAGTGAACGCCGCGTAAATCGCATCGAGCACGGTGTCGAGACGAGCGGATAACTCTTCCTGGCCAGGAATGCTGAGCGGAACGCCGGCCAGTCGAATCTTTTCCTTGGCGCGAACGAGTCGCTTCCCCATCGCCGATGGCGATGTGAGGAAGGTGGAGGCGATGGATTGGGCATTGAGACCGAGCACCACCTGCAGCATGAGCGGCGCCCGGATACCGACATCGATCGCCGGATGCGTGCACGCGAACATCAGTCCCAGCCGATAATCCGGGATTTCGGCCTTCTCGTCAGTGCGGTCCAGGCCGGCCGTGAGCAGCTCGACCTGGGCCGCGACGTTTTCCCCACGCTGCTGGTGCCGACTGGAGTCGATCAATTTGCGCCGCGCGACCGTGAGCAGCCAGGCTTCCGGATTGGAAGGGCACCCGTTCCGGGGCCAGTCAACCAGGGCCGCGACAAATGCCTCGGACAGTACATCCTCGGCGGCGGCCACGTCTCGTGTTCGGGCCGAGAGGAAGGCGACGAGCTTGCCATAGCTGCGGCGCGCGACCGCATCCGCGATGCGTTGTGCCTCCCCTTCCTCGGCATACTCTGTCATGACTTCACTGCGCGGGCTCCCAGTCTCATGTCACTCGACTCTGATCATTTCTTCGGCTCGTAGCGGAGCAGCACGTTGCCGTTGCCGAATGCCCGTGACTCGGTGAGCGCCATGTTGAGCCGCCTGGACAAGCCTTCAAACAGCGTCCGGCCCTGGCCCAGCACGAGAGGATTTACAATCAGTTGATATTCGTCGATCAGACCGGCCTCCGCCAGCTGTGCCACGATACTGCCACTGCCCAGGATCACCAGGTCGTTGCCGGGTTCGTTCTTGAGCTTGCGGGTTTCCGTAACCAGGTCGCCCTTGATCAATCTCGTGTTCTTCCACGACACGCTGGTCAGCGTCCTGGAGAACACCACCTTCGGCAGGTTGTTCATCCCCTCCGCGACAGCCGGGGCGTCCTTGGCCGCCTGCGGGCCTGGCCAGTAGCTGGCCATCATCTGGTAGGTCACCCGCCCGAAGACGAGTTCGCCTTCTCCCTTGGCGTTGCCGGCCACAAAATCATTCCATTCCTTGTCATCGTGGCCCTTATGGGCCCAGCTCATGTCGCCCCGGTTATCGGTGAAATACGCATCGAGCGACAGCTGATTGAAAACGGCCAGTTTACGCATGTTCCGGCTCCTGATTCCTGGTGTTGGTAAGTGATCAATTTGTGTTGGACGCGGTTACGCGGGCTTCATAATTTCGGGATAGTCCCGGGTGAGCAGCGTGCCCTCCCTGACCGGACGCACCTCCACCACTCCATGCAGCGCGGTTGGCGATCGCGCCGCCCACATGAGCGCACCGTCGAGATCCGCCACCTCGATGAGATGAAATCCGCCCAGCTGTTCCTTTGAGTCCGCATAGGGACCGTCCTGCACCTGCGTCTTCCCATCCTTCACCTTTACTGTTGTGGCAGCACTGGTGGGGTGCAGGCCGTGACCGCCCTTGAGGACCCCAGCCGTCTGCATCGCTTCCATGTAGGAGCGATAGGCGCCGAGCCAGTGCTCCTGTTCTTCCCGTGTCAGGTCAGTCCAGCCGTCTTCTCTCACGTAGTCCATTAACAGGTATTGCATGCGTCTCTCCGCGTTTGAGTGCCGAGCGCCTCTGGAGGTCGCTGCACAATGACGCCCGGCTCGGGCCCATTTGGACAATAGCACCGGGGCGTCGGGAAATTGATGTCGTGGCGTGGTCGAGACTGCAACCCTACTGGTCGGGGTTGTCACTTCCCGCCCCCGCCGCCGCTTCCCCTCCATGTTCCACTATGTGGACATTTCACGACCGGGGCCTGTATCAGTTGACACCCTCGACTCACCTGCCAAAATTTCCAACCGGTGCCCGGTTCCGGCCTCAAAACAGAACCCCAATTAGATTCCAGCTATGTGGAAATGGCTCGTTGAAAACGAAGAGTGGTTCGCCCTCGGCCTCGGCATCATTGCCGTCACGGCGCTGGTCGGGATTGTCGCGCGCTGGATGGCTCGAAGGAGTGCGGCCGCGGCCACTCCGCCCGCTCCGGTTCCGGGTCCGGTTGTACCTCAGGAACCGGCACCTATGCCCCGGAATACGCCATCGTCCATCCTCCGGCCTGAGCTGGCGATCGCCCTGCCCTCTCAACCCCGGGCGGACCTGGCCGTGCTGGCGCTACAGGGAACTCGTCCCAGGCTGCAGGAAGTCCTGGCCGAGCTGCGCCGGGCGCCGGCGACCCAGCGGGACGACCTGATCGACAGCTTCCTGGGATATCCCGTGACCTGTGCCGGCGAGGTCAAGTCGGCAGTCAAGCTCCGGAGCGGTAAGCTCCTGATCGACCTCGCGACCGAAGATGGACGCCAGGATGTGTTCTTCGAGGTACACCCCACCGAATATCCCCAGCTCGAGCTCGCCAGCGCCGGGACTCGCATCGTGGCCAGTGGCCGTTTTCGCTGTTCGGCCTCGGTCGTGTGGCTGGACGGAATTGAATTGGCCCCGGAAGAGCTCGACTAGAAACTCAGCTGGCCATCCGCAAACCTTGACGCATCTTGACAGCGCTTTTGAGCGCTGCATACTCTGTCGAATTCACTCATCCGGAAGAAAAGTCGATTCTCCGCCGCCCAACCCCTTGAGGTCGGGAGCCCGCGATGTCTCTTCGCTCAGCCATGATCGTAGCAACCGCCGTCCTAACGCTTCCGGCACATCGTGCTGTCGGTCAATCGCGCTGGGTCGATTCGACGGTTGAGCGGCTCAACTGGGGCAATGTGAATGGGCTGATCATTCCCGATACCGCCACTGGTATGCAACTGTGGATCGAGACCTCCAAGGTTTTTTATCAGGGAGGTTCCCATCGCTTCGACGCTCATTTTGTTCCCGGCGAGAACATAGATCGGTGGTTGGCGCAGGCTCAGGCGGTTCTTGGCTCCACTGCTCCACGAGATTCGTCGGTGAGCCAGATTCAGACCAGGGAGCTTATCTCCACGGACAGCAGCCGGCTTTCGCTCATCCGCGAGCGTAAAGGCCGAGGATGGGGTTCACGAATTCACCTCCTGCTTGTTCCTGGCCCCGAGACGGACTCGGCGGCCTGGTCATTGAGTCTCAAACCGGACGAAGCCCGGCACTTCGTGGAGGCTTTCTTTCATGGAATATCACGTAGCAGTGTTGTGGCGCAGGAGTTTCCTCTCCGAGATTTGATAATGCTCGAATCCGGAGTGACTCAGCCACCAAGAATGCTGTCGAGGGGGAACCTGCACTACCCCGCTGAACTGCGAGGCAGGAAAGAGGGAGAGGTGTGGACCAGCTTTGTCATCGACCAGGAAGGAATAGTAGAGCCGAACTCAATTCGCGTTTACCTGAGCGACGACCCCGGTTTTGCCCGGGAAGTGCGGAGGACTCTGGGCCAAATGAAGTATGCCCCTGGCATGGTGAATAGTGAGCCCGTAAGAGTGTTGGTGTCGCAGCACTTCATTTTCCAGGGCCATTAGGCGGCCGATGAATTCCCAGTCGGTGGTCCACCGACTGGGCTCCCGCCTCAACCGTCTCTTTTGCCAGCCTGTCGTCCTGCCGCCTTGCTCCCATCTCCCCGGCCTTTGAGCATGGCCTGCGCGTGCTTCCGCGCCTCCACACCTTCACCGTCTCCCAGCATCCGGGCGATCTCGTTGACCCGGTCTTCCCCATGAATGATGGTGACCTCGCTGGTCGCCATGCCTTTTCGGGTCTCCTTCGACACGATGAGATGGCGATCGGCCCGCGCGGCGATCTGCGGCAGATGGGTAATGACCAGTACCTGGTGTTTTCCGGACACTTCGCCCAGCGCTTCCGCCACCTGGTTCCCGATCTCTCCGCCAATACCCTGGTCGACTTCATCGAAGATCAGCGTCGGTATCGCATCGTGTCCCGCCAGCACGACCTTGAGTGCCAGCATGATGCGCGACAGCTCGCCGCCCGAAGCCGATCGCGCCAGCGCCCGCGGCTCCATGCCGGCGTTGAGCGAAATGAGGAAGGTGATGGTTTCCCTGCCGTGAGGTCCTGCTTCGGCGAGCGGTTCCAGCAGAACCGAGAGTTTGCCGCCGGAAAGACCGAGGCTCGACAGCAGCCGGTTCACCCCGCGCGAAAGGCGCCCGCTGGCTTCCTGCCTTCGCGCGGACAGCGCCGTGCAGGCAGCTTCCAATGCGGCCGAGGCACCCGTTCGATTCGCCGCGAGGGTCTTGAGGTCGAGATCGGCGGTATCCAGCAGGTCCAGCTCACGGGCCGCGTCTTCCCGGGTCGTCAGCACGGTCTCAAATGCCGGGCCGTACTTCTGCGCCAGCCGGGAGAGCAGGTCGCGGCGCCGCTCAATTTCATTGAGCCGGGCGGGATCCTCCTGCACCCTGGATGAATACTCCGCCGCCGCGCGCGCCAGCTCGGCGAGGTTGGTGTACGCGGCATCGAGCATCTCCCGCCACGCGGCGACGTCAGGGTCGATCTTTTCCAGCGCACCGAGGGATCGGTCAGCGGCCGAAAGGGCGGACAAGGCATTGCCCTCCTCGCCATCGATGGCCTGGGCGATGCGTTCGGCGTGCGCGACCAGCTGCCCCGCTTGCCCCAGGCGTCGGGCTTCCTGCTGCAGCTGTTCGTCCTCGCCGGCTTTGATTCTCGCGTCGTCGATCTCCGCGACCACGTGACGCAGGTAATCCGCCCGCCGGCGCACCTCGTCCCGCCGGGTGATCAGCTCCTGCTCTTTTTTCTTGAGATCGGACAGCGTCTCGTGCGCCGAGGCCACCGCGCGCCGATCGGCGTCGGCGTTGCCAAAAGCGTCGAGGATGTCGCGTTGGGCGTCGGGCCGGAGGAGGGATTGGGTTTCGTGCTGTCCGTGGAGATCCACGAGGAGCGCGCCGACCTGGGAGAGGACCGACGCGGTGGTCGGACTGCCATTCACCCACGCGCGTGAGCGACCGCCGGCCTGGATCTCCCGCCGGATAACCAGTCGATGATCCTCGAAATCGAGACCGAGAGATTCGATTTTGTCGCGTACGGATGAACGGGCCACATCAAAGGCGCCTTCGATGATCGTTCGGGTGGCGCCCGGCCGGACCAGCTGGCTGTCGGCCCGTTCACCCAGCAGCAGGGC
>JBDTRF010000234.1:0-5794 GCA_039931815.1 Gemmatimonadota bacterium
TTCTTGATATCGTGGTTCACCTGCCGCGCCAGGTCGCCGGTGACCGCGCGCCGCTCGGCGTCGCGGATGCGCTCGGTACTGGCCCGCAGGCGGGTTGTCATCCCTCCAAGCAGGCGGGAGAGGGTTCCGATCTCATCGTTCCGGTCGGTCGCAAAATCCTGTTCGAGCCGATCAAGGTCAACCTTTTCCGTCTTGGCAGCCAGCTCCTGGAGGGGCCGGGACACACGGGCAGCAATCCCGATCGCCAGGGCGAGGGAGAGCGACACAACGATGACGATCGCCGCGAGGAACCAGCGATCGACACTTCGCCGGAGCGCCAGCATCGGATCCGGAAGCCGCGTGACTACGATAGTGGCGGCATCCGGACTGGTTGAATCCAGCTGCGCCAGGTAGGGCAATGTGATCCGGGCCAGTACCGGGTCGGTCGCTGGTCCTGATGCCGCATCACCCAGGGCGAGCGTTGCCGAAACCTCGGGGTCGTCGGTCGCGATTACTTGAGCGAGATCGAAGGGGGGGCCACCCGTGACGAGGTACCGTCGGCCGGCAAACTGAAAGGAATCCATGGCGGCAAGAACGCGGATATGACCATCCGGCGTGGTGGCGTCAATCAGCACCCCGTTCGCCGCGGATCGTTCTGCCCAGGGTTCGAAAACCCGGTCGACACGGCCGAACTGATTTCGAAAGTGTCCGGAACTGAGGATCATCCCCGCGCTATCCTGCACCTGCAGCATCCCGAACTGACTGGCCTCCATGGCGCTTACTGCCCAGTCGATCAGCCAACGCCGGGCCCCGGTGTCCCCGGCCATCATCGCGAGTCGGAACTGGTTACTGCCGGCCAGTTCCTGGCTGTATCGACGAAGCCGGTCGCGAGTGGCCTGATGCAGGCGGGCGAGGTTGTTCCTGAGCAGATCCGCCTGGGCATCCACTCGACTCACCGCCTGACGATTAAGCCGGGCAGTCATCTCCCGGCGCACGCCGACAACCAGAACCGTGAGAGGAACCAGCGCGACCAATCCGAACGCAAGGACGAGCCGGGTGCGGAAGCTCATCGCGGAATCGGCAGAAAACGAATGGCGCCGTCCGCATCAATGGAAAATGCCGGCACTCCGCGTCGGACGACCAGGTGAGGCCGCGAATCCACGAGTGGCAGGATCCTCGAGTTGGCCGGCCATTGCGGAAGTTCCTGGCAATTGATCGGCGATGTCCGGGGCAAAGCAATGATAAAGGCCGCCGCATTGCCGCTCGCGAGTGCGGCCCGCAATTCATCGGACGCAAGCGGCTGGATGCGCAAACGGACCGGCCCGGCAAGCGCCACCACTCTCTCCGCCAGCTCGCGGGCGGTCGGGTCGCCACTGGGATAAACGACCTGGGAACTCATGCTCCGCCGGGCCGAGGTCGGCCGCACACACCGGGTGTCGGTCTGCCACCAGAATGGCGCCGCCGCAGGCCGGACCTCGGCCCGGACCACATCTCTCAGCGAGCCCTGAAACTGTACGAGCTCTTCTGGCTTTCGAGCCAGCGATGATGAGTCCGGCGTGATTACCACATAACTCCGGTCCCAGGGCAAAGCCACAATGTTCAGGTCGCTCCGCCCCAGGGCGTACGACAGGACCAGAGGATCGCGGGTCACCATCAGATCGGCGGCGCGCAGTGTCTGCACCTCGGGAAAATCCAGGGCATCACGCTGATCAACCTGGTTCATGATCAACTCGACCCTGAGGAGCGGCCCCTGTGCATTGGGATCAACAGGCTCAAGCTGCCACAATCGACGCATCGGCCCGGTCCGGGGTACCACCAGTATGGAGTGGCGGAACCGACCCGTTTCACCCGGCATCCGCCCTGGGACATCACTCCCTGTGACCGCGAGCGATGGGTCGGCAAAGAACGCGGGGAGCTCCCGGTGTGGCGTGGCGAGTCGGACACGGAGCTCAAGGGGCCCGACCACGTCGACATCGAGAACCTCAGCAACCGGCCAGATCCCGCCGTTCTTTCGATTTGCCCAGCTGTTCCGGATCAAGGCAGCATCAATGGGAAGGCCGTAGATGGCTCGCAGATCATTCCTGAGTCTGAACGTCCACAGCAGGCCTTGATCATCCCGCGTCCACTGCTCCGCCAATGCGGGAAGGATGGTCCCGCCGCAATCGACCCGGACCAGCGTTTCATAGAGCTGCCGCATGACGAGGCGCTCATCAAGGTTCCGGGGACGATCGGCCGAATCCAATGAGAATGGCTCTCGCACCACGATGTTCACAACCGGACGAATCGGAATCGCGGCATCCGGAGACACCAGGCACTCTACCGCCGGGCGCGGGGCGGCGCCCTCGTTGCTCTGCCCCGGCGCACACGAAAGCAGAAACCCGGGCGTTGCCACGAGAAACACACCACTAATCAGACCCAGGGGTCGCCCGAATTCACCGCGACGAAGAAGACGCAAGATTCACCGTTCAATTGTTGGCAGGCGAAGAAACATGACTTCAAGTGTAGAGTCAGCAGCTATCCACGCCATGGACGAGAAATGACAAATCGGTTACGTCCGCTTCCGGGTGCCGGCCGGATAGACATCGAATCCTGCCCCATTCGCACCACCAAAACTAGCCGTGCCAGGACCGCCGCCTCGGTGATCAGTTGACATAGGGGTAGGGGGTATATATCATATACCCCCATAGGGTATCGCGACATTGCGCGGGAGGATTGGGATGAACCACGGGATCGTCTTGCTGGCCGGTTTGGCCGCCATCGGGTGGGTCAACTGGTATTTCTTCCTGGCGAAACGCGGACCGGTCGTGCTGG
This sequence comes from Gemmatimonadota bacterium, assembly GCA_039931815.1. Lineage (GTDB taxonomy): Bacteria > Gemmatimonadota > Gemmatimonadetes > Gemmatimonadales > GWC2-71-9 > DASYPP01. The sequence goes on from JBDTRF010000234.1 coordinate 2,791, forward strand.
CTCGGACCGATCAATCGGGTCGGCAGGAAGTCCGAATCGTCGTCCATGGGGGATATGATCCGGCCACGGTTGAAGCCAGAGCCGGGGTACCGCTTCGCCTCGTTTTCGACCGGCAGGAGACTTCCAGCTGTTCCGAAGAGATCGTGGTCCCCGCGTTCGGGATTCGACAGTTCCTCCCGGCATTTCAGAAAACGGCGATCGACCTGCCCGGCGCCAGCCCCGGCACCTACGACTTTACCTGCGGGATGAGCATGCTGCATGGCACGATCAAGGTCCGCTGAGAAAAGGTGAGGCTGACATGGCTGTACGATCCAGAAGTTCGGCGAACACGGAATCTCCGGACCAGGGCACAGCGGGATCCCTCAAAAAGGTAACTATTCCGGTCAGTGGAATGAGTTGCGCTGCGTGTCAGGGCCGAGTCCAGCGCGCCCTGGAACAGGAGCCCGGGGTCGAGACCGCCAACGTCAACCTCATGCTGGGCAATGCCACGGTTCTCTACAATCCCGCCATCTCGACGCCCGAACACCTGGTTGAGACGGTGCGGGGAACAGGATATGGCGCTCAGCTCCCCTCCGCCAATCAAAGTGCGGTCGCGGACCAGGAAGCGCAGGACCGTGCGCAGCAGGATGAGTTTCTTGAGTACCGTCGAAAGGCGGGCGTGAGTCTTCTCGTGGCAGGGCTCGCGATGCTCTTCTCCATGCCGCTCATGATGGCGAACGCCACCGTGAGCGGGAAGAGTCCAGCGGATCCTTTCATGGCGTGGACGATGCGCCACCTGAATCCCCCGTTGATGGACACGCTGCCCTGGCTCTATCACCTGAACAGCACGCTTCTGCTGTACGTCCTGCTGGCAATGACCGTGACCATCATGGTCTGGGCCGGCCGCCACTTCTATATCCGGGCGTTTGCCGCGTTTCGCCACCATTCCGCAGACATGAATACCCTGATCGCGGTGGGAACGGGAGCGGCCTTCATCTACTCGATCATCGCCACCTTCTATCCCCGGCTGTTCCTCGACAGCGGCATCGCGCCGGACGTGTACTACGAGGCGATCGTCACGATCATTGGCCTGGTCCTGGTGGGAAACGCGCTGGAAGCGCGAGCCAAGCGGCAAACCTCGATCGCGGTACGAACCCTGATTACGCTGCAACCCGATTCCGCGAGAGTCCTGCGCGATCAGGCTGAACTCGATCTTCCCATCGACCAGATTACTTCCGGTGATATCGTCGTGGTCCGGCCCGGCGAACGCGTCCCGGTCGACGGCGTCATCACGCGGGGCGAGAGCGCGGTTGATGAATCGATGATCACGGGCGAATCGTTCCCGGTCATGAAATCCCAGGGCAGCCACGTCGTGGGTGGCACCATCAATCGTACCGGTTCATTCCAGCTTGTCGCCACGGACCTCGGCGCCGACAGCACGCTTCAGCGAATCGTTCGCCTTATGCGCGAGGCGCAGGGCACGCGGGCTCCGATTCAGCGGCTGGCGGATCGCATCAGCGCCGTGTTCGTGCCGGTCGTTATCTCGGTCGCCATCGCCACCTTCGTGGCCTGGTATTTCTTCGACACCCAGGCGCCAGTGGTGCGCGGGTTTGCCGCTTCCGTCGCCGTGCTGATCATCGCCTGTCCCTGCGCGATGGGGCTCGCGGTGCCGACGGCGGTCATGGTCGCGACCGGACGCGGCGCGCAATGGGGCATACTCATCAAGGGGGGTGAGGCGCTGGAGCGCGCCCAGGCGGTCACCACCGTGGTGCTCGACAAGACGGGCACGATAACGGAGGGACGCCCCGCCGTCACCGAGGTTGTGGTGCTCGATCCGGAATACCACGCCGAGCGGCTCCTGGCGCTTGCCGCCTCAGTGGAAAGCCGCTCAGAGCACCCACTGGCGGATGCGATTGTCGTCTATGCACGGAGCAAGGCCATCCCCCTGTTCGAGCCGGCGTCATTCGAGTCTCATACGGGGGGTGGCACATCGGGCCGGGTGGATGGACAGGAGATCGCGATCGGGAGCGCCGCTTTCCTCGAGCGGCGGGGTGTCTCGGTGCAATCCGCGGCGCTCCCTGTCAGCGTGGGCAGTGAACAGCAGACGATGGTGTACCTGGCCATCGAGGGGAAACTGGCGGGCACGCTGTCGGTCGCCGACCCGATCCGGGACACCAGTCGTGACGCCATCACCCGCCTCACCCGCATGGGCCTCGACCTCGTCATGCTCTCGGGCGATCACCGTCGAACCGCGGAAGCTATTGCCCACGCGGTGGGAATTTCGCGGGTGGTCGCCGGCGTGCTTCCGGAAGGGAAGACCGACGAAGTGAAGCGGCTGCAGAGTAGCGGGGAGGTCGTGGCCATGGTGGGGGACGGGATCAACGATGCACCGGCGCTGGCCCAGGCCGATGTGGGAATTGCGATGGGAACGGGGACCGATATCGCGATGGAAGCCGCCGACGTCACCCTCATGCGAAGCGATCTCCGTGGCGTGCCCCTGGCGATCCATCTTTCCCGTCGCACCATGCGCACCATGAAACAGAACCTGTTCTGGGCCTTCGCCTACAACGTCGTCGGCATTCCCGTCGCCGCGGGCGTGCTCTACCCGGTATTTGGTATCACGTTGAGCCCGGTCCTCGCCAGCGCCGCGATGGCCCTGAGCAGCTTCAGTGTCGTCGGAAACAGCCTGCGTTTGCGCCGGCTTCATGCCGGCTGAACCCTCCAGGGAAAAACGAGTATCCATGCCCAGACACAGTGGGACAGACGCCACGCGAACGACCGCCAGCTCACCATCGCCAACCGGGGAGCGACAAGCCGTCGCCGTGGACCCGGATGCCAGGGAACGCAATCTCAAGCGGCTTCGGCGGATCGAAGGTCAGGTTCGCGGCCTCCACAAGATGGTCGAGGATGACCGGTACTGTGCCGACATTCTGACCCAGATCAGCTCAGTCCAGGAGGCACTGCGCGCGGTTGGCCGGGAGCTTCTGCGGAACCATCTCAAGCATTGCGCGACGCAGGCGATTCG
>JBDTRF010000235.1:0-5769 GCA_039931815.1 Gemmatimonadota bacterium
CCCCTACCTGGGCGATCGACCCGATGTGAGTCCCTATATCGAGCGGCTGGCGAAGCACCCGGCCGATTTCATCGTGGTCGCCGGCTATCGCAGCGAGGCCGAGGAGATCCTGCGGCAGTCGCGCGCCCGCGGGGTGAACGTCCCCATCATGGGTGGCGATGGCCTGGAGCAGATTGAGCAAGGCGGTATTCTCGCCGAGGGCGTATACGTGACGGCCGCCTATTCACCGGAGATTTCCACTCCGGCGAATCGTCATTTTGTCGACGCTTATACCCAACGATATCCCACCGGGGCGCGGCCGAACCAGTCCGCGGTGGGCTCATACGACGCGCTCCACCTGCTGGCTCAGATTATTCGCAAGACGGGAACCGACCGTCGGAACATCAGGAACGCTCTCGCCCGGATCGGCAACGAAGATCCTGCCTTCGCGGGCGTCACCCGGGCCATTGCCTTCGATTCAACCGGGGATCTCGCAGACCAGCATGTCTTTATCGGCCTGGTTCACAACTCGCGCGTCATTCCGGCGGAGAATCAATGAAGGCTGGCCCATTCCTGCTGCTCACCCTCCTCGCCACGGTGACCGCGTGCGGCCGCGATTCGCGGCCGATCCGCATCGGCTGGGGGGGCGGACCTCTCAGTGATTCCACCGTGACACCATCGCTCCACACCGCGCACATGGCCGTCGATGAGATCAATGCCGCTGGCGGCATTGACGGCCGCCCGCTGAAACTGGTCGTGATTGAAGACGCGGGTGAATCAGATTCGGCCGTGCGGGTTGCCAGCCAGCTGCTGGATTCCGGGGTCGTCGCGGTGATTGGTCACATCTATTCGAGCACCACGCTGGCGGCGGCGGGGGTCTATAACGATCCAGCCAATCCCGTGCTTGAAATTTCTCCATCGGCCACATCGCCCACGATCACTCTCGCCGGCGACTACACCTTCCGGGTCTGTCCCAGCGACCTGCAATACGGGGGCGCCCTGGCGCGCTATATCTCGCACGGCCTGCACTACCAGCGGGGGGCGGTGCTGTACGTGAACGACGATTACGGCCGCGGCATCCGCCGGACTTTTTCCGACGAGTTTGCAAGATTGGGCGGCGAAGTCGCGGAGATCGATCCCTTTCTCGAGTCCAAACCGGACGTTGGGGCATACCTCGATCGCATCGTGAGGGATGGCGGGTTCGAATTCATCGTAGTCGCCGCCAACATCCACGAGGGCAGAGAAGTCGTTCGCCAGATTCGTGATCGTGGGATTCGGCTGCCGGTGCTCGGTGGTGACGGGTTCGATGGGATGGAAGCCGAGGGTGTGCTGGGTGAAGGAATTTACGCAACGACGGTCTATCTGCCGACGCTCAACACCGAAGCCAACCGGAAGTTCCTGACCGGGTACCGGGCCAAGTTCCCCCTGGGCAACCCGGTGGACTACTCGGCCGCGGCGACCTACGACATCGTATACCTGCTGCGTGACGCGCTCCTCAAGGCGGGCGATGATCGCAAAGCCCTGCGAGACGCCGTGGCGGCGGTCGGCCTTACCACTCCCGCCTTCCAGGGCATCACCGGCGCCATTGCGTTTGACGAAAACGGCGACGTGCCGAATCTGCATATCCAGATCGCTGTCGTCCGAAATGGAACTCTACGACCCGCGGAGGCGCAGTGACATTTTTCAAGGGCCTGACCCAGCGGATCACCGTCGCGATGATCATCCTGCTCGCGCTTGTCATCGTGATCGGTTGGGTCAGCTTCAACTCTATCAGGTCGGTCGGTCGCAGTTCCAACGACCAGTTGCGAAGCCTGGCGCAGGAGACCGAGGTGGGAGGCGACCTGATCGCCTCGGTGATCGGAGAGATCAGGGCCGCGCAGCAATACCTGCTGACGCCGTCGTACGCGCTGCGAGCGGAATTCATCACCAGTGGCGACTCGGCCTATGCGGCCGAGCGTCGTTTCCGCGAGTTGGTCGCGCTGTCGAACAATGAACGGGTGACGTTGAATCGCATCGCGTCCAAGCAGGCCGAAATCGAGGTCGCCTATGCCCTCGCCCATGCCCTGCTCGATGTCGGCCGGGCGGAGGCGGCCCTGGCCCAGGCCTCGGCGGCCCATCAGCCCGCCGACACCCTCATCGCGATGGTGCGCGGCCTGACCAGTGGCCAGGCCGCTGCGGCATTGCAACGGGCGGAGACGCTGAAGGTGAGATCCAACAAGAGCCAGGTCGTCCTGGCGGCGATCCTGCTCGTCATCATCGCCGGCGGGGTCGCCACGATCATGTACACCCGCCAGTCGGTCAACGTGCCGCTCCGTCGATTGGTGGCTGCGGCCGAGCGATTCGGCGCCGGTGATCTGCGCCCGGTGCAACTGGGCGACATGCCGACCGAACTCAACCTCCTGGCCATGACGCTCGATTCGACCGGCGCCAGGCTCCGCACCGTCGTGTCCGAAGTCATCCGTGAAGCCGATCAGATCGGAACCAGCGCGGGTGAATTCTCCGCCATGAGTGAAGAACTGGCAGCCAGCGGTCACGAAATCTCAACGGCCATGGTCAAGGTCTCGACCAGCGCCGAAAGCCAGGTGAAGGGTATGGATAAGGCCGGCAAGGCCCTCTCGGAATTACGCCAGGCCTCGATGACGACAGGCGAAGCGGCAAGCCGGGTGGTGCGGGTGGGCGAAGACATCCGGCGAGTCGCCGCGCAGCACCAGGGCGACGTGGACGCCGCAAGGCGCGCGCTTCTCGATGTTCGTGAAGTCGTACGCACCTCAGCCCAGCAGGTTCGCCAGCTCACGCAGCTCTCCGCGTCCATCACGGCGTTCATCGACCTGATCAAGCAGATCTCCTCCCAGACCAACCTGCTCGCGTTGAATGCCGCCATTGAAGCCGCCCGCGCTGGTGAACAGGGACGCGGCTTCGCGGTGGTCGCCGAAGAAGTGCGCAATCTGGCAGACTCGAGTGCCCGCGCGGCTGAGGACGTCACCAAGACGGTGCAGATCCTGCTCACCCAGGTCCGGGAAACCTCGGCAACAATGGAAGTCGGTTCGGGGAAAGTGGAGGGAATCGAACACGTGGCCGAGGCTGCCGCGCGCGGTCTCGAAGAAATCGCGGTGGCCGTCAAGGAGATTCAGATGGCGGCGGCCCAGGTCGAGGAGGAAGCCACGCTCAATCGCACCATCGTCGATGAACTGACCACCACGACGACGCAGGCGGCCCAGGCCGCTTCCGAGCACGCCAGCTCGAGCGAGTCGGTCACGGCAGCGGCTGAAGAGCAGAACGCCGCCACCGAGGAGATGGCCGCCGCCGCGAGCGAGCTTCTGTCCGGCGCCAACCGGCTCACCTCGCTGGTGACCGATTTCAAGACCTGACCGGTATCGCCGACCGCGTCGTCAATCAATCGCCGATCGATTTCCCGGATAGCACAGAGGCCCGGATCTCTCCGGGCCTCTGTCGCGTTCAGGACTGTCTACCGATGACGAGCCTTGACCGCCTTCTTGACCACCTTGGCCTTGGGCTTTGGTTTGGGCTTGACGGGTCTTTGCTTCATGGCTTTCTCTCGCTCCGCCGCCTTGTCCAGCTTGCGTCGCTGGGCCTCCTGGATCTCGGCCAGGACCCGGTCGCCCTCATCGCTGGAGACCAGGCTCCGCCGAACCGCATACCGAAGCAGCTCCTCGGCATCGGACACGGCGAACTCACCCAGTCGCGCGCCCGAACGAATCACGTTGACCAGCGCATCGGCAACGGGACTACGGAGGACATTGGCGATCCCCGGAAGAGTCTCCAACAAGGTCGATATCTGACTGCCGCCCAGGTCCGTCACTGTGGTACCTCCATACTCTGCCGCTAATGCCGCAAGGTGCTGACTACAGCTCCAGCCCGGGGATTTCCGGCCTGGATGGCCCCGACTTGGGCGGCAACGTATCAAAGCCCCCCGGCTGCGTCAAGCGACGACGCGGCAGAAGGGCCGAAGTTTTGTGCGAATCGAGTCCGATAACTACATCTGCTGCAAAGTGATAGCCTGAAGTTAGAGATCGTACCGAAGAAGGGCCGAAAATCCCCAGCCAGTCAGGTTGTGCTTGACCCCATCGGTAAAGTCGGTCGAGCCGAAATCAAAGCGCCCAGCGGGAGACAGGGTAAACTTGCCACCAACCGGAATCTGAAGCGACGTCCCAATTCCGAACATCTTCCCGCTCCCTTCTTCCGGCGACCAGAACCTTGCTTCGGCCAGTGGCTCCAGCCGCATGTTGCTGCCGATCGGCCAAGACCCATTGGCACCGATGGAGATGATGTTCTCCTTGTTCGCGGCCGAGCCCGACCCGCCTGCCTTGTTCCGATAGTAATCCCAGACGTATCCGGTGACCGTTCCAGAACCGGCAAGGAATGCCATGGCGAGTTCACCGATGTACCGATTGCCTGGCTGATACTGGCCCGAGCCACCGCCGAGATTCTTGAACTCGTCGTTGCCGAAGGTGCTGAATGTGAAGCCCGCCGAAAGCCGAGACGATCCCAGGGTCCGGTCGACGCCAATCTTGATACGTCCCTCGGTTCCCGGTGAATACCTGGCGCTATCATCGCTGAATGGCTGATATTCGCCGCTCATTCGAAGGCTGCCGGCGATACCCACGTTCCAGGATCCCAGCTCGGTAGCGGCAGCTAATCCGCCGGTCGCGGAAAACCCGGTGCGATACACATTCACGGGGAACGAAAGAAAATTCGCCGCCGCCGCGCCGGTCGTGCTTGATTGTGCCAGGCTCTGGGTCTTGCCGGTTGGAAGGTTCAGCATCAGCGTGGCGACAACGGCGTCCCGTCCGAAGACATAGGACCCGCGCACCTGGGTGTCGGTCAGCCCTGATACGGTCGTCGCGGCATCACCGAATGGTTCCGAGCGGGTCGAGGCGTAGTATGCGCCCACGTCGATGGAGAGTCGCTGATTGACGGGCATGACAAGCGCGATTGGAAACGCGACCTGGCGCGTCTTCGGTCCGTTGTCGATTGAATATCCTCGAGCCTGGACGCCCGTGATGATAGACCGCGTCGTCACCAGATTGTCCTGCGCCAGGGCGGACTGGGACACGACCAGCGCGCCAAGGAGAACTAGGGCAACTCGCATCGAAATCCTCACGGGCGCGTGATAATGATGATGACCTGACCTGTCAGGCCTGGAGTACGCGGATCATCCTGCTGCAGGGCTTCCGGGAGCGGCGGACGAACGATCGGCGGACGACTGGTCCCCACCTGTCGATCGATCAGGCCACCGTGACTCGGGACTGACCCGGTGACAACATTGCGAAGGGTGACGACTCGCGGAGTCGTGGTTCCCGCATTGGGATTATTGGTGCCGCCACCGACCTGCAAACCTCGATCGATCCCGGCAAGCTGCGCCGGGGTGACCTGGACCGCGCCGGCCATTCTCAGGTTCTGAGCCCGTCGGTCGCGCGCGCTTCGGAAATTGGGATCTCGTGCGACCGCGGCATTGAACTGTTCGGCCGCGCCGGCGAAGTCACCCCGATCCTCGGCTTCGAGACCGCGACTGAAGGCGAGAAATGCCTGGAGATCGGCGGTCGGCCGTTCGCTGATCGCGCGACGCTCGGCCGCCGTCAGGTTGATCCGCATTTTCTCCAGCAGCTGGAAGACGACCTGTTTTTCGACTTCGAACAGCTGTTGGAGCCGGTCGGTCGCTGCCCCCGTGGCGGTCACCGACGAATTGGTGGCATCAACTACATTGGCGTCGAGTCGCAACCGATCCTGCTGGGGCTGGTCCTGCAGGGAGCCCTGGACGACACGTGCGGC
>JBDTRF010000236.1:0-5754 GCA_039931815.1 Gemmatimonadota bacterium
GTGCGAACGGCAACGAGGCGACCTTACCGGTCGCTTCTTTTTTTTCTACGGCCCGGGGCCTCGACGATTGTCTTGCTGGGGTGGATCAAGGTATCGAGAGCTTTTAGCTTTGAGGGCACCCATCCGATGAATTGAGAATGCCGCGCCAACGCTCCAAGACTGCCTTCCACCTGGCCCTCGGGTTGATCCTGGTGATCGCGCCTGCCCGGGCGATGGGGCAATCGCGGGCAGGACTGCCCTCGGTATTCCCCGTCAATCCAATGGCCGAGGCAAGGACCGGGTTGTATTTCCAACCGTACCAGGATCTCTCTCCTGGGTGGCGTGCTTCCGCGTCCCTCGCGTATGGAAGCCTGATCGAGCTCAATCAGAGTGCGTTCGGTCAGTATCTGCTGGATGGCGAAGTTGGACGCCTGGATCTTTCGCTTGGAAGAGACCTTGGTCCCCGGATTTTTGCTCGACTCGACGCGGGTGGTGGAAGCGCCGCTGCCGGCTTCATGGACGGATTCTTCAACTGGTACCATCAGCTCTTCGGCCTCCACATGCCGGAGCGCGAAATGCGACCCCTGGACGCCTTCGGCTATCAGATGGATCTACCGGACGGCATTTCTCGAGCGCGGTCACGGGGATTCTATCTCAATGACCTCCGGGTCTCAGTGGGAAGGCGCCACAGTGATGCGGTCCAGTCGATTTTCAGCGTGACGCTTCCGGTAAGCTCTGGCGAGTCAGGATATGGGAAAGGGGTTCCATCTTTTGCGCTTATCACCACCGCGCGAAAGGCCATATCTTCCCGATTACTGTTCGAAGGGAGCCTGGGATTTGGGTCTACGCCCCGGCACGGGGACCTCAGTCCGTTCCAGCGCCAGGAATTCATGGCCGGCACTTCGGGTTTCAGGTTTCGAACCTGGGGTCGTCAATCGCTGTTCGTGAACTTTCTGTATCACAGTCCTTACTATGAGCATACGAATTTTCCGGCGCTGGACCGGAAAGATCTTTCACTCAACTATGGCTGGATCCTGCGGACTCGTTCGGGGCGGGAGTGGGTGATCGGGATGACAGAAGACCTGGCGCCGAGCGGCCCGGCCATCGATGCAGTGTTCCAGATCTCGTCCAGCTGGAATCTGCCCTGAGCGAGACCATTTGCTCGCACTTGACCCCCGGGAGGCAGAGAAAGGCGGTTAGCGGTGGAGGTCCCCCGCAAGAGCTCAGGTTTCCGCCTTGGCTTCGAAGAGAAACTTCTCCATGTTGGAAAAAAGGAATTCCTTGGATTTCGGCTCCCGTGGATCCAGGGAATAATGGTTCATCAGTTGCTTCTGCGTTGCCAGCCACTCCTGCCAGCACACGTTGCAGATCTGCTCGTAGACCCGAAGACCAATCTCATTCTGAAATGGCCGGAACGGCATCTGATCCCGTTCCTGACCACAACGGACGCACGTGATAGTTTTCATGAACGGAAGATAGCCGCAGGAATTGGCCGGAAGGAAGTTCGGTGGTTGGGCGGCCTCGTCCCAACCACCGTCCGTCATTTACCGGGTAATAGCTCCGCGTCTCAGCGCTTTGACACCGCTAGCGGTTCCCAGGCCGGCCCCGATCCCAAAGAGCGCGCTGGCGGTAGCAGACACCAGCGGAAGGGCGGAGACCGGCCATGCAATGACCATGGCCAGGGCCGCAATCAGGAACGGAGCGGCCGGTGAATACACGGCATCAACAAAACGAAGGCGGCGAGCGACAAAACGCCGAGCCAGCAGAAAGCCGGTAAGGCCGGCAGCGACGGTGATGATTGCACTGATCAGCATCAGGGTGGATGAAATCATGGCGCACTGCTCGAGTTAGAGGTTGTGTTCCAGTACGAAACGACATCAATATTCGTTTCATTACTTATAAGTCATTGCCCTAAAAAGACTTGGTCCACCGAAGCCCGGCTACCAGCGAATCAGGACGCTTCCCCACATGAACCCGCTACCGAACGCGGTGAACACGACCAGGTCGTTCGGGTGAATGCGTCCTGATCGCACGCACTCATCCAGCAGGATCGGGATGGTCGCGGCTGTCGTGTTTCCATATCGCATGATGTTGTTGTAGACCTGGTCATCCCTGAGCTTGAGCGCCTTCTGCACTCCTTCGGAGATTCTCAGGTTGGCCTGGTGAGGCAGGAGGAGCGCGATATCGGCCGTCGTGTATCCCGCCTTGGCAAGCACGGCCTGGACCGATTCCGGCATCCGTGTGACCGCATGCCGAAAGACTTCCTTGCCATCCATCTGGAGATAGTAGCGCCCTTGCGTGAGATGTTGCTCGGACACGCGAGGGTGGTACATCGAACCTGGTCCATCCACCCAGAGCAGTTCGGCGTACTTCCCCTCCGCGTGCAGGTCGAATCCGAGAATTCCTCGCCCCGGGTCATTGGAAGGAGCGAGTATCGCCGCGCCAGCCCCGTCGGCAAAAATGACCGCCGTGTTTCGCCCCGCGGTTGAAACGTCCATCCCGGTTGATTGAACTTCCGCGCCAACGACGAGTATCCGGTTGTACTGACCGGAGCGTATCCAGGCATCGGCGACCGAGAGGCCGTAGACGAATCCACTGCATTGGGTCCTGATATCCAGCGCCGGGATCGTCCCCACATTGAGGTCTCGCTGCAGATAGACGCCGCCGCCGGGAATAAAATGATCCGGCGTACTGGTGGCGAACACTATCGCATCGAGGTCTGAGGCCTTGAGTCCGGAGGCTTCCAGCGCCCGTTGAGATGCGGTGAGTGCAAGGCTGGCGCCGGTCTCTCCTTCGCTCACCCAGTGTCGTTGCGCAATCCCGGTTCGGGTGCGGATCCACTCATCTGAGGTGTCCATCGATTGGGAAAGTTCCTCGTTGGTTACAACCCGATCGGGAACCGCGAAGCCAGTTCCGAGAAAAACTGTGGCCATGGTATTCGGGACTGAAGTAAGGAGAACCGGCAATTGCCCACTCGTGGAGATTAGTTTCCGCCTATGCTCCTCCGTCTGCTCCTGCTTGCCGCGGCACTCATCGCATTTGACTCGGGTTCGCCTTCAGTGGCGCTGGCCCAGGACGATTCGTCCTTCCCGCCGGTCTATCGACCTGGCCTCCGGATTCGTACCCCGGAGTGGGGGAGCGAGGCATCCCGTGACCAGAGGGGCGAAGCCGAAAAGGTAATGGACTGGCTGTCGATCAGAACCGGGGATCGCGTGGCGCACATCCGTGCCGGTCGTGGGTACTACACGCTGCGCCTGGCCCGCCGTTTGGGGCAAACGGGAATTCTTTATGCCGAGGATGAGAACCCGGGCTACCTGGCGGAACTTCGCGGCAGGCTGGAGCGGGAGGGTTTCCCTTTCGTCCTCGTCGTCCAGGGAGAAGGTGGGGATCCCCGGCTTCCTCCTGGGTCGGTCGATATTGCGATTCTCGACCATCGCTATCACGAAATCGAGAATCCCTATGAATTTTTCTATCGCCTTTTCCCGTCCCTCGCGCCGGGCGCAAGGCTGGGCATCATCGAGGAGGAGCGGCCCACGGACCATGAGGGCACTCCGGCTGCTCTCCTCCGGTGCGAGCTGGGTGCATTGGGCTATCGCGAAACCCAGTTCACTTTCCTCACGCCGTCCACGGCTTACCTCGCCATCTTTGTCGCGCCCGAAGCGCTCCCTCCGGTAAGCCAGATCAGGGCCTGCGGTGCCGAGTAAGCCTTGGGCTCAGCCAGCCTGTCGGTGGCGTTCCGTCAGCAGTCCAATCAGCCAGACCCAGATCAGCCAGCTCATCAGCTGCAGGAAGCTCAGCGAGCGCCAGGTTTCCCAGATGACGGCCACCGGCGTGAGGATCAAGGGCCAGCGGGAATCGGCGGCCAGGTGATGGCGTTCGATCACCTGCACGGCGTCGGTTCCGCCGGCCTTGAGGCGCGCCAGCAGCGTCCCGCACGCGGTCGGGAGATGGGCCCGCCAGCCGGGTACCCTTACCAGGTTCCAGCTCATGCTGGTGGCACCCCAGCCATGGTTATCGGTGACCCCGACGAGGAGGAGGTTATGCGACCGGGCGAGCGCGATGACACTGTCGCGATGGGCCTGACTGAACTCGTTTGCCTTGGGAGAGGCATTGACGATTTCAAAACCGTCTACGCCCGCGTCGACGAAGCCCGGGAGATTCGCCCAGTGATTGCGATCGTATTCCGGGAGGGATGCGATCGTGATGGCGCCAAACTTTCGTTCACTCTCCCTGAGCAATTGAAGGACGCCGCCCAGCGAATCACTGTACGCAGAGCGATTCACGCTGTCCCTGTTCCCCAGCAGTACGATATGGGCTCGGTAAGCGCTCACTTCAATGCCGGGGCAGAGAACTGGTATTCGCGGTGCCGCCTCGGTGTGAGGAATTCCCTGAACCGTGTTGTGGTCGGTGATGAAAACAGCATCGAATCCTGCGCGTCCATGCCACCGACGATTGGCGGCCGCGTCGTATCCGTTCATCAGGGTTCCGCGGACGTCGTGAGAAGCGTTCGTGTGCGAGTGAAAATCCACGACCATCATATCGGACATGGCACCCTGGAGGGATACCATGGGTCGGTGCCACAGCAGACCGCCCGCCACAAAGGCGGCAAAGGTCACCAGGGAAACCAGGGCAATCCCGATCTCACGGATAACACCGATGGGGGGCCCGGCGTCGGGATCCCGGCGCCGGCGACTCAACGCTGCCGCTACCCGCCACGCGAGGTAAAAAAGGAGCACCCCCGCGACCAATCCGGTGAGGCGTCGCATACTCAGCATGGAAACGGCGTCCCACAGGTCGAACAGCGGGGCGAACACGAGATTCAACGCGGGAAAACCCAGATGGAGTTGAGGCGGGAGGGGACTCCCCAGGGGATCGGTCAGCACCGGAACCCGGAACACTCTTGCGGCGAGAACTCCGCTGGTAATCAGCACCGTTGTCAGCGGGACGCGACGCAGCACGGGTAGATGCGCTCTCTGGTCTCGGGAAGTGGTCGAGAATGGCCACTGGACCCTGATCCGGGTCCACTGACCTATATTGATGGTACGCGACTGATTCCTCTACCGAAAGTGCAAGCCCAGTTCGATGAGTGAACGAGATTCCGACATCCCCGAGGATTTTGAAGAGAGCGATCGTCCCACCGATATGGAGGCGAGCGTCGAATGCCCGTATTGCGGGGAGACGGTCGAAATTTCGCTCGACCCGGGCAGTGGTTCAGTCCAGGATTACGTCGAGGACTGCCAGGTCTGCTGTCAGCCATGGCGCGTCATGGTCACCTACCAGCGGGATGGCAGCGCCGACGTCGAGGTGGAGAAGGCCGACGACAACTAGCAGTACGTGTGGGCAATTTCTGATAGCCGGCTGGTCGACAGTGTTCGCTATCGCATCGGTATCGTTTATGGCCCCCATCCCGCCGACCCTCTTTCACGCACATCGCTGAATCGCTTCCGTCCCCTTCCAGAACTGCCCCATTCATATTTTCTGACGACGCTCAAACGCCCCCCAGCCACGGGTAGCCCATATCTTCCCAGTATCCGCCCGGTCGCTCCGTCGTAAACGTCACCTTCGTCAGATATTTCGTGAGTTTGTAGCCCAGTTTGAGCGGTGAGTAGAGTCGAAGCGGCGCTCCGTGGCCGGGTTCCAGCGGTTGGTCGTTATATCCGTAGGCGAGGATGGTCTGAGGGTGCATGGCACTCGTCATGTCCCATCCGTTGTAATAGGGCCGCGCGCCGCCGCCGGTCTGCTCCGCATCAAACGAATCGAACCGGATATAACGAC
>JBDTRF010000237.1:0-5736 GCA_039931815.1 Gemmatimonadota bacterium
GAGTCCTGCACGGATTCGTGCGGCCTCCGGAAACGCCGTCGGCAAAGCTCCAGCAACTTCTCAAGTCAGATGCCCAGATCATCGACACACGACCGGCCGCGGCGCATGCCGAGGGACACGTCCCGGGAACCCTGAGCATTCCACTCAATAAGAGTTTTACCAGCTGGGCCGGCTGGCTCCTTTCCTACGACCGGGACATCTATCTCCTGCTGGATGACAAGGCCGGCGAGAAGGCTCTTGACGAAGCCATCAGAGACCTGGCGATGATCGGGTTCGATCGAGTGACCGGTGTGTTCCCCAGTGGAGTCATCGAACACTGGACTCGTGAAGGGGGACGCCTCGAAACCACGACGCAGGTGAGCACCGACGAATTGTCCAAAGGCCTGGGTGAGGTCACCGTTGTGGACGTACGGGCGCTGTCTGAATGGGAGGCAGGGCATATACCTGGTGCGCTGCACATCCCCCTCGGGCACCTGGCAGATCGCATCCGGGAGATTCCAGCTGATCGGCCCGTCGTGATGCAGTGTCAGGGAGGAGGCCGCTCCGCGATTGCGGCCAGCGTGGCTCAGAAACTCGGACGGAAGGACGTGTCCAATCTCACTGGCGGCTACGGGGCGTGGGACGCCGCGGGCAACACGACTCAGCGATAGGCCGGTCGTCCGGCTGATGACACCGCGGCAATTGCCCGGGCGAATCGATGCGGCGCGGCCTCATTGGTCCGGAGGAAAAGATCCGGCTCCAGCATCTCCAGCTCCATGAGGAGCCAGCGACCCTCGGAGTGCACCATGTCGACCCGGGCATACAGCCAGGGAAATTCCACCAGCCGAAGGGCGGCACGCGCGGCGGCCAGCGCGCTCTCGGGGGGCTCGGCAACGGTGATCGTACCGCCAAACTGCTGTTGAACCCGAAAATCTCCAGCTTCTGGACGTTTGAGGACGGCGTGACTGAACTCGCCTCCGAGGAATACCAGCGACCACTCCCCGCCGTCCACAACCGCCTGCTCGAAACGTTGCACCATGACCTGCCCCGCCTGCAGCATCTCAGAGAATCGACGGTGGTCTGCCTTCGCGCTGGCCCGACGTGTCACCCACGTGGAAAAGGCCGACCCGGAAATCGTGGGTTTGACCACGGCACGGTCCCAGTCCCGTTCCGTGAGGATGGCACCGAGGTCGGCTGCGCCTTCAACGGAAGGCCATACCGTTGCTGGAATGGAGACGCCCTTCACCTCCAACTCCCGCAGGTAGGTCTTGTTCATGTTCCACCGGATGAGGGCCGTCGGGTTCCAGAGCGGGATTGCGTCGCGCTCCATCCGGTCAAGCCAGGTCCGGAACGAATCCGGCACCAGGTGATAGTCCCAGGTGGAGCGAACAACCACGGCGGCGTATTCTCCCCATCGCACGCTCTCATCACTCCAGACCAGCGCCACGGCCAGACCGCCCAGCTCCGCCAGCGGCTCGAACACGAGACGATCGTCCGGCGTAAGGGTGGGGGCCCCGGGATACGATACGAAGCCGATCTTTGCCATGTTCATCAGAACCCTCGGTGACAGAGAAGCAATCAGCGGGGATTGGCGTGAAACAACCCAAGGACCACACCGATCGCCGCACAGCTCCCCAGGTGGTTGATGGCGCTGATACCAGGCAGCGCCCAGGAACGCCGTTCAAAGAACACCAGCACGAGCGTCGCCGCAATCATGAGCCAGCTGCAGAATAAGGCGATTACGAGATGCTCGGCCACTCCCGCGGCACCGGCCGCGTTGGCGATGATGGACATGACGAGCGCGGTCACCACCATCGTCACCAGCGTCAGCAGCACCGGCAGCGCCGCACTAAGTTTGCTGCTGCCGACCTGCTGCCGGCACATCTCCTCGGTCAGCCCAAGTTCCTTCATCCAGGTTCGGCCGAGCACCGCGGGCGCAAACACAATCGACCCGGGGATCATTGCCGTGAGGCCGCCGACCAGGCCCGGGATCCAGCTGATTTCAATCGTCATGGCATCTCCTCGATCCGCGGTGGGTGTTCCGACTCGAGGGAAACAGTAGCTTCGATGTGGCTTGCACAAAAGAGCCATAATGTAGCATCATTATGGTACCACTTTCCGGATATGCCCGTGCGTACGCGTGCCAGCAGCGCCCCCGCTGCCCTGATCCCCATTGATGCCACCGCGCCGGAGCCGCTCTACCGCCAGATCTACCTTGGTCTCCGCGACGCCATTCTTTCAGGACGATTGACTCCGGCGAGCCGCGTGCCCTCCACGCGTGCGCTGTCGGAGGATCTCAGTGTCTCCCGCAATACGGTCCTCCTCGCCTTTGACCAGCTGCTGGCCGAGGGATACCTGGTCGGCATGCGAGGAGCGGGAACCCGGGTTGCCGGGGCGGTGCCTTCACGGTTGCTGCCGACCCGTCCAAAGCGTACCGCCGCGCTCCGGGCGGAGGGAGAGATTTCGCGGCGAGCGGCGGCATTGCTGCAGCTTCCCAGCGACTCGATGGCCCCGATGGTCTCGAGCCAGGCTTTCAGGCCAGGCATTCCGGCCATCGATCTCTTCCCGATTGACGTCTGGTCCCGAACGGCGGGCCGATGCATGCGCCGCATTCCCGTCGAACTGCTCGCCCATGGTGACCCGCGCGGATATCTCCCGCTGCGCCAGGCTTTGACGACCCACCTGCGCACGGCGCGGGGCGTTCAGTGTCAGCCCGATCAGATTTTCATCCTGAGCGGCAGTCAGCAGGCCCTTGAGCTGGCGCCCCGGGTCCTGCTCAACCCGGGCGATTCCGCCTGGCTGGAGGAACCGGGCTGGCTGGGGGCGCGAGGTGGACTGGTCCTGGCTGGCGCTCACATCGTCCCGGTTCCGGTAGACTCGAATGGCATCGATGTGGCGATCGGGAAAAAGCGGGGACCGGCGGCGAAGCTGGTCTGCGTGTCACCTTCGCATCAGTACCCTATCGGCGGCGCCATGAGTCTTCCCCGACGAATAGAGCTGCTCGCCTGGGCGCACCAACACCACGCCTGGATCCTGGAAGATGACTATGACAGCGAGTATCGCTACGGCGGACATCCATTGATGGCTTTGCAGGGCCTGGACCAGAACGATCGGGTTCTCTACGCAGGCACTTTCAGCAAGACCCTCTTCCCTTCCCTTCGATTGGGATATCTGGTCGTGCCCGTGAACCTGGTCGACGCCTTCATAGCGGTACGCGGTTACGGGGACCAGCACGCGCCGACAATAGACCAGGTGATCCTCACCGCGTTTATCGAGGAAGGTCACTATGCCCGGCACGTCAGGCGGATGCGATCGGTGTACCAGGAGAGGCGGGAAGCGATGATCGGGGAGGTGGCGCGGCACCTGAACGGACGGATCGAGCTGGTTCATTCGACCACTGGACTTCATCTCACGGGCTGGCTGGCCGCAGGCCTCGACGACCGCAGAGTCTCTCTGGCGGCGGCAAAGGTGGGGATCATCACGCCGCCACTCTCGCGCTACTACGTGGGGAACAAATCGAGGCAGGGCCTGGTGCTGGGGTATGCGGCCTCGACCCCGGAAGCGATCCGCGCCGGGATACGAAAACTGGCGTCCGTCATGGGCTGATTCCAGGTATCGGGCGGGCGGTTTGCTGATCTGTCACCAAGATCAGGCAATCCAGACGCTCTTGATATTGACGAACTCGTGAATGCCGAATTCCGACAACTCACGCCCATATCCAGAGCGCTTGATACCGCCGAACGGGAGGCGCGGATCGGATTTGACCAGGCCGTTCACGAATACCGAGCCGGCTTCAATGTCCTGCGCCAGGCGACGGGCCCGCGCCCGGTCCTCGGTCCACAAGGAAGACCCCAGCCCAAGAGAGACGGCATTGGCCAGGCGAATCGCATCCGATTCATTCCTGGCCCGGATGACCGCCGCGACCGGTCCGAATGTTTCCTCGTCAAACGCGGCCATTCCAGGCGTGACACCGGTCAGGAGGGTCGGAGGATAGAACGCACCTTTCCCGGCCAGTGGCTTCCCCCCCAGCTCGAGTCGCGCGCCTTTCTGAATGGAAGCCTCCACCTGTCGGTGCAGCGAATCACGGAGATCGACCCTGGCCTGCGGACCGACGTTGGTCGCGCGGTCCAGGGGATCTCCCATTACGCGATTCTGCATGGCAACCGCAAAGATTTCGATGAATCGATCGGCAACCTCCTCGACGACAATGAATCGCTTGGCGGCGATGCAGCTCTGCCCGCTGTTGATCAGGCGCGCGTCGGCTGCGGTTGTGGCAGCCTTCGTCACGTCGGCATCGGCCAGCACGATGTACGGGTCACTTCCGCCAAGTTCGAGCACCGTTTTCTTGAGATGGTGCCCCGACTGCTCAGCGACCTTGATGCCCGCCTGCTCACTGCCCGTCAGCGTGACGGCGACGATCCGGTCGTCTCCAATGATGGCAGCTACCGCCTGGTTCCCCACCAGGACTGAACAGAACACGCCGTCCGGAAAGCCCGCCAGGCGAAACACATTCTCGATATCGAGCGCGCAGCGAGGCACATTCGAGGCGTGCTTGAGGATGCCGGTATTGCCGGCCATCAGCGCCGGTGCGGCGAAGCGAAACACCTGCCAGTAGGGGAAATTCCACGGCATGATTGCGAGGACGGGGCCGAGCGGATCGAAACGCACGTAACTCAGAGAGGCGTCGGTTTCTCGAGGCTGGTCCGCCAGGAAGCGTTCCGCGTTATCCGCGTAGTAGTCGCACACCCAGGCCGATTTTTCCACCTCGGCTTCCCCCTGTGTCACGGGCTTTCCCATCTCCAGCGCCATGGTTTTTCCATACTGAGCCTTGTGCTCTCGCAGGACCCTCG
Source organism: Gemmatimonadota bacterium (assembly GCA_039931815.1). Lineage (GTDB taxonomy): Bacteria > Gemmatimonadota > Gemmatimonadetes > Gemmatimonadales > GWC2-71-9 > DASYPP01. The sequence goes on from JBDTRF010000237.1 coordinate 4,830, forward strand.
CGGCGCCCTTCATCAGCCCCGCGCGCTCAGCGAACGATCGTCGGCGCCAATCGGCAAACGCGCGATGCGACTGCTCGAGAATCGTGTCGACCTGACCGGTGGTCATCTCCTCAAACTGTTCGAGCGTATCACCGGTTGCCGGATTAATTGATTCAATAGCCATATGTGTGGAGAATGGAAGTGGAAGAGAGAGCCGTTCCGGCCTTCCCGTGAAGGAAACAGGGGAGATCTGTTTCTACAACCGCGAGCGGTCGAGTCGCAAGCAACGTGACGCCACTCACGTCGGCTTTGACTGATAATTTATAGTGTCTTACTGGTTGGAACGCCACAATTACCCGACCCGCCACAGGAGCATACGATGGCTAAAAATACAGGGGCCGCATTTGGAAGACTCGATCCCGAGCAGCGCAGGAAGTTTGAGCACCCGGGAGAGCCAGAGGCCGCGGGAGACGTACCCCAGGAACTCTTTTTTCAGGATGATGATCCGAGAGACGCTGACAAAATGGGGAAACATCCCCAGCCAGACAGCGAAGAACGCCAGCAGCAGGAGGAAACGGAAGTTCTCGAGTCGGGACCGGTGGGAGGAAAGAAAAAGCACCGCCAGCCCCGGAAATAACGGGCCCGGTTGTTCCGCTGCCACTTTTCCTGCTGGAGCACGCCGGAGCAACCTTGCATAGGAGGGCGACGAACAGCAGCGAGCGAAAGCACGGCATAACCGTCAGGCGGTCGGAACGTTCATCCGACTCTTGAGCCGTTCTTATATACGACTCTGATCGTTTTCGCTCTTCGTGTTTTCGCGCGCTGCGGTCTGTCGACCCTTCGAAGCAGGGGTGCCGCGGGTTGCCCCGATACCGATCCTCCCACCCGCCTCCCTACTCCAGGGTCTTGGCAAAGCGCTTGACGCTCA